>NZ_QYUK01000011.1:998571-1301428 GCF_003590945.1 Oleomonas cavernae | reverse complement strand
CCACCGGCCGCACCCTCTACATCCTCGACGAGCCGACCACCGGCCTGCATTTCGAGGATGTGCGCAAGCTGCTGGAAGTCCTACAGGCGCTGGTCGACACCGGCAACACCGTCCTGGTCATCGAGCACAATCTGGAGGTGATCAAGACCGCCGACTGGATCATCGATCTGGGCCCCGAAGGCGGCAACGGCGGCGGCGAGATCGTCGCCGAAGGCCCGCCCGAGGATGTGGTGCTGGAGCCGCGCAGCCACACCGGCCGTTACCTGGCCGAGATCCTGGCGCGCGAACGCAAGCCCAAGGCACGCAAGCGCGCCGCCGTCGCGGAGTGACGGCCATGGCGCCGTCGCAGTCCCTCGAAGCGGTAACACAGTTCTTTCAGCACCAAGGTTTGGATATCCGCCAAGCGCCACTCAAGGATTTCGTCAGTTGCTTGCTGGGTTTTTACGAGCGCGTCGAGTTCTCCAACCTGGCACCGGATGGCGGCGACATGCTGCTGCTCCAGTTCGGCACCTATGACTGGGGCGCTGGAACGCACTTCGAGTTCGATATCACGCGCCAATTCATCACGGCCGACGAGCAGGACGACGATGCAATCAGCCAACTGAATTGTAGCCTTCTCTATCGACCGACCCCGGCTTTGATGGCGGTTGGGGAAGGCGACAAATGGTGCAGTACACGCGCGGAACTAGGAACGTTCCAGGCGTTCATCGAGGCAAGCAGCGCCTATGCGGCGATCATTGGTGAACCTGTCTTTGACCGGCGCCTGGCTTGGTCACTCGTCTAGAGCCTGTTTCAAAATCGCCGGCCTGCGGGTATGCCGTGCGTCCTTCGACAGGCTCAGGATGAGGAGAATCTTTATGGCAAAAAGACTTTCCTCATGGTGAGCCTGTCGAACCACGCAAGATCATTGTCCGATACACCCCGTGCCACGAACCTAGACTTTTGGGAACAGGCCCCGGACACGCAAGCGCGCCGCCGTCGCCGAATAGTCAGGTATCGGTGCCCAGCAAGGGCGTGCGCCGGCTCCGCGCCTGCAGGTCGGCGCCGTAGAGGGCGATGAGATGCTTGAATTCATCGAGCATGGCGCGGGCGGCCTGGGGCTCGCGCATGGCGGCCCAGCGGGCGATGGTGTCGCTCATGTGGATCATCATCTCGACCGCGGTCGCCAGCCGGGCGCGCGAAATTTCCGGCACGATCGGCTGCAGCACGTCGCAGACCTGGGCCGCGTTCTTGACCACCTCGGCCAGGTTGGAGGGCCGCAGGTCGCGGTCCATCAGCAGGTCGGTCCAGACATCGCGGGTCGTGCCGTCGGCGACGAAGACCTCGAAATAGCTCTCGAACGCCTTTTGCAGCATATGCACGGCATCGTCGAAGCTGGCGATCTCGCGCAGGGCGAACAGGAAGATGTCGTTGTTGGCGCCGCGATAGCGTTGGGCCAGTGCCAGTTTCAGCGCCACAGGGTCGGGAAAGGCCGCCTGGGCCTGGTCCAGCGGCACGTCGGCCTGCGCCGCCACCGCCTCGATGGTCGTCTGCGGCAAGCCTTTGGCACGCACCAAATCCTCGGCAGCCTGAAGCAGCCGATCTCGTACATCGGTCCTGTAAGTCACGCCAGCCCGGTCCGGTTTTGCCCTATTGTGCGCCGACACTAGCACGAGCGGCCTGCCGACGCCGAAAAAATCCCGGAAACCACGGCCGGCATCAGACAATGGAAACGGGGAGACCTCCATGCTCGCATCGCGCGCAATCACCGTACAGATCGGCCGGCCCTGGCGCGACGTCTACGCCTTCCTGGCCGCGCCGGAGAATTTCCCGCGCTGGGCGGCCGGCCTCGGCGCCCTGGAACGCGACGGCGCGCAGTGGCTGACCCGGACGGCAGACGGCGTGATGGCGGTGCGCTTCACGCCGCCCAACGCCTTCGGCGTGGTCGACCACTGGGTGACGCCGCCGGCCGGCGACGAGATCTACATTCCCCTGCGCGTCATCGCCAATGGCGAGGGTGCGGAAGTCGTCTTCATCCTCTACCGCCTGCCCGCGATGACCGATGACGACCATGCCCGCGATGCCGCGCTGGTCACCCGGGACCTGGCCGCCCTCAAAGCCCTGCTGGAGGGTTAGGCCCGCACGCCGCCGGGCGCCTGCGGTCCCGGATTTCGGGCAGTACAGCGGCACATTGTGGTTACACGCGATCCACCCACGAGCGTCATCCCGGACTTGATCCGGGATCCATGCTGATGACAGGCCGGGTCGTGAGGTTGGAAGCGGTCAATCCGCCGCTGTCGACAGGTCCCGCAGGTAGAGCGCGATCAGGTGCTTGAACTCGCCCAACATGGCCTGGCCGATGCTCTCGTCCTCCAGGCTGATGGAGCGCACCAGGCCCTCGCTCATGTGCACCATGGTCTCGGTCGCCAGCATCAGGCGCTGCGCGCTCAGATGCGGGAACAGGTGCTTGATGGCGTTGACGATGATCGCGGCCGAGCGCCTGGTCGCGGCGTGGTTGACCTGCTGCAGTTCCCGGTCGGCCAGCAGGCCGAACCAGACGTCGCGAAAGGCCGGATCACGCCAGTTGGTCTCATAGGACTGGTCGAGGCCGGCCCACAGCTTGCGCCGCGCGTCCTCGACCGTCTTGATGTTGCGCATGGTGCCTTCCATCAGGCGTCGGTTCTGCTCCATATAGCGCTCGGCCAGCGCCCGCAGGATCGCGCCGCGATCGGCGAAGAACTGATAGATCGAGCCGATGGGCACGCCGGCGGCCACCGCGATCTCGCTCATCTTCAGGGCATCGGCACCCTTCTCGCGGATCAGCAGTTGCGCGGCGTCGATGATCATCTCGACCCGCTTGCGGCCGCGCGCCTGCACCGGGCGGCGGCGCGGCGCCCCGGCGGGGGCAATGGTGGTGGCGCGGTCGCCACTGTCTTGACCTTGGAGCGCGGCATCTATATCACCAAATATGACATAAACTCATATAACAACGCACAGGGGAAACACCATGCAGGTCTCGGACTATCTCAAGCACGACGGCCTGGGGCTGGCTGGCCTGGTCAAGACCAAGCAGGTTACCCCGCTCGAACTGCTCGAGACCGCCATCGCCCTGGTGGAAAAGCACAACCCGAGCCTGAACGGCGTCGTCCAGAAAGCCTACGACATGGCCCGCCAGGCAGCCCGGGACGGTTTGCCCGATGGCCCCTTTGCCGGCGTGCCCTTCCTGCTGAAAGACATCAACGCCCAGTGCGTCGGCCTTTCCACCCGCCAGGCGTCGCGCCTGTTCGAGGGAATCGAAGACGATCACGACAGTGAATTGACCCTGCGCTACAAACGCGCCGGGCTCAACATCTTCGGCAAGACCAATGCGCCCGAATTCGGCATCCTGCCGACCACCGAGTCGCTGTTCTACGGCCCGGCCCGCAACCCCTGGAATACCGGGCATTCGACCGGCGGCTCGTCCGGCGGTTCCGCCGCCATGGTGGCGGCCGGCTGCTTGCCCCTGGCCCATGCCAACGACGGCGGCGGCTCGATCCGCATTCCCGCCGCCGCCTGCGGCCTGGTGGGCCTGAAGCCGACCCGCGCCCGCAACCCGCTGGGCCCGGACCTGGGCGATGCCCTGGGCGGCCTGGTCTGCGATCATGTGGTGAGCCGTAGCGTGCGCGATACCGCCGCGGCGCTCGACGCCACCGCCGGCCCCGACATCGGCGACCCCTATTGGGCGCCGCCGCCCAAGCGGCCCTACATGGACGAGTTGAAGGGTGTCGGACGGCCCCTGAAGGTCGCCGTCGCCACCAGCGATTTCATGGGCCGGCCCCTGCACGACGACTGCGTGGCCGCGGTGAACAAGACCGCCAAGGCCCTGGAAGCCGCCGGCCATCACATCGCGGGCGACATGCCCGCCGCCCCGGCCGACCTGGTGACCGGCGCCTTCATGACCCTGTGGACCGCCGGCATGGCCGCGATCACCAAGGGTGCAGCCATGCTGGGCGGCCGCGCGGCCGGCCCCGACACGCTGGAGCCGATGACCCTGGCCCTGGTCGAGCACGCCAGCAAGACCACGGCGGCTGACTATGTGGTCGCCCAGGTCATGCTGCAGCGGATCTCGCGCTTCATCGCCCAGTTCTTCGAGACGGTCGACGTCCTGGTCACCACCACCCTGACCCGCCCGCCGGTGGCATTGGGCTATTTCGACGTGACCTCGCCCGACTGGGCCGGGACCCTGGGCAAGGCCGGCGACTATGTGAACACGCCGGTGTTCAACTTCACCGGCCAGCCCGCCATCAGCCTGCCCCTGCACCAGAGCGCCGACGGCCTGCCGGTGGGCGTGCAGATCGTCGGCCGCTTCGGCGACGAGGGCACCCTGATCGCCCTGGCCGCCGATCTGGAACGCGCCCTCCCCTGGGCCGACCGCAAGCCCGCGGTCTGGGGCTGACGCAGCCGTCACAAATCGGTATAGGGAGGGGCATGACCAATGCCCCTCTCTCTCCCGTTCACGTCATCGGCGGCGGCCTTGCCGGCTCGGAAGCCGCCTGGCAGATCAGCCGCCAGGGCGTGCCCGTCGTCCTGCACGAGATGCGCCCGGTGCGCGGCACCGATGCCCATTCGACCGACGGCCTGGCCGAGCTCGTCTGCTCCAACTCCTTCCGCTCGGACGATGCGGTCTCCAATGCCGTCGGCCTGCTGCACGAGGAAATGCGCCGCGCCGGCAGCCTGATCATGCGCGCCGCCGATGCCCACAAGGTGCCGGCGGGCGGCGCCCTGGCGGTCGACCGCGACGGTTTCTCCCAGGCCGTCGAGGCGGCGTTGAAAGCGCAGCCGCTGGTCGAGATCCGGCGCGAGGAAGTCGCCGGCCTGCCGCCCGCAGACTGGGCCAATGTGGTGGTCGCCACCGGCCCCCTGACCTCGCCCGCCCTGGCCGAGGCGATCCGGGCCTTCACCGGCGAGGACAGCTTGTCCTTCTTCGACGCGATCGCCCCGATCGTGCACAGGGACAGCATCGACATGGCGCGCGCCTGGTATCAGTCGCGTTACGACAAGGGCGATGGCGCCGACTACATCAACTGCGCCATGGACCGCGACCAGTACTATGCCTTCATTGATGCCCTGCTGACCGGCGAGAAGACCGATTTCAAGCAGTGGGAAAAGGACACGCCCTATTTCGAGGGTTGCCTGCCGATCGAGGTGATGGCCGAACGCGGGCCCGACACCCTGTCCTTCGGCCCGATGAAGCCGGTCGGCCTGACCGACCCGCACACCGGCCGGCGTCCCTTCGCCGTGGTGCAACTGCGCCAGGACAATGCCCTGGGCACGCTCTACAATCTGGTCGGCTTCCAGACCAAGCTGAAACACGCCGAACAGACCCGCGTCTTCCGCACCATTCCGGGGCTGGAGAATGCCGTCTTCGCCCGCCTGGGCGGCCTGCACCGCAACACCTTCATCAACAGCCCGCGCCTGCTGGACGGGACCCTGCGCTTGAAGGCCCGGCCCGCCTTGCGCTTTGCCGGCCAGGTCACCGGCGTCGAGGGTTACGTCGAAAGCTCGGCCATGGGCCTGATCGCCGGGCGCTTTGCCGCCGCGGATGCCCTGGGCCTGCCGCTGTCGCCGCCGCCCGCCACCACCGCCCTGGGCGCCCTGCTGAACCACGTCACCGGCGGCGCGGATGCCAAGACCTTCCAGCCGATGAACGTCAACTTCGGCCTGTTTCCGCCGCTCGTGGGCAAGGTCCGCAAGGGCGATCGCAAGTCGGGCATGTCGGCCCGCGCCCTCAGCGACCTTGGTGCCTGGCTGGGCGAGCCTGCGGCAGCGGCTGAGTAGCGGCCTCGAGGAAGTCGGCGATGTGTCTCGCCACTTCCGCCGGGCGCTCTTCATGGGCCAGAAAACCCGCCTGTTCGACTGCGATGAAGGCATGACAGCACGGGGCCTCCCGGGCGACCCGCTCGGCCATCCTGCGGGGGAAGATCGTGTCCCGGGCACCCCAGACGAACAGGACCGGTGCCTCGATGCGCCGGTGAAGGTCGGCCAGTTCGTCGACCAGGGCGAAGTCGATACCACACAGATAGCCGGCAAGACCGCCGAAGCGCCGATCGTCGGCCAGCCAGAAGCCGACGAACAGCCGGCGGAACTCGGCATCCAGCAAGGTCTTGTCGACAAAGCAGCCGCCCAGGGCAAGCCGCGCAAAGCCTGGCATCGCCATCACCCGCTTCATGACCCGCCGGCCGGGCCTGCTGCGCATGAGCTTCTGCAGCGGCGGGATCATCCAAGGCCGATGGCCCGGGCATTCGCTGTCCAGCACCACGACACGGTCGACACGGGCGCCATCCTCGGCGGCCAGGAACCGCGCCACCGTCCCGCCGGTGTCGTGGCCGACAACGCTGTAGCGCTCGAACCCCAGGTGGTCGGCCAAGGCCCTGACCCGGCCGGCGTGGGCGCGGAAACCGAAATCCGTATCGGGCAGCCAGCCGGATTCTCCCATGCCGGCAGCATCCAGCGCATAGCAGGTGAAGCGATCGGCCAGCAGCGGGATCAACTTGCGGAAGCTGGCCTTGTGAAAGGGCCAGCCGTGCAGCAGCATTACTGGGGGTCCCTGCCCGGCCACCATATAGGCGAGGTCCACACCCCGATGGGTAAAGCTCTTGGTTGGGAACATGGGCAGCCTCGCGATCGGGAACCAGCCGCCATGGTGGCGCGGCCCCGGGCCGACGCAATTACCGCCCAGGTAAGCCCAAGCCCGGTTTTTGTTGTAGTGTTTAATTCTTTGATTTAAATACGTCGTCAAAATATGCCGACAACGGGACGAACCAGGAAAAGGGATACGCTTCATGAGTCTTCCGCCGCTGCTCGCAAAGGGCCTGCGCCTGCCGGTCATCGCCTCGCCGATGTTCATCGTCTCGGGCCCCGACCTGGTCATCGCCCAGTGCAAGGCCGGCATCGTCGGCTCGTTCCCAGCGCTCAATGCGCGGCCGGCCGCCCTGCTCGACGAATGGCTGCACCGCATCACCGAGGAACTGGCGGCCTGGACCCGCGACAACCCCGACCGACCGGCAGCCCCCTTCGCCGTCAACCAGATCGTGCACAAGAGCAACGACCGCCTGGAGCACGACCTGGAAGCCTGCGTGAAATGGAAGGTGCCCCTGGTCATCACCTCGCTGGGCGCGCGTGAGGACGTGAACCAGGTGGTGCAGTCCTATGGCGGCATCACCCTGCACGACATCATCGACAACCGCTATGCCCGCAAGGCGGTGGAAAAGGGCGCCGACGGCCTGATCGCGGTCGCGGCCGGGGCCGGCGGCCATGCCGGTCGCCTGTCGCCCTTCGCCCTGGTGCAGGAAATCCGCGAATGGTTCGACGGGCCGCTGATCCTGTCGGGCGCGATCGCCCATGGCGCCGCCGTGCTGGCGACCCGGGCCATGGGGGCCGACCTCGCCTATATCGGCTCGGCCTTCATCGCGACGCAGGAAGCCAATGCAGATGCGGCCTACAAGCAGTCGATCGTCGACTGCAGCGCGGCCGACATCGTCTATTCGAGCCTGTTCACCGGCGTACACGGCAATTACCTGCGCCCCTCGATCGTGAACGCCGGCCTCGACCCCGACAACCTGCCCGACGGCAATGCCGCGGGCATGAGCTTTGGTTCCGGCGGCTCGTCCGCCTCCAAGGCCTGGCGCGACATCTGGGGCAGCGGCCAGGGCATCGGCGCGGTCAAGGCGGTGACCTCGGTCGCGGCCTTTGTCGACCGGCTCGAAGCGGAATACCGGACGGCGTCGAAAGCGCTTTCCTCCTCATCGGCGGCCGCCTGATTCTGCGCGGTACCAGGTGGCAGCCGGGGCGACGCAGCAATGCGTCGCCCAAGCCGTTTTTCAGTGGAGGGTGGCGTTGAGCGAGCAAACGATGCGCGCCGTTTGGTGCGAGGACTTCGGCCCGATCGAGGCGATGACGATCCAGACCGTCCCGCGGCCGGCACCTGGTGCCGGCGAGGTGCTGATCAAGGTACGGGCGGCCGGCATCGGCTTCGTCGACCTGCTGATCGCCTCGGGCCGCTATCAGGTGAAGCCGCCCCTGCCCTTTGCCCCCGGCTCGGAATACGCGGGCGAGATCGTCGGCCTGGGCGAGGGTGTCACCGCTGTCTCGGTCGGCCAGCGAGTGATCGGCTGGGGCTTCACCGGCGCTTTCGCGGAGTACGCCGTGGCACCGGCGGCCGGTTTGACCGTCATCCCCGACAGCCTGTCGGACGCCGATGCCGCCGGCTTCCGGGTGAACTACGGCACCGCCTATCACGGCCTGGTCGACCGCGGCCGGGCGCAGGCGGGCGAGACCTTGCTGGTGCTGGGCGCCGGTGGGGCGCTGGGCTCCGCCGCCGTGCAGGTCGGCAAGGCGCTGGGCCTCACGGTCATCGCCGCCGCCTCCTCGGCCGACAAGCGCGACTATGCCCTGTCGCTGGGCGCCGATGCCGCCGTCGACTACACCGCCCCCAACTGGCGTGAGGCCTTGAAGGGCCTGACCGACAAGCTGGATCTGGTGTTCGATTCCGTCGGCGGCGCTTACGCCGAGCCGGCCTTCCGCAGCCTGGCCTGGGGCGGCCGCCACCTGGTGGTGGGCTTTGCCGCCGGCACCATCCCGGCCCTGCCCTTCAACCTGGCCCTGCTGAAGGGGGCCGACCTGGTGGGGGTCGACTATGCCCGCTTCGGCATCTTCCATCAGCCGGCCAAGAACCTGGCCAATACCAAGGTCCTGCTGGACTGGGTCGAGTCGGGCAAGTTGCAGCCGCTCCCAGGCAAGACCATCCCCTTCGCCGATTTCGCCTCGGCACTGGGCGCCGTCGCCGGCCGCTCGGCGGTGGGCCGGCTGGTGCTGGATCTGAGGCACGAGGCGTAACCTCACAGCCGTCATTCCGGCGAAGGCCGGAATCCATTCTGGGGCAGCGCGAGATGTCGCAATGGATTCCGGCCTTCGCCGGAATGACGGTTGAGTGTTGCGGCTAGATACGGCCGCGCTGGGCGGCCCAGGTGACCCGTGCCAGGCGGCGCAGGGGGCGCTCGGGCGGGGCGATGAAGGGATCGTGGCCGTTACGCGCCAGGTCTTTCAGCCAGCCCCGCGCAATGGTCACCGGCAACAGGGCCGGGATCGCCGTCCGGGGCAAATCGCGTGCCGCCTTTGCCGCAGCCTCCAGGTGATCGCGCGCCACCCCGGCCAGTTCGTCGACCAGGATCTTCAGCCCGGCGGCGGCCGGCCGGCGACCAACTCGTCGCTATCGACACCGTGGCGGGCCATGAGATCGGCCGGCAGGTACAGGCGCCGGCTGCCGGCATGGAACGGCAGGGCGCGCAGCAGGCCGGCCAGGGCGTAACCGATGCCGGCCGCGTGGGCCGCCTCGTGCGCCCCGTCGCGCACCCCCAGCACGGCCAGGGCCAGTTCGACCAGGCTGGCCGATGACCCGTCCAGATAGACATTGAGGCTGGCCAAGGTCGGCGGCGGCTGGTCGTCGAGGTCGAGCTCGCGGGCATCGATCAGGCGTTCGAACGTTACAAGCGGCAGGTCATGGGCGCGGATGGCCGCGGCCAGGGGGACCACGACCTCGTGCGCGCGGGGCATCTTGCCCAGGGCGATCTCGTCCAGGGCATCGCGCCACCATTGCAGGCGGATCTGGCCGATCATGGCGTCGGAGACGATTTCCCGCACCCGGGCCACTTCGAAATTGAAGGCATAGAGCGCGAAGAGCGCCTCGCGCCGGTCGGGCGGGGCGAACAGCGCGGTCAGGAAACGGTCGGGATCGCTGGTCCGCATGAACTCGCCAAGTGACACCGGCTCCGTCACGGCACGGGGATCAGGGCGGCGGCAACCCGGCGGCCTTCGGCGACCAGCACATTGAACGTCCGGCAGGCCGCCCCCGTATCCATGACATCGAAGCGGATGCCGGCCGCCTTCAGCGCCTCGCGCGCGGCCTTGGCCATCAGGGTCATCTTCGCACCGCTGCCGATCAGCACGAACTCGAAATCGTCGCGGGCGGCGATGATCGCGGCGACATCATCCGCCGTGGCCCGGGCGAGATCGACCGTGTTCCAGCCCGTGACCCCGCGCTGGGTGAGGAGCACCGCGCCCTGGTGCACGGTGCCCTCGATCCGGAAGGTGCCGGCGCCATAGCGTTCGATGCGGCGCGACGCCTGTTCGATTTCGCGCAGCGGCGCCATGGTGCTGGCCCGTCAGCTCTTGGCCGGGGTCGCCGCCCCGCGCTTGGTCGCCTCGCTGCCCTGGGCGGTGCCGCGGCGCAGGCGGCCCTCGCCTAGGAACAGCAGGATGGGTGCGGCGATGAAGATCGACGACGAAGTGCCGACCACGATGCCGAACAGGATCACCTGGGCAAAGCCCGACACGGCGGAACCACCGAAGATCGCCATGGGGGCCATGGCCAGGAAGGTGGTGACCGAGGTGAAGATGGTCCGGGTCAGGGTCGAGTTGATCGAGAGGTCGATCAGCTCGCGCAGCGGCATGGACTTGTACTTGCGCAGGTTCTCGCGCATGCGGTCATAGACCACGACCTTGTCGTTCATCGAGTAACCGATCAGGGTCAGGATGGCGGCGACGGCGGTCAGGTTGAACTCGATGCCGGTCAGGGCGAAGAAACCCACGGTCTTGGTGATATCCAGGATCAAGGTCACCACGGCGCCGACGCCGAATTGCCATTCGAAGCGCCACCAGATGTAGATCAGCATGATCGCGAAGGAGAGCACGACGGCCAGGATGCCGCTCTCGACCAATTGCCCCGAGACGCGCGGCCCGACCACCTCGACCCGGCGCAGGTTGGCACCCGGCGCGATCTCGCCCAGCTTGGCACGGACCTGCTCGACCGCCTTGTTCTGGGCATCTTCGCCACCCGCCTGGCGCGGCAGGCGTACCAGGACGTCAGACGGGCCACCGAATTCCTGCAGCGAGACTTCGCCCAGGTTCAGGGCATCGAGACCGCTGCGCATGGTGCCCAGGTCGGCCGGCCCCTGCGTGCGCACCTCGACGATGATGCCGCCCGAGAAATCGATGCCGTAGTGCAGGCCCGGCACGAAGAACATGATGATCGAGGCGGTCGACAGGAAGGCCGACACGGCAAGCCCGGCAAAGCGGCCGCGCATGAAGCGGATCGAGGTGTGTTCCGGGATCAGGCGGCGCAGGCCGAACAGGGCCTTGATCTCCAGGACCTTGCGCTTGGTCCACTTCAGCCAGTAGACCATGCCCACCCGCACCAGGGCGACGGCGGTGAACAGCGACAGGATGATGCCGATGCCCATGGCGATGGCAAAGCCGCGCACCGGCCCTTCGCCGAAGAAGAACAGCGTGGCGACGGCGAGCAGCGCGGTGACGTGGCTGTCGATGATGGTGGCGTAAGCGCGGTCGAAGCCCTGGTGCAGGGCGGCCATGGCGCTGCGCCCGAGCATGGTTTCCTCGCGGATGCGCTCGTTGATCAGGACGTTGGCATCGACCGCGATGCCGATCGACAGCACCAGGCCGGCGATGCCGGGCAGGGTCAGGGTCGCGCCCATCAGGGTCAGGATGGCGATGGTCAGCACGATATTGGCGATCAGCGCCACCACCGCGATGAAACCGGTCACCGAATAGAGCAGCAGCATGAAGGCGACGACCAGCACCGTCCCGATGAGGCCCGAGAGCTGGCCCGCCGCGATCGCGTCCGAACCCAGGTCAGGGCCGACGGTGCGTTCCTCGATCGGGGTCAGCGGTGCCGGCAGGGCGCCGGCACGTAGCAGGATGGCCAGGTCGTTGGCGGTCTGCGCCGTGAAGTTGCCGCTGATCTGGCCGGAGCCGCCCAGGATCGGCTCGTTGATCACAGGGGCCGAAATCACCTCGTCGTCCAGCACGATGGCGAAGCGCTGACCGACATTGTCCCGCGTCGCATCGGCGAAGCGCTTGGCGCCTTCGCTGTTGAAACGGAAGGTAACCACCCACCCGCCTCCCTGCGGATCGGACATGGCGCGGGCGTCGACCAGCATCTCGCCGGAGAGCAGCACCTTCTTGCGCACCGCGATCGGCAGGGGCTGGGCGGTGCCCCGCGGCTCGTCCATCAGGATCTCGGTCCCGGCGGGCGCCCGGCCGGTGGCAAGCTGCATCGGGTCCACGTTCTCGACCATGCGGAAGGTCATCTTCGCGGTCTTGCCCAGCAATTCCTTGATCCGCTGGGTATCCTGCACGCCGGGCAACTGGACCACGATCTGGTCGGCACCCTGGCGGGCGACGGTCGCCTCCGCGGTGCCGGTTTCGTCGATGCGCCGGCGGACGATCTCGAGGCTCTGGTTGATGGCGCCGGTAACCCGTTCCTGGATGCCGGCCTGGCTGAGCGTCAGGATCAGGCGATTGCCGTCGCTGGTCACGTCGATGTCGGGCACGCCGCCGCCCAGGACGCCGCCACCGACCGAGGTCGCCAGGTCGCGCAGGTGCTGACGGGCCTGTTCGAACTGCGCCGGGTCGGTGACCGTCACCGTGACGCTGTCGCCTGAAACGCCCAGCCCGGTATAGCGAATGCCGCCGCCGACCAGCGCCGTGCGGACCGAATCGACCAGCCCTTCGAGCCGGTCCTTGATCACCGTCCGGGTGTCGACTTCCAGCGCCATGTGCGCGCCGCCGCGGATGTCCAGGCCTAGGCTGATCTGCTTCTGCGGCACCCAGCTCGGCAGGCCGGCCAGGGTCTCCTTGGTGAACAGGTTCGGCGCGGCGAAAATCACCCCCAGGACAACGATGCCCATGTAGAGGAGGATCTTCCAACGGGGATACTGGATCATCTTGCGCGCCTGATTCTGTTCTATTTCGTCATCCCGGAAGCCGCGACGCGGCTATCCGGGACCTTGTGACCAGTGGTCTTTGAGCCTGGGCCACGCCAGGATCCCGGCCCTTCGGCCGGGACGGCGAGGCACCGAGGATTACTTGCCGGCGTCGTCGCCGACCGGCTGGCCCTTGGTGCGCACCTCGGTGACCGTGCTTTTCAGCATGCGGATGCGCACGCCCTCGGCCACTTCGAGGACGATTTCACCGTCCTGCACCTTGGCGACCTTGCCGATGATGCCGCTGCCGGCCACCACCACGTCACCGCGCCGCACCGCCTCGAGCAGGGCACGATGTTCCTTCATCCGCTTCTGCTGGGGCCGGATCATCAGGAAATAGAAGACGATGAAAATGAGAACCAGCGGAGCAAGCTGGATAAGGAGGTCTGCGCCACCGCCGGTGGCCCCACCGGCTGCTTGGGCATAGGCCGTCGAAATCAACATGGGATCGCCATTCTCTGCGTAAGATAGAAACGCGCGGACTATAGCGACACAGGGGGGAATGCAAATCGCAGGCTCCGCCCATTTTGCCCTCCATGCTAGCGTGCGCCGCCATGACCGACGACCGACTCATCACCCTGCTCGCCCGCATCGCCGACAGCCTGGACCGCCTGGCGCCCCAGGCCGCCGCCGGCGCCGACCCGACGGCCTTCGAGGCCTATGTCTGGCATGCCGATCCGCCCCGTCTCGAGGGGGTGCCGCAGGTTGCGCGGATCCCCATCGAGCTGTTGCGCGGGGTCGACCGGGTGCGCGACCTGCTGCTTGAAAATACACGGCAATTCGCCGCCGGCCTGCCGGCCAACAATGTCCTGCTGTGGGGCGCCCGCGGCATGGGCAAGAGCTCGCTGGTGAAGGCCGCCCATGCCGCCGTCGCCAAGGCCCACCCGGGCCGCATCGCCCTGGTCGAAATCCACCGCGAGGACCTCACCACCCTGCCGGAGCTGCTGCGCCGCTTGCGCGGGATCGAGCGGCGCTTCCTGCTGTTCTGCGACGACCTCTCCTTCGACAACAACGACACCAGCTACAAGTCGCTGAAAGCCGTGCTTGAAGGCGGGGTCGAGGGCCGGCCGGCCAATGTCCTGTTCTATGCCACCTCGAACCGGCGCCACCTCTTGTCGCGCGACATGATCGAGAACGAGCGTTCGACCGCGATCAACCCGGGCGAAGCGGTCGAGGAAAAGGTCTCCCTGTCCGACCGATTCGGCCTGTGGCTGGGCTTCCACGCCTGCCCGCAGGACGATTATCTGGCCATGGTCACCGGCTATGCCGGCCATTTCGACCTGAAGATCGAGCCCGAGCGCCTGCGCGCCGAGGCCATCGAATGGGCCATGACCCGCGGCAGCCGGTCGGGCCGCGTCGCCTGGCAATTCATCCAGGACCTGGCGGGGCGCCTGGGCCAGCCGCTGAAGGACTGAAGGGCATTTTTAAGGCAATCGAAGATGCCGCCTAATTTCTAATCAATTGCCCATCGGGCGCGCCGATTTTTGGGGCGCCCGTCCTTCTTCTGGCTTTGTTTTCCGCCATATTCTCTTGGCATATCGGTTGCATACAATTCCCTGGACGGGACCCCGGGCCCAGCGCGGCCGGGTCCCATGGGTCGAACAGGGGCTATGCAATGTTCAATGCCAAATCGATTTCGCGGCGCAGCGTCCTGATGGCGGGGCCGGCGCCACCGCGCTGGGTGTCCTCGGCCTGCCCGCCCGCCAGGCCCGCGCCGCCGGCCTGACCGTCGGCTTCATCTATGTCGGGCCCAAGGACGATTTCGGCTACAACCAGGCCCATGCCGAAGGGGCCGCGGCGATCAAGGGCATCAGCGGCGTCACCGTGGTCGAGGAGGAGAATGTCGCCGAGACCGTGGCGGTGCAGAAGACCATGGAGAGCATGATCAACCTCGACGGCGCGTCGCTGGTCTTCCCCACCTCGTTTGGCTATTTCGACCCGCATATGCTGGCCATGTGCGCCAAGTTCCCCGAGGTTCAGTTCCGCCACTGCGGCGGCCTTTGGGACAAGGCCAAGCACCAGGCCAACGCCGGCTCCTACTTCGGCTATATCGGCATGGGCCAGTACCTCAACGGCATCGTCGCCGCCCATGCGAGCAAGTCGAAGAAGCTCGGCTTCGTCGCCGCCAAGCCCATCCCGCAGGTCCTCCTGAATATCAACTCCTTCGCCCTCGGCGCCCGCTCGGTCGATCCCTCGATCACCACCCAGGTCATCTTCACCGGCGAATGGTCGATGGCGGTCAAGGAAGCCGAGGCGACCAATGCCCTGGCCGACCAGGGGGTCGACGTCGTCACCTGCCATGTCGACGGGCCCAAGGTGGTGGTCGAGACCGCGGCCGGGCGTGGCGCCTATGTTTGCGGCTATCACGCCAGCCAGGCCCCGCTGGCACCGGAGAAGTATCTGACCGGCGCCGAATGGAACTGGGCCGTGGTCTACAAGATGTTCGTCGAGAAGGCGCTCGCCGGCGAACCCCTGCCCAACTTCGTGCGCGGCGGCCTTGCCGACGGTTTCATCAAGACCAGCGCCTATGGCCCCGCCGTCTCGGCCGCGGCGCGTGCCAACGCGGACGCGGTGAAGGCCGAGATCCTCAAAGGCGGCTATGCCGTCATCAAGGGGCCGCTCAAGGACAACAAGGGCAACGAGGTGGTCGCGGCCGGCAAGGCCTATGTCGAGACCGCGGTCGAACTGGAAAGCTTGAACTATCTGGTCGAAGGGGTGATCGGCTCGACGTCCTGAGGCGGCCCGTGAAAGCGCTGCTGCCGCGCCTCGAGGGGGTGGCGATTCCGGTCGCCGCCCTGCTCGCCGGCCTTGCCCTGTTCGGCGTGTTCATCGCGCTGGTGGGCAAGTCGCCGGTCGAGTTCTACAGCCTGATGTACAAGGGCGGCTTCGGCACCTGGTTTTCCCTGCAGAACACCTTGCTGCGGGCAGCGCCCCTGTTGCTGGCCGGGCTGTGCGTCGCCCTGCCCGCCCGCCTGGGCCTGGTGGTCATCGGCGGCGAAGGGGCTATCGTCCTGGGCGGGCTGGCGGCGGCGGCGATGGCCAATGTCATGGTCGGCGCCCCGTCCCTGGTCGGGCTGCTGGCGATGGCGCTGGCCGCTATGCTGGCGGGCGGTGTGTGGATCGGCGCGGTGGGGGCCCTGCGGCACTACCGGGGCGTCAACGAGACCATCTCCAGCCTGCTGATGGCCTATATCGCCATCGCCCTCATGAATCACCTGGTCGAAGGGCCGCTGCGCGATCCCGCCAGCCTCAACAAGCCCTCCACCGCGCCGATCGACGAGGCCTTCAGGATCGGCCTGATCCCAGGCATGGATGTGCATTGGGGCCTCGTCGTCGGCATCATCGCCTGCATCATCGCCTGGTTCCTGATCGAGCGGACGACCTTCGGCTTTGGCGCCCGCATGACCGGCGCCAATGTCCGCGCGGCCCAGCTCCAGGGCCTGGCCGTGGGCCGCCTGATCCTGGCCATGACCGGCCTGGGCGGGGCCTGCGCCGGGCTGGCCGGCATGTTCGAGGTGGCGGCGGTCCAGGGCAGCGCCAATGCCTCGCTGATCGCCGGCTATGGCTATGCCGGGATCCTGGTCGCCTTCCTCGCCCGCCATAACCCCCTGGGTGTCATCCCGGTGGCGATCCTGCTGGGCGGCATCGCCGCCGCGGGCGGCCTGATCCAGCGGCGCATGGGCCTGCCGGATGCGACCGTGCTGGTGCTCCAGGGCATTCTCTTCGTCACCATCCTGCTGAGCGAAACCGCCTATGGCCGGTTCAAGCTGTTCAAGAGGGCCGCGGCATGAGCGAGGACCTGGGTCTCTGGGGGGTTCCGATCGCGGTGCTGGGCGGCGCCATCCGCGTCTCCACCCCGTTCCTGTTCGTCAGCCTGGGCGAGTGCGTGACCGAGAAATCGGGCCGCATCAACCTGGGCCTGGAAGGCACGCTCGTCTTCGGGGCCATGGCCGGTTACGCCATGGCCTACTCGACCGATTCCGCCTGGGCCGGGCTGCTGGCCGGCGGCCTGGCCGGCGTCCTGTTCGGGGTGTTCCACGGCCTGGCCTGTTCCCTGCCGCGGGTCAACGACATCGCCCTGGGCATCGCCTTGATGCTGCTGGGCACCGGCCTCGCCTTCTTCTTCGGCAAGCCCTACATCCAGCCGGTCGCCCCGGATCTGCCGGCGATCGATTTCGGCGGCTGGTCGGATATTCCACAGCTTCAGGCGGCGCTGCGGATCAATGTCCTGTTCCTGATCGGGATCGCGCTGGCGCTGGTGCTGTGGTGGGGCTTCCGCAATACCAGGCTTGGGCTCGTCATCCGCATGGTCGGGGACAGCGCGGATGCGGCGCGCGCCATGGGCTATGGCGTGAACCGCATCCGCATCCTTTGCACCGCATTCGGTTCCATGCTGGCCGGCTTCGGCGGGGCTTATCTCTCGCTCTACTATCCAGGAAGCTGGAACGAGGGCATCTCGTCGGGCCAGGGCTTGATGGCGGTGGCGCTGGTCATCTTCGCGCGCTGGAACCCGCTGTCCTGCTTCTGGGCGGCGCTGCTGTTCGGCGGTGCGGGCGCCCTGGGCCCGGCCCTGCAATCGGTCGGCGTCACCCAAGGCTACTACCTGTTCTATGCCGCCCCCTATGTGCTCACCCTTGCCATCATGATCGCCACCGCCTCGCCCACCCGCTCGCTGGCCGGCGCACCGGGCGAGTTGTCGATTACCAAATAGGAACAGGAGGTCGCCATGGCCCAAGCCCAACCCGCCCCCGAGCAAGGCCCAGTCGCCGCCGAGCCCTATGCCTGGCCGTGGAACGGCGACCTGCGCCCCGGCAATACGGCGCTGATCATCATCGACATGCAGATCGATTTCTGCGGCAAGGGCGGCTATGTCGACCACATGGGCTACGACCTGTCGCTGACCCAGGCGCCGATCGAACCGATCAAGGCCGTGCTCGCCGCCATGCGCGCCAAGGGCTACCACATCATCCACACCCGCGAGGGCCACCGCCCCGACCTGGCCGACCTGCCACCCAACAAGCGCTGGCGCTCGCAGCGCATCGGGGCGGGCATCGGCGATCCCGGCCCCTGCGGCCGCATCCTGATCCGCGGCGAACCGGGCTGGGAAATCATTCCCGACCTCGCCCCCATCGCCGGCGAGGTGATCATCGACAAGCCGGGCAAGGGTTCGTTCTGCGCCACCGACCTGGCCCTGATCCTCAAGCAGCGGCGGATCGACAATATCGTGCTGACCGGCATCACCACCGATGTCTGCGTCCACACCACGATGCGCGAGGCCAACGACCTGGGCTTTGAATGCCTGCTGGTCGAGGATTGCTGCGGCGCCACCAAGCACGAGAACCACCTGGCCGCGCTCAGCATGGTGAAGATGCAGGGCGGCGTGTTCGGTGCCGTCGCCAGTTCCAAGGCCCTGCTGGCGGGATTGCCGTGATGACCGAGCCGGACGCCCCCCGCCCCGAGGCCGCGGTCGAAGCGTTCGAGATCACCAAGCGCTTCGGCGCCTTCACCGCGCTCGAAAAGGTCTCCATACGGATCGAACGGGGCGAGGTTCACGCCCTCTTGGGCGAGAACGGCGCCGGCAAATCGACCCTGGTCAAATGCATCATCGGCTACCAGGGCGTCGACGAGGGCGCCATCCTGGTCGACGGCATCGAGCGCGAAATGGCCAACCCGCGCGATGCCCACAAGCTCGGCATCGGCATGGTCTATCAGCACTTCACCCTGGTGCCGTCGATGACGGTCGCGGAAAACCTGGTCATGTCGCGGGTCGACGTGCCCACCGTCATCGACTGGCGGCGCGAACGCGCGGCCATCGCCGCCTTCCTGGAACGCATGCCTTTCCAGGTTCCCCTGGACCAGCCGGTCGAGCGGCTCTCGGCCGGCGAGCGGCAGAAGACCGAAATCCTCAAGCAGCTCTATCTCGATCGCCGGGTGCTGATCCTCGACGAGCCGACCTCGGTCCTCACCCCCGACGAGGCCGACGAGGTGCTGACCCTGCTGGGCGGCATGGCCCGCGACAAGGGCCTCTCGATCCTGATGATCACCCACAAGTTCCGCGAGGTGACGCGCTACGCCGACCGGGTGACCATCCTGCGCCGGGGCAGGCTCGCCGGGTCGGGCCTGGTCGCCGAACTCTCGACCGGCGAGATGGCCGCCATGATGGTCGGCGCGACTTCCCTGCCCAGCGTCGGCGGCAAGGAAGGCGTGCCGGACGACGGCGCGCCCGTGCTCTCCATCCGCAACCTCAAGGTGACCGGCCGCACCGGCCTCACCCAGGTCGATCTGGCCGCCCTCGACGTCTATCGGCGTGAGATCGTGGGCATTGCCGGCATTTCGGGCAACGGCCAGAAAGAGCTGGTCGAGGTGCTGGCCGGCCAGCGCCTGCCGGCCGCCGGCGCGGTGCTGGTGCACGATACGCCCTATGGCGCCAGCCGGGCGGAGACGCGGGCGCACAAGGTCCGCCTGCTGCCGGAGGAGCCGCTGAAGAATGCCTGCGCGCCCAGGATGTCGGTGGCCGAAAACCTGGCCTTCCGCATCTTCGACGAAACCCCGGCGGGCAAGCCGGCCGCGCTGCTCGACCGCGGCCGGATTACCGCGAATGCAACCGACATGATTGCAGCCTACAAGGTGAAGACCAGTTCGCCCCAGGCCGCCATCGCCACCCTGTCGGGCGGCAATGTCCAGCGCGCGGTATTGGCGCGGGAATTCACCGGCGAGGTCGACTTGCTGATCGTCGCCAATCCCTGCTTCGGCCTCGATTTCGCTGCCGTGGCCGAAATCCGCTCGCGCATCGTCAAGGCGCGCAATGGCGGCGCAGCGGTTCTATTGGTCAGTGAAGACCTGGATGAGCTGATCGAGCTTGCCGACCGCATCCTGGTGATGTCGGAAGGCAAGATCGCCTACGAAACGCAGAACCGCGACGTCGACATCAGGACGATCGGCGCCCACATGGCCGGCCATCACTGAGGCGCCAGCCGGGCCAGGGCTTCGGCCGCCAGTGTCCGGGTCAATTCACCGGCGGGCATCTCGCGGCCCAGGCGGAAGGCCTGGCCTGCCCACAGCGACATGAAATCGCCCGATGGTTCCGATTTGGCCCGCAGCGGCATCAAGGCGCCGCCGGCCAGCGGAAAGGCCGGGGCGAGGTCGCTGATCGGCCCCACTTCGCGCATCACGCGGTTCAGGATGCCCCGCGCCGGTCGGCCGGTGAAGACATTGGTCAGCGCCGTTTCGCTCTCCTTGGCCTGGGCCAGTGCACGGGCGTGGGCCGGGGTCAGCCTGGCTTCCGGCGTGAACAGATAGGCGGTGCCGAGCTGCACGGCCGCAGCACCCAGGGCGAAGGCCGCGACGATGCCGCGGGCATCGGTGATGCCGCCAGCGGCGATCACCGGCACGCGCACCGCGTCCACCACCTGGGGCACCAGGGCCATGGTGCCGACCTGGGTCGAGATGTCGTTGCCCAGGAAGATGCCGCGGTGACCGCCCGCCTCGAAGCCCTGGGCGATGATCGCGTCACAGCCGTGATCTTCCAGCCAGCGGGCCTCGTCGACCGTGGTGGCCGAGGAGATGATCCTGGCGCCGGTCGCCCGCACCCGGTCGAACAGCCCCTGTTCGGGCAGGCCGAAATGGAAACTGACCACCTTGGGCCTGAATGCCTCCACCAGGTCGCACAGGGTGGCGTCGAACGGCGCGCGGTTGGAACTGGGGATGGGGGCCTGGGGATCGATGCCGAATTCGCTGTAGTAACCTGCCAGGCGCTGGCGCCAGGCAGCTTCCCGCGCCGGATCGGCGGCAGGCGCCTGGTGGCAGAAGAAGTTCACGTTGAACGGCTTGTCCGTGCGCTGGCGGATGATGCCCAGTTCGGCCCGGACCTGCTCGGGGCCGAGCACGGCGCAGGGCAGCGAGCCCAGGCCGCCCGCCTGCGACACCGCGATCGCCATGTCGGACAGGTTGGCGCCGGCCATGGGGGCCTGGATGATCGGCAGCTCGATCCCGAAGAGATCCTGGATGCGTCGGTCGGGCCACATGGTCAGTGTCCTTCTTGTTTTGCCGGATAGGCCCGGATCAGCCACAGGTAGATCAGCACGCCGATCACCAAGCTGAGCGCTGCGCATTCCAGCGACAAGGCAAATCCCTGGGCATGGCTGTCGGCACGGGCCAGCAGCGCCGCGGCCAGGGGCGGGCCGGCGATCTGCCCCAGGCCGTAGAGCACCGTGAGCAGCCCCATGAAAGCAGCCACCCCATCGGGCCGCAGCCGGCGCACGATCTGCATGGCAAAGAAGGTGATGGCCGTCATCGGCACGCCGACCATCAGGCTGCCCAGAGCAAAGCCCATAGCGCTGGGCAGCCACAGCGCCATCATGACGCCGGCGGCCTGCAGCAGGTAGAGGCCGATCAGCATCAGCCGGGGATCGACGCGCACCGGAATACGGGTGGAGATCACCGCCCCCAGCATGATGCCCAGGCCGAACACGGGCCAGAACAGGTCCAGCCAGATCGATCCCGGCAAGGCTTCTCGCGCGATCACCGGCAGGAAGGTCGCGGTGATGATGTAACCAAGGCCGGCCAGGCCGTAGGCCAGGGTGAACAGCCCCTGCTCGACCCGGCTGCCGCGGGCAGGCACGCCGGCGCCTTGGCCGGGCGCCGGGATGCCTACGTGCTCCCCTCCCCTGAACACCGGCCAGACCACGACGGTCAGCACCAGGGCCAGAAGCCCCAGCACGGCCCAGCCGGTCGACGCCGTCCAGTGCAGGGCGACCATGCCGCTGGTCATCAGGCCCGAAAGGATGATGCCCAAGCCCGGGCCGATGAAGATCAGCGCGCCCATGGCCTGGGCATCCAGCCTGGCCAGCCGGGCGACACACCAGCCCGAGGTGAAGATGAAGACAAAGGCGCTCATGACGCCGGCCAGGAAGCGCAGCACCGGCCACAGGTCGGGCCAAGGCAGCGCCATGCCCAAGGTCACCACGATGGTGCCGGCCAGCCCCAGGCGCACCATGGCCGCCGCATCGGCGAAGCGCGGCAGGATCATGCACAGCAAGGCGCCCAGCAGGTAGCCCAGGTAGTTGGCGGTGGCGAGCCAACCGCCGCCGGGCAGGTCGACGAGTTTGTCGGCCAGCATCATCGGCAGCAGCGGGGTGAAGGCGAAGCGCCCGATGCCCATGGCGACGGCCAGCGCCAAGGCGCCCGTGAGACCCACCGTCAACGGCTTGATCGGACGTTCCGCACGCGAGCCGGACTGGATGGAAACCATCGAAGCAACCCCTCAGGCTGAAACCGACACAGCGATTCATCACGCGTGAAGAATAATTTTCTGCTATCCATATTATTAGAAGATCATTTTTTGCATGGAGGCCTTGTCGGGGAGCCGATGTTGGATCTGGCGGTGCTGGAAATCTTCAAAACGGTGGCAGAGCTGCGCAGCGTGACGCGAGCGGCCGACCTGTTGCAGCGGGCGCAATCGAACGTCACCACCCGGGTGCGCCAGCTCGAGGATGAGCTGGGGGCGCCCCTGTTCCTGCGCGACGGCAAGCGCATGACCTTGACACCGGAAGGCCAGACCCTGCTGGCCTATGCCAACCGCCTGCTATCCCTGGCCGAAGAGGCCCGCCAGGCGATCAGCCCGGGCAAGCCCGGCGGGCGCCTGCGCATCGGCACCATGGAAAGCACGGCCGCCAGCCGCCTGCCCGTCCCCCTCGCCCGCTTTCACAGCCGATGGCCGGCGGTCGACGTGACCCTGGCCACCGGATCGACCCAGATCCTGATCGAGCGGGTACTGGGCCATGAGCTGGACTGCGCCTTCATCACCCAGCCGCCCTGGATGGACGGCCTGCCGGCCGAATTCGAGGCGGTGCGGGTCTTTACCGAGGAATTGCTGCTGGTTCTGCCCGGCCATCACCCGGCCATCGCCAGCCCCGCCGACTTGCGTGTCGACACCCTGGCGGCCTTCGAGCAGGGCTGCGCCTATCGCCGGCTGGCCGAGGATTGGCTGGCAATCGGGCGGGAGAAGCCGTTGAAGCTGCTGGAACTGGGCTCCTACCACGCCATTCTGGCCTGCGTGGCGGCGGGCAGCAGCATCGGCGTCGTGCCCCGGTCGGTGCTGGACCTCCACCGCCCCGTGCTGGACCTGTGCACCCATCCGCTGGCCACGGTCGACACCATGCTGATCCGCCGCCGCGGCTACCACTCCGCCGCCTTCGAGGCGTTTCTGGAAACCGTGCAGGCCGCCTAGAATGCTTTTCCGTCGAATGGAAACGCGTCATCCCCGCGAAGGCGGGGATCCACCGCCGGGGCATACTGGAGCGGACCCGGCCTGTCACAGCTGTGGATCCCCGCCTTCGCGGGGATGACGTACAGTGTTTCAGCTTTTCGGAAAACTGATCTAGCCGCTGGCCGAGGCGCTGCCTTCCATGTATTTCGTCGGATCGATCGGCGTGCCGTTGCGGCGGATCTCGAAGTGGAGTTGCGGCACGGTGACATTGCCGGTGTGCCCCACCCGGGCGATCGCCTGGCCCCGGGCGACCTTGTCGCCTTGTTTCACCAGCATCTGCTCGTTGTGGGCATAGGCCGTCATCCAGCCGTTGGCATGGCGGATCAGCACCAGGTTGCCATAACCGCGGATCTCGTTGCCGGCATAGGCGACGGTGCCGGCATCGGCCGCGCGCACCGTGGTGCCGGCCGCGACCTGGATATTGATGCCGTCGTTGTGCTGTCCGCCGGCCTTGGGCCCGAAGCCTGAAATCACGTCGCCGACCACCGGCCAGGCAAAGCGGGCGGTACTCGCCGGCGCCGGTGCCGGCGGCGGCGTCACCGCGGCCGTGGTGGCGCCCGGGGTGACGATGCCACCGGCCGGTGCCGAGGGCTTGCGCCCGGGCTGCGGCACCGGGATCGGGGCAGCGGCCATGGTGCGGGGCGGCGGCAGGCTGTCGGGATCGGGTTCGATGATTTCGATCGGCGGGGCGACATCGGCCACGGGGGTCGCGGTAACCGGCTCGGCCGCCGGCGGCACTTCGGCGACGGCCGGGGCCGCGGCGGGCACCGGCTCGACCCGGCCGGGGATGCGCAGGGTCTGGCCCAGCTTGATCGTATAGGGCGGCGCGATGCCGTTTTCCGTCATCAGGCTGGCCTGATCGACGCCGTAGCGCTTGGAAATATTGTAGACGGTGTCGCCGGGCGCCACGGTGTGGAACTGGGCCTGCGGCAGGCGCAGCTTCTGTCCCGGCTGCAAGGTGAAGGGCGCGGTCAGGCCGTTGAGCTGGATCAGGTCGCGCAGTGGCACGCCTGTCCGCCTCGACACGGCGCTCAAGGTCTCGCCGGGGGCGACCACGGTTTCCCCGGCCGCTGCCGGCGCGCCCGGTGCCGGGGTGATGGCCGTGGGGCCGCCAGCGCAGGGGCCGGCGCCGCGCCCGGTTCCGACAAAGGCGTGGCCGTGATGCCGCCGCGATCGACCGGGGCCAGGGGGGCGGCCTCGACCGCGGGCCCCTCCCCGTCACTGGTGACCCCGCCACCGCTGGAGACCGCACCGCCGCCGCCGCCGAGATACTCGACCGGCGCCAATTCCTCACGCCCGCCGCAGCCGGCCAATAGGGCAAGCGCCAGCGCGGCTGTCGTGCGAATCAAGGCGGGGGCAGTCGAGAGTGCCATGGCGTCAGTTTCCGAGCCCCGCCCCGGTCCGTCAATCGTCGCGCAAGATGCCGGCCACAAGAGGCACGAAACGCACCGGCATCAATTTTTCATAGACCGCGTCCGCGCCTTCCCGGCGCACCCGCCAGATTTCCTGGTTGCCGTGCACCGGCCCGACCGGCAGCACCATGATGCCGCCGTCGGCCAGTTGCTCGACCAGCGACAACGGTACTTCCGCGGCGGCGGCCGTGACCATGATGCGCTCGAACGGCGCCTGTTCGGGCCAGCCCTTGGCCCCGTCGCCCAGCCTGGTGACGACATTGTGCAGCCGCAGGTCGTGGAGGCGCTGCTCGGCCTCGCGCATCAAGGCACGGCGGCGTTCCACCGTGTAGACCCGGCGGCACAGCTTGCACAGCACGGCGGCCTGGTAACCGGAACCGGTGCCGATCTCCAGCACCTTGTGACGCGGGCCGACATCCAGCGCCTGGGTCATGTAGGCGACGATGAAGGGCTGGCTGATGGTCTGCCCGCCGGCGATCGGCAGCGCCGTATCCTCATAGGCCTTGTGGGCCAGGGCGGGCGGCACGAAGCGCTCGCGCGGGATCGCCTCGATGGCGTTGAGAATGCGCATGTCCGTGATCCCCTGCTGCCGCAGGGACAGGATCAGTTGCGCCTTCTCGGTGTCGCTGCCCATGGGTCAGGTGACCGGCTTCTGCGCAAAGGCATGACGCAGGCTGGCCTGGGTGTCGTAATGGGTGAGGTTCATGTGCAGGGCGGTCACGGAAATCGCGCCGGCGTAGACCGCCTCGATGTCGGAATCGGGCTCGACCGGGCCCGGGTTGCGACGATAGCCCAGCCAGTAATAGGCATTGCCGCGGGCATCGACGCGCTCGTCGATCGACAGGCTGGCCGCCCCGCGCCGCCCCTGGTGGGTGACGCGAATGCCGCTCACCGCTTCGGGCGCGCAGTTGGGAAAATTCACGTTGATCAGCACGTCGTCGGGCCAGCCGGTTTCGAGCAGGCGGCGCACCACCGCCGGCCCATGGGTGGCAGCGCAGGGCCATTGCACCGGCTGCGACCGGTCGAAGCCCATGGACTGGCTCAGCGCGATCGACGGCACGCCCAGGAAGGTGCCCTCCATCGCGGCAGCGATCGTGCCGGAATAGGTTACATCCTCGCCCATGTTGGCGCCGCGGTTGACGCCCGACAGCACCAGGTCGGGCTTGCGGCCCTTGATGATCGTCTCGAGCGCCAGCATGACGCAGTCGGTCGGCGTGCCCTCGACCGCGAAGCGCCTGGGGCCGACCTTGCGGATGCGCAGGGGCTTGGTCAGGGTCAGCGAATGCGACGCACCCGATTGCTCGGTCTCCGGCGCCACGACCCAGACATCGCCGCTCAAGGCCTTGGCGATCTGGGTCAGGATCTTCAGGCCGGGGGCATGGATGCCGTCGTCGTTGGTGACCAGGATGCGCAGCGGCTTGTCGTCGGTCTCAGCCATGGGGGCAATCACTTCCAGGCCGCCCATATAGGGCCGCAGCACCAAAGGCACCTCGATCGTGCCATCGTCGCGGGCATAGTTCTCGAGCACGGCGACCAGGGTCCGGCCGACGGCGAGGCCCGAGCCGTTCAGGGTGTGGACGGGGCGGGTTCCCTTGGCATTGCCGAGGCGGGCGCGGGTCTGCATGCGGCGGGCCTGGAAATCGCCGCAGTTCGAGCACGACGAAATTTCCCGGTAGGTCTTCTGCCCCGGCAGCCAGACCTCGATGTCGTAGGTCTTGGTGGCGCCGAAGCCCATGTCGCCGGCCGCCAGCAGCAGCACGCGGTAGGGCAGGTTCAGGCGCTTCAGCACTTCCTCGGCGCAATTGGTCATGCGCTCGTGCTCGGCCGCCGACTGCTCGGGCGTGGCGATCGAGACCAGTTCCACCTTCGAGAACTGGTGCTGGCGGATCATGCCGCGGGTATCGCGCCCGGCCGAGCCCGCTTCCGAGCGGAAGCACGGGGTCAGCGCGGTGAAGCGCAGCGGCAGTTGGGCCTCGTCCAGGATCTGCTCGCGTACCAGGTTGGTCAGCGGCACCTCGGCGGTGGGTACCAGCCAGAAGCCGTTGGTGGTGCGGAACAGGTCCTCGGCGAATTTGGGCAATTGCCCGGTGCCATAGACCGCGTCGTCGCGCACCAGGACCGGTGGCGCCACCTCGGTGTAACCGAATTCGCTCGTATGGAGGTCCAGCATGAAGGCGCCCAGCGCCCGCTCGAGCCGGGCCAGGGCGCCTTTCAGCACGACGAAGCGGGCACCCGACATGCGGGCCGCCGCCTCGAAATCCATCAGGCCCAGGCCTTCGCCCAACTCGTAGTGAGCGGCCCCCTCGGTCTTCGTCGGCGTGCCCCAGCGGCGGATCTCGGTATTGGCTTCCTCGCCGCCCGGCGGCACCGCCGGGTCGGGCAGGTTGGGCAGGGTCGCCAGCAGGGCCTCGATCTCGCCGGCCAGCTTGCGGTCTTCTTCCTCGCCGGCCTGGATCGCGCCTTTGAGGCCGGCGACCTCCTCCATCAGGGTGGCGGCATCGCCACCCTTGGACTTGACCTGGCCGATCTCGCGCGAGGCGTCGTTACGGCGCGCCTGCATCTCCTGCAACCTGGTTTGCAGGGCGCGGCGCTGCTGGTCGAGGGCGATGACGCCGTCGGCCGACGGGGCAAATCCGCGCCGTTCAAGTCTCGCATCGAAGGCGGCGGGATCGTCGCGGATCAATTTCAGGTCGTGCATGGAAATCGTGACTCGGGAGACGGTGCGGGCCCCGTTCTTATAGGGAACCCGGTCACCGTCCGTCCAGCGAAGTCACGCCGCCGGCGTGCTCTCGCCCTCTTCCTCGTCGTCTTCCTCGGTCGCCTTGGCGCGCTGGCGCTCCATCATCTTGATCGCCAGGATCGAGATTTCGTACAGCAGCAGCATCGGCAGGGCTAGGCTGACCTGGCTGATGATGTCGGGCGGGGTGACGATCGCGGCAAAGGCGAAGACGCCGACGATGGCATAGCGCCGCTTGGCTGACAGGGTCTTGGCACTGAGCACGCCGATCCGCCCCAGCAGGGTGAGCACCACCGGCATCTGGAAGCTCAAGCCGAAGGCGAAGATCAGGGCCATGACCAGGCTCAGATACTCGCTGACCTTGGCCTCCAGTTGGATCGGCAGGGTGCCGCCGCCGCCCGGCGCCTCGAACCCCAGGAAGAAATGCCAGGCCAGCGGGAAGATGAGGTAGTAGAGCAGCGCCGCGCCCAGCAGGAACAGGATCGGCGTGGCGACCAGGAACGGCAGGAAGGCATGCCGCTCGTTCTTATAGAGCCCCGGCGCCACGAACATGTAGATCTGCGAGGCAATGATCGGGAACGAGATGAAGGCCCCGCCGAAGAACGCCAGCTTCATGTAGGTGAAGAAGGCTTCGGTCAGGTCGGTATAGATCATCCGCCGGCTGGCCGCTTCCGGCCCCATGGCATCGAACAGCGGCTTGGTCAGGAAGGCATAGATCTCGTCCGAGATCAGGTAGCAGCCGACCATCGCCACGATCAGCGCGCCGATGCAGTAGAACAGCCGCCGCCGCAACTCGGTCAGGTGCTCGATCAGGGGGGCGCGGCTCGATTCGATCTCGGCTTCGTCGGTCTCGGTCTTCGTCGCCATGTCAGACCCCTGCCCCGGTCGAACCAGCCGACGCTTTCGGCGTCTCCGGATCGGGCGAATTCGCTTCAGGCCAGGGTGATTCCGGCGCCTTGATTTCCGGCGAGTTGGCCTCCGGCAAAGGCAACTCCTCGGCCGGCAACGCCTCGGCGACTTCGGCCTTGTCGCCCAGGGCCGGCTCCGGCGTCACCGGCGGCTTCTCGATCTGCGGCAGCGCCGGCGAACCCGAGAAGGCCCGTTCCATGTCGGCCTTGGCCTTGGCCATTTCCTCGTCGCGCATCATCTGGTCGAAGGTGGACTGGAAATTGGACGCCATCCCCCGCGCCCGCCTGACCCAGCGGCCAACCGTGCGCAACAGATCGGGAAGCTCTTTGGGACCAACGACCAAAAGCGCCACAATGCCTACGAGAAGGATCTCGGACCACGCGAGATCGAACATGCGCCGGTCTCCAGCGGGGCCATTGCCCCGCAAGGTAAAATGCTAAGGACGCTGAACCTGTTTGGGCTCAGACCTTCTGGGGATCCTGGCTTTTCACCGGTTCGGCATGGTTGTCGATCGTCGCCGGGCGCGCGGTCTCGGCCGCGGGAGCAGGCGGGGTCGGCTCGTCGGCCATGCCTTTCCTGAAACTCTTCACGCCCTTGGCGACATCGCCCATCAGTTCAGAAATCTTGCCACGGCCGCCAAACAGAAGGACGACCAAGGCGATGACGATCAGCCAGTGCCACATGCTCATCGCACCCATCGCCGATACTCCTTTTTAATGCTCGGCCTCAACGCGGCCGGATATTGCCCCAAGGGTGCGCAGCAGGCAACGCGCAGATCTGCGGTGCCCGCTCCGCGATAGTGCTTATTTGGGGCTAGATGACGCCCGTGAAAAGGCAAAACATTGCCCAAGGTCGAGGGTGAGGCGCATTTCTGTCCCGGCCGGCGGTAAAGTGGGGGGGTCAGGCGGGCCGCGACCGATTGTCCCGCCGCCCCGACCATGACATCCACAAGACTGTCGGCCCCCAGCAGGCGAGCCCGCTGCACCGTTGCGACGACCCCGGCAGCGCCGGCGGGCGCGATGCGGATGGCATGGGGGCGGATCAGGACCTCGGCCGGCGACCCGGCCGCCAGGCCCGGCGCCGGCACGCCGCCCAGCGGCGTCTCGACCACGCCGTCGGCGCCGACGGTACCCTCGAACGCCGTCGCTTCGGAAAAGAAGCGGGCGGCCCCCTCGTCCACCGGCCGATTGTAAAGCTCCTCGGGCGAACCCAGTTGCACCACCCGGCCCGCGCGCATCAGCGCGATGCGATTGGCCATGCGCATGGCCTCCTCGGGGTCATGGGTGACCAGCAGGACGGCGGCACCGGTCGAGGCCAGCAGGGCCAGGGTCTCGTCCCGCACCGGTCGCGCAGGCGCACGTCCAGGCCGGAAAAGGGCTCGTCCATCAGCATGACATCGGGGCGCGGCGCCAGCGCGCGGACCAGGGCCACGCGCTGCTGCTCGCCGCCCGACAGCATGTGCGGGAAGCTGCGCGCCCGGTCGCCCAGGCCGACCTTGACCAGGGCGGCGCGCGCATCGGCCACCGCATCCCGCCCGGCCTGCCGGGCCACCCCGAAGGCGACGTTGTCGACGATCGAGAGATGGGGAACAGCGCGTAATCCTGGAAGATCAAGCCGACGTGGCGCTTTTCCGGCGGCGTCGCCACGCCCGGCCCGGCCACGATGCGATCGCCGATCGAAATTTCACCGGTCTGCAGAGCCTCGAGGCCGGCCGCCAGCCGCAAGGTCGTGGTCTTGCCGCAGCCGGATGGCCCCAGCAGGCAGACGACCTCGCCAGGCGCCACGACCAGATCGAGATTGTCGACGGCGACCCGGCCGCCAAAACGGTGGGTGACATTCCTGAACGCAAGACCGGCCATGCTATTCCCCGGCCACGGCACCCGATCCAGGCCTGGAACGGGCGATGGCGCGACTCATCAAGATTACCGGCAGGACGCCGACGAGAACGATCGCCAGCGCCGGCAGGGCCGCTTCCGACAGTCGTTCATCGCTGGCCAGTTCATAGGCCTTTACCGACAGCGTGTCGAAGTTGAAGGGGCGCATCATCAAGGTCGCCGGCAATTCCTTCATGACCTCGACGAAGACCAGCAGCCCGGCCGTCGTCAGGCTGGCGCGCATCATCGGCAGATGCACCCGGTGCAGCGTGTCCAGCGGGCTCCTCCCTAAGCTGCGCGCGGCGGCGTCCATGTTGGGGGTAACCTTGTCCAGGCCGGCCTCGATCGTGTTGAACGCCACCGCCAGGATGCGCACCAGATAGGCAAAGATCAGCGCGGTCAGCGAGCCCGTCAGCAGCAGGCCGGTGGAAAGGCCGACATTGGCCCGCATCCAGGCGTCGACCGCGTTGTCGAAGGCTGCCACCGGCACCAGCACCCCGACGGCGATCACCGCCCCCGGAATGGCGTAGCCCAGGGCGGCGACCCGGATGGCGAAGCGGCCGGCCGGCCCCATCCCTAAGCGGCGCCCATAGCCCAGCAGCACGGCCAGCGCGACCGCGAGAACGGCGGTCGGCGCCGCCACCGTCAAGGTATTGCGGGCATAGGTGAAGAATTGGGCCAGGCCCATCCCGCCTTCGCCCAGCGCCCAGATCCCCAGGGCCAGGGCCGGCAGGACGAAACCCAGCAGAATCGGCAGGGCACAGGCCACCGCGGCCCCGAAGGCGCCCAGGCCGTGCAGGGCCAGGCTGGGCAAAGGCCGATAGCGGGTGGAGGTGTGATGGAAGCGCGCAGCACCCCGGGCATAGCGCTCGCCCACCATCAAGACGGCGATGGCCAGCAGCAGCATCGCCGAAAGATGCATGGCCGAAATGGGATCGCCCAGGCCCAGCCAGGTGCGGAAAATGCCGGCCGAAAAGGTGTCGACGGCGAAGTATTGCACGGTACCGAAATCGCCCAGGGCCTCCATCAGCGACAATGTGACGCCGGTCACCAGGGCCGGGCGGGCCAGCGGCAGCCCCAAGCGCCAGAACGCCCCCAGGGCGAGCAGCCCAGGGTGCGGCCGATCTCCAGCACACAGACCGATTGTTCAAGGAAAGCCGCCCGCGTCACCAGATAGACATAAGGATAAAGCACCAGCACCATCATCGCGACGGCACCCGGCAGCGAGCGGATCTCGGGGAACCAATAGTCGCGCACCGCCCAGCCGGTCAGGTCGCGCAGCGTCTCCTGCACCGGCCCCGCCACGTCGAACAGGCCGGTGTAGGTATAGGCGAGGACATAGGCCGGCACCGCCATGGGCAGGAAAAGGGCCCATTCGAACAGCCGACGCCCGGGAAAGCTGCACATGGTAACCAGCCAGGCGGTCCCGGCCCCGATCACTGCGGTGCCGACGCCGACGCCGGCCATCAGCAGAAGGCTGTTGGTAATGTAGCGCGGCAGCACGGTTTCGCTCAGGTGCAGCCACATCTCGCCGGCCGGGGTCAGCGCGGCCGAGGCGACGGTTATCACCGGCAGCGCGAACAGGATCGCAACAGCCCAGGCCAGCAGCGCCCAGCCGTTGAACGGCCGGCGGTTGCGCGACCAGGGAAAGCCCGCCGACGGGCGGAGATCCGAAAGGGCCAAGGGAACCAAGTCCTGATGAGACGCAGCCGGGGGTGTCGGGAGCGCGAATGATTATCAGTATCTGCGCGGTATGCAACCCTATGATCACGCGCCGGGATAAGCGCTTGTTAACCACCAGGGGGCAAAGTCTCAAGGTATTCGTCGCCCTGGAAATCCTGGTCACCCCATGCTGCTGATTGTCGGATTCGTCGTCGTGCTCGGCTGTGTCATCGGCGGCTATGTCCTGGCCGGCGGGCATGTCGAGGTCTTGTGGCAGCCCTATGAATTCCTGATCATCTTCGGGGCGGCGGGCGGCGCCTACATTATCGGCAACCCGATCACCGTGCTGAAGAAGACCGGCGGTGCCGTGGCCTCGGCGATGAAGGGCCCGCGCTACAAGAAGGAAGCCTTCCTCGAACTGTTGTCCCTGCTCTACTCGGTCTTCAAGCTGGCCAAGACCAAGGGCATGCTGGCGCTGGAGCAGCATGTCGAGAACCCGCACGACAGCGCCCTGTTCAACCAGTTCCCGATCTTCGCCAAGGATCATCATGCGATGACCTTCCTGTGCGACTACCTGCGCCTGATGACGCTGGGCACCGAGAACAGTCACGAAATGGAAGCGCTGATCGACGAGGAACTGGATACCCACGCCCAGGAGGAACACCAGGTCAGCCACGCGATCCAGAACATGGCCGACGGCATGCCGGCCCTGGGCATCGTCGCCGCGGTGCTGGGCGTCATCCACACTATGGGCTCGATCACCGAGCCGCCCGAGGTGCTGGGCCACCTGATCGGCGGCGCCCTGGTCGGCACCTTCGTCGGCGTCTGGACCTCCTACGGCTTCATCGCCCCCATCGCCAACTCGATCAAGTCGACCCACGAGTCCGAGATGCGCTACCTCCACTGCATCAAGGCCGGCCTGCTCGCCCACCTCCAAGGCTATCCCCCGCGGTCTCGATCGAATTCGCCCGCAAGGCCCTGCAAAGCCACGTTCGCCCGACCTTCTACGAGGTCGAGGAATCGACCCAGAAGCTGCAGCCGGTGTAACCGCCATGGCTGGCCAGAACGATCTCCGTCCGATCATCATCAAACGGGTCAAGAAGGTCGAGGGCGGCCACCACGGCGGTGCCTGGAAGGTCGCCTATGCCGACTTCGTGACCGCGATGATGGCCTTCTTCCTGCTGCTATGGCTGCTGAACGCCACCTCGGAAGCGCAGAAGCAGGGCATCGCCGACTATTTCGACCCGGTCAGCGTCAGCGAAACCACCTCGGGCGCCGGCGGCGTGCTGGGTGGCCAGACCATCACGCAGGACAGCAACCGCAACGACGGCGGCAGCCCCACCGGCCTCGTCACCCAGATCGAACCCGACAGCGAGACGACCGACCAGGAGGAAACCGACCAGCCCCTGCCCTTGAGCGGCCTGGCCCAGAACGGCCCCGCCGACAGCACCCAGTCCGCCAACGGCGGGCTCATGAGTTCGGCGATCGCAGCACCGATCCCCGGCGCTGCCAGCGCCGCGCCGCCAAGCCCGCAATCGGCCGAAACGATCGCCCAGACCAACGCCCAGGCGCGCGCCGAACAGCAGCGCTTCAGCGCGACGGCCGAAAGCCTGCGCCAGGCGCTGCAGGCATCGCCCGAACTGCGCGAGGCGGCAAAACAGGTGCTGATCGACATCACCCCGGAGGGCATGCGGATCCAACTGGTCGATGCCGAGGGCAAGCCGATGTTCCAGACCGGTTCGTCGCGCATGTCCGACGAGATGGTGGCCCTGCTCGGCAAGATCGCCGGCGTGATCACCCGCCTGCCCAACCGGATCGCGATCGCCGGCCACACCGACGCCGCTCCCTATCGCACCACCAACGGCTATTCCAACTGGGAACTGTCGGCTGACCGGGCCAATTCCAGCCGCCGGGTGCTGACCGAATCCGGCGTGCGCCCGGCGCGGATCTACCAGATCTCGGGCAAGGCGGCGTCCGAGCCCCTGATCCCCGACAATCCCCTCGACCCGGCCAACCGGCGCATCACCATCACCCTGCTGCGCGAAAGCCCGGTCCTGCCGCCCGGCATCGCCATGGTCCCTGCGGTGCCCTGAGAGGCTTCTCCGAGACAGGGCTTGACGCCGCCGTGGTGACGGGAGAAGCCTGCGCTCTTCAGGCAAATCGGGCGGATCGGCTGTGGCAGTACGTATTCAGCAAGAGGATTTCGATACTGGCGCCGAGCTGGACAGGCTGGGCGGGTCGGCCGACGTCGGCGCCGTCGCCTCCTTCGTCGGCCTGGTGCGGGCGCGCGGCGACCACGACGACGTCACCGCCATCGAACTCGAGCACTATCCCGGCATGACGCAAAAGGCGCTCGAAGCGATCGAGGCCGAGGCGCGCAGCCGCTTCCCCCTGACCGACAGCCTGATCATCCACCGGGTCGGCCGCCTCACGCTCGGCGCCCGCATTGTGCTGGTCGCCACCGCCTCGCCCCATCGCGCCGCCGCCCTTGAGGCTTGCGCCTTCCTGATCGACTGGCTAAAGACCGGCGCACCGTTCTGGAAACGGGAGATCACCGCCGATGGCAAGGCCGCCTGGGTCGCGTCGAAAGCCAGCGACGACGCGGCCACAGACCGTTGGCGGTGAAAACTTCGCCCTTCTGCCTCGCCCGGGACTTGACAGAAATCGCCCGCGGCGTTCTTGTGCTCAAGCGTTTAGAAAATGACAATTTTCCATTTACGTCGATCGTCGGGAAGCAAAGCTCGTGTCCACTGACAGCCTGACCCACCTGCAACGGCTCGAAGCCGAGAGCATCCACATCATGCGCGAGGTGGTGTCCGAGACCGAGCATCCGGTGATGCTCTATTCGATCGGCAAGGACAGCGCGGTGATGCTGCACCTGGCCATGAAGGCCTTCTACCCGTCCAAGCCGCCCTTCCCCCTGCTCCATGTCGACACGACCTGGAAGTTCAAGGAAATGATCGCCTTCCGCGACCAGATGGCGGCCAGCCTTGGCCTCGACCTGCTGGTGCACACCAACCCGGAGGGCGTGGAGATGGGCATCAACCCCTTCATCCACGGCTCGGCCCTGCATACCGACATCATGAAGACCCAGGGCTTGAAGCAGGCCCTGGACAAGTACGGCTTCGACGCGGCCTTCGGCGGCGCCCGGCGGGACGAGGAAAAGAGCCGCGCCAAGGAGCGCATCTTCTCCTTCCGCTCGACCCAGCACCGCTGGGACCCCAAGAGCCAGCGGCCCGAGCTCTGGCGCCTCTACAACACGCGCAAGAACAAGGGCGAGTCGATCCGCGTCTTCCCGCTGTCGAACTGGACCGAGCTCGACATCTGGCAATATATCCACCTGGAGAAGATCCCCATCGTGCCGCTGTATTTCGCCGCGGAACGCCCGGTGGTGGAGCGTGACGGCACCCTGATCATGGTCGACGACGACCGCATGCCCATGCGCCCGGGCGAGAAGCCGCAGATGAAGAAGGTGCGGTTCCGCACCCTGGGCTGCTACCCGCTGACCGGGGCGATCGAGTCGGAGGCCGACACGCTGACCGCGATCATCCAGGAAATGCTGCTGACCACGACCTCCGAACGCCAGGGCCGGGTGATCGATCACGATCAGTCGGGCTCGATGGAAAAGAAGAAGCAGGAGGGGTACTTCTGATGGCCCACGTCTCCGACCTCATCGCCACCGACATCGACGAATACCTCAAGGTCCACGAGCGCAAGAGCCTGCTGCGCTTCATCACCTGCGGCTCGGTCGACGACGGCAAGTCGACCCTGATCGGCCGCCTGCTCTATGATTCGAAGATGATCTTCGAGGATCAGATGGCGGCCTTGGAAGCCGACTCCAAGAAGGTCGGCACCCAGGGCGGCGAGATCGATTTCGCCCTGCTGGTCGACGGCCTGGCGGCCGAGCGCGAGCAGGGCATCACCATCGACGTCGCCTATCGCTTCTTCTCGACCGAGCGGCGCAAGTTCATCGTCGCCGATACCCCGGGCCACGAGCAGTACACCCGCAACATGGTCACCGGCGCCTCGACCGCCGACGTCGCCGTGATCCTGATCGACGCGCGCAAGGGCGTGCTGACCCAGACCCGGCGGCACTCGTACCTGGTCTCGCTGATCGGCATCCGCAAGGTGATCCTGGCCATCAACAAGATGGACCTGGTCGATTACGACCATGCCACCTTCGACCGCATCCTGGGCGATTACACGGCCTTTGCCGCCCAGATCGGCCTGAGCGACATCACCGCGATCCCGTTGTCGGCCCTCAAGGGCGACAACATGCTGGAACCCAGTCCTGCCACGCCCTGGTACCACGGCCCCACCCTGATGGGTTACCTGGAAACGGTCGAGGTGGCGGATGCCACACGGGGCGCGCCGTTCCGCCTGCCCGTGCAGTGGGTGAACCGGCCCAATCTCGATTTCCGCGGCTTCTCGGGCGTCATCACCGGCGGTGAGATCCGCCCGGGCGATGCCATCCGCGTCGCCCCCTCGGGCAAGACCTCGACGGTGACCCGCATCGTCACGCAAGGCGGCGATCTCGACGTGGCCGTGGCCGGCCAGTCGGTCACCCTGACCCTGGCCGACGAGATCGACATCTCGCGCGGCGACGTCATCGCCCACAAGGACAGCCCCGCCCATGTCGCCGACCAGTTCGAGGCGACGGTGGTCTGGATGCACGACCAGCCCATGCTGCCGGGCCGGCCCTACCTGCTGAAGCTGGGCGCCAAGACCGTCACCGCCTCGATCACCGAGCCCAAGTACAAGGTGAACGTCAACACGCTGGAGCACCTGGCGGCCAAGAAGCTGGAACTCAACGAGATCGGCGTGTGCAACATCGCGACCGACCAGCCGGTGGCCTTCGACCCCTACGCCGAGAACCACGACACCGGCGGCTTCGTCCTGATCGACCGGCTGACCAACAACACGGTGGGCGCTGGCCTGATCCACTTCGCCCTGCGCCGCTCGGAGAACATCCACTGGCAGGCGCTGGACGTGGCCAAGAAGGAGCGCGCCCAGCTCAAGAACCAGAAATCCTGCATCCTGTGGTTCACCGGCCTGTCGGGTGCGGGCAAATCGACCATCGCCAACCTGGTCGAAAAGCGCCTCTACACCCTGGGGCACCACACCTATCTGCTGGACGGCGACAACGTCCGCCACGGCCTGAACAAGGACCTGGGCTTCACCGATGCCGACCGCGTGGAGAACATCCGCCGCGTCGCCGAGGTCTCCAAGCTGATGGTCGATGCCGGCATGATCGTCCTGGTCTCGTTCATCTCGCCCTTCCGGGCGGAACGGCGCATGGCCCGCGACATGGTCGAGGTGGGCGAGTTCTTCGAAGTCTTCGTCGACACGCCCCTGGCGGTGGCCGAGGAGCGCGACGTGAAGGGCCTCTACAAGAAGGCCCGGCGCGGCGAGATCAAGAACTTCACCGGCATTTCCAGCCCCTACGAAGCACCGGAACACCCGGAAATCCACCTCGACACCACCAGCCTCAGCTCCGAAGCCGCCGCCGAGGCGATCGTGGCGCGGCTGAAGGAAGCCGGGGTGATCTGAGCACCATTTCGGCCTCACCCCTGGGCAGACACACGAATGTCCAGAATTTGGAGGCTGGCTTGGGAACCACTTTTTATCGTCATGCCCGGCCTTGTGCCGGGCATCCACGTCGGGACGAATACAGGTACTGCGCGAGTTTGCTGCGGATTTGGCGCGCTCACGGATGGCCTCTAGGGAAACGGTGAATCCCTATGGCAACGCGAGACGCCTTATCGAATGTGAGCTGGCGGCGATAATCTCACGCTCGTCTCGCTCAAGTTGCGCCGAGTCTCAAACAATCTGAGCCAATAGGCCGCAATAGTCTCAGCTAGTTCGAGCCGAAACCCGTCATGATCTTGCACCGAAGCGCCGATGGTTGCGAGCCACCACAGGTAGCTCCAACTTCAAGGCATAGGTTGTGTCAAATCAAGAATGCATCAACGACACCTGCGGTTGCATGCAAATGCTCCAATTCCGATGCAGTATAATCATGGTACGTTACATCCCCAATGTCGACTCCCATCGGAGTATCATCAGAAACGGACGCTGTATCATTTGTATCCCAAACAACTCCTGGGGTGGCCGACTTGTTCAATGGGTCATAATACACCGTGCGATCGTCGCTAAAGTACTTTCCGCTAGACTTCCGCGCACTCGCTTCGATGATCTGATAACCGTTGCCTACCGACATCATAACGTGCTCTTCAATCCAGATTACGGCGCCAACAGTTTCCAAAGCGGTCTGCAGAGTGACTTGGGTAACACCAAGTTCATTCGCAATGGCATACTTCCATCCAGCGGACGAGAACTCAAATGAGCTGGGATTACTTGGGTCTGCGAGGCCGATCCTATTTCCAGTCTCTTGATAGATGCAATAACTGACAAACTCCGCGCAATCCCAAGGCCCTGAGAAGTCGGCATCATTTATAGTTGTTGAATTGAACGTCGTATAAGTTCTAGAACCATCCGCATTCAGACGGTACCTCCAGTAATAGTCTTCCCCGAGGTGACTGCGAGCTTCCGCAAGCATTTCAGTAGCAGACGCCGCTCCACTGATGAACGTCGTAGCCAGTCTGTAGTTGGACGACGCCACGCCGAAGGGATCGACGTGCAAGTAGTAGACCTGCCCGGCGGTAACATTGAACGAGATCGACTCGCTGGAATTGCCCTCCAGTTCGCCCGCTACGATCTGAGTCCCGCTGCTGTTCAGCGCCCGAATATCGAGGTCTGCCGACAGTCCGGTCAGATTCGCCGTAACGTGGCCGCTGCTGGCCGCCGTGAAGTGGAAGAAGTCGTTGGAGTCCGGACTGCTGCCGACCGATTGCAAGACCGTATTGCCCAGTGTCAAGTCGGTCGCCGTCGCCAACGTGTTGCCCGCGTCCGTCGTCATTCCGGTCACCGTCCCGGTGACGACGAAGTTGAACGCGCTTTCGTTGGGATCGTTGCTGGCGAACGTGATCTGTCCGGTCTTGGTCCCGGCTGTCGCTGCGTCCATCCGCACCCGGAACGTGTCCGTGGCGCCGGGGGCCAGCGAGGTCACCAGACCGTTGACGAGGGTGAAGCCTGTGGGAAGCGTCAGGTTCGACAGGTTGAGCGTGCCGCCGCCATCATTGCGCACGGTGAAGGTCCGCGTCACGCCCGCGCTGCCGACCTCGACGCTGCCGAAGTTGGTGTGATCGGTGGCGACCGGCGTCGTGTCCCCATCGGCAATGCTCACCGCATTGCCCAGAACCGTCACCTCGGGCGTCGTAGGCGCCGCCGTTACGGTCAGCCGGACGCCACTGGAGGGATTGTTGCTCTCGTTGGACTCGGAGATGGCCTTGTTGTAGTCCGCCACCGCGCCGATGTAATAGCTGCCGGCAGCCCACCCGGTGGTGTCGATCGTGAACGTCTCGGTCCGGCCGGTATTGGCGGCGAGTGACCCGTTCGAGTCGGTGCCGACCCGTGTGTCGCTGGTCGAAATGGTGCTGTCGCTCGACCGGTAGATGCCTGTCACCGAGGACGGGGCGCTGCCCGTGCCGAAGTTGCTGAGACGGTAGGTGAGCGTGACGCCGCCGCCCGCGACGACGCTGGAGGCGCTGAGGGTCGGCGGATAGGAGTCGCCGGCGTTCTGTACGTCAAGGTCGGGAAGCTGCACAGGCGGCGCCGTTACGGTCAGCCAGACGCCGCTGGAGGGGTTGTTGCTCTCGTTGGACTCGGAGATGGCGTTGGCGTAGTCCGCCACTGCGCCGATGTAGTAGCTGCCGGCAGCCCACCCGGTGGTGTCGACGGTGAAAGTCTCGGTCCGGCCGGTATTGGCGGCGAGCGACGCGTTCGAGTCGGTGCCGATCCGCGTGTCGCCAGTGGATATGGCGCCGTCAGTCGACCGATAGATGCCTGTCACCGAGGACGGGGCGCTGCCCGTGCCGAAGTTGCTGAGACGGTAGGTGAGCGTGACGCTGCCGCCCGCGACGACGCTGGAGGCGCTGAGGGTCGGCGGATAGGAGTCGCCGGCGTTCTGCACGTCAAGGTCGGGAAGCTGCACAGGCGGCGCCGTCACGGTCAGCCAGACGCCGCTGGAGGGGTTGTTGCTCTCGTTGGACTCGGAGATGGCGTTGTTGTAGTCCGCCACCGCGCCGATGTAATAGCTGCCGGCAGCCCAACCGGTGGTGTCGACGGTGAACGTCTCGGTCCGGCCGGTATCGGCGGCGAGTGACCCGTTCGAGTCGGTGCCGACCCGTGTGTCGCTGGTCGAAATGGTGCTGTCGCTCGACCGGTAGATGCCGGTCACCGAGGACGGGGCGCTGCCCGTGCCGAAATTGCTGAGACGGTAGGTGAGCGTGACGCTGCCGCCCGCGACGATGCTGGAGGCGCTGAGGGTCGGCGGATAGGAGTCGCCGGCGTTCTGTACGTCAAGGTCGGGAAGCTGCACAGGCGGCGCCGTCACGGTCAGCCAGACGCCGCTGGAGGGGTTGTTGCCCTCGTTGGACTCGGAGATGGCGTTGTTGTAGTCCGCCACCGCGCCGATGTAGTAACTCCCCGGTGTCCAGCCCGAAGTGTCGATCGTGAACGTCTCGGTGCTGCCGCTATTGGCGGCGAGTGACCCGTTCGAGTCGGTGCCGATCCGTGTGTCGCCAGTGGATATCGTGCCGTCGGTCGACCGGTAGATGCCAGTCACCGAGGACGGGGCGCTGCCCGTGCCGAAGTTGCTGAGACGATAGGTGAGCGTGACGCTGCCGCCCGCGACGACGCTGGAGGCGCTGAGGGTCGGCGGATAGGAGTCGCCGGCGTTCTGCACGTCAAGGTCGGGAAGCTGCACAGGCGGCGCCGTCACGGTCAGCCAGACGCCGCTGGAGGGTTGTTGCTCTCGTTGGACTCGGAGATGGCGTTGGCGTAGTCCGCCACCGCGCCGATGTAATAGCTGCCGGCAGCCCAACCGGTGGTGTCGACGGTGAAAGTCTCGGTCCGGCCGGTATTGGCGGCGAGTGACCCGTTCGAGTCGGTGCCGACCCGTGTGTCGCTGGTTGAAATGGTGCTGTCGCTCGACCGGTAGATGCCGGTCACCGAGGACGGTGCGCTGTCGAGGCCGAAGTTGCTGAGACGGTAGGTGAGCGTGACGCTGCCGCCCGCGACGATGCTGGAGGCGCTGAGGGTCGGCGGATAGGAGTCGCCGGCGTTCTGCACGTCAAGGTCGGGCATAGCCACCCCCAAAAAAGACGCATTGCCAAACCAGGAGATTCTATACTATTCGTTGATTCTGTCGAGGAGATTCGTCGCTTGGTTGTCTCCGAGAGGCGACGCGTTGGGGCGACGTAGGTCAACGCTTTTCAGGAATGGCTGTAGGGGCTCGGAATCATCGGCGCTCTTGGAGAATTCGAGCGCGGTTTCATCCAAAAGCGCACCGGCGCCGGTCTCGATGCCACACGAGCCCGCGGTCGTCCGGGCGGCTGAGTCAAGTCCGTCGAAGGCATAGGCTGCGTGGCGACGTGGATGGCCGGGACTTCGCCCGGCCATGACGGTAGGGGTGGCGGTGTTCAGGCGCCAATGTAATGCTCTGAAGCCTCAAATCCCGGACATACGGAAATGCCGACGACCGATCCCAAGATCCTGGACATGTCCCAACGGGTGAGCTTTGCAGACGAGGCCGCCGCTGCCTGGGCCGAATACCAGGAGACCGGCCTTCACCTGACACAGCAGGAAATCGAAACCTGGCTGGACAGTTGGGGCACCGACGCCGAAACCGAAGTTCCCCGCTGCCACAAGTAGCGCGCTACGCCCTGAAATACGCCCCGCAACTGCCGCAGACGACGTCGACATAGAAGTCGGTGTTCAGGCCCATGGTCCGGCCGACATGGCCGCACCAGGGGCATTGGACATAGTCGCTGTACCAGTCCTGGAGTTCGACGCCGTCGATCGGGCGCGGGCGCGACAGCAGGAGCCCCAGGCGGGCCATGTCGATGGCGCCTTCGTCCACAGGATCGATTTTCACCCCGCGCCGGATTGTGGTGCCGCCGCCCGATTCGCTCGTCGCCATGTCCCGGGGGCCTCCCGCCCGTCGATAGACGAAACCAGCATGCCGTGCCGCGCGGCTTCGCGCTATGAATTCGCTCACAGCCAACAGGCCGGCGTCTGTCGCAGTTTGCCGATCACGCTGCTACACTCCGGCCCGTCAATAAGGGGGAAACTCAATGACCACCGACCGTTCGCTGTTGAGCCACTATCTGGGCATCGCGCCGTCCACGCGCGAGGAAGGCGTGCTGCGCCTGCTGCTCGAGACGGCGATTCGCACGGTCGATGCCGCCGAAGGCTCGGTCCTGGCCTATGACCACGATGCCAATGACCTGCGCTTCGTGATGGTCGCCAACGGCCCCGGCTCGCTGATCGGCCAGCGCGTGCCGATCGGCGCCGGCCTGACCGGCCTCGCCGCCCTGACCCACGAAGTGCAGATCGGCGCGCCGACCTTCAAGACCGTGGACGATGCCAACAAGGCGACCGGCGTCGAGGGCGAGCCCAGCGCGGTCATCGCCGCCCCCATGGTTTCGGGCGACACCCTGATCGGCGTGCTGACGGCGGTGCGCTTCAAGAGCGGCCACCGCTTCACCACCGACGACGGCCGCGCCTATGGCAATTTCGCCACCGTCGCCGCCCTGATGCTGGACCAGCACAACCGCCTGCGCAGCATGACCGGCGACCGCGGCGGCGAACTCACCACCGCCGGCGGCTATGGTCCCGAGGAAGCCCGCATCCTCAACGCCCTGGGCACGGTGGCCCGGACCCGGCCCGACCGGCTGCCCCGCCTCGCCCAATTGTTCGAGCAGATGGTCGACATCGCGTCCTGAGGCCGCATGAACATGCCGCCTCGGTTCCTTCTTGAAGCATCCGCGATCGACTTCCGCGATCTGGCTACCCGAGAGCTCGAGCCGGTGGAGGTTGCCGTCATCGATTCAGGGGTGGATGCCACCCATCCCGACCTGGCCGGCCGGGTGGTCAGTCAATGGACCGTGGAAGGCGATGTGGGCCAGCTTGCCGTGCAGCCCCTGGGCACGGGGATCAACAACGACACTTTCGGCCACGGCACCGCGGTCGCCGGCATCATCGCGCGCATGGCGCCCAATGCCCGGATTCACGACATTCGCGTGCTCGACGCCCGCAACAAGGGCGATCCCACCGCCTCGCTGGTCGCCTTCCGCCACATCCTGGCCCAGCGCCTGCGCCTGGTGAACATGAGCCTGGCCATCCCGGCCTCGCAGCGCGAGCCGCTCTACAAGCTGTGCGAAAGCGCCTATCAGCGCAACCAGGTGGTGGTCGCGGCCAAGCGCAACGTGCCGGTCACCGACGAAGGCCTGCCGGCGGAATTCTCCAGTGTGATCTCGGTCGACAATCACGATCTGCCCTCGTCCTACGAGGTCGATTTCATCGGCCAGGGCCTGATCGAATTCGCCGCCCTGGGCAACGAGTTGACCGTGCCGGCGCCGGGCGGCGGCTATACGGTGAAGACCGGGACCAGCTTTGCCACCCCCACGGTCTGCGCCATGTGCTGCCTGTTCCTGGGGCGCTGGCCGGAATTGCGTCAGTTCGAACTGAAAACCATCCTGAAGGCGCGCGCCGATGGCATCGATTGACAATCCGCCGCCCGGAGCCCTCAAGGGCGAGATCCCGCCAGGTGCCGTCCTGAAGGGCGGGCCGACGCCCGGCCCGGGTCCGGGTCCACAGGGCATTCCCCTGCCCCTGGCCGGCGCGCCCAAAGGTGCCCCGCCCGGGGCCATGCCGCCGCCGGGTGCCATGAAGGGCATGCCGCCGGCCGGCGGCATGAAGGGGCCGATGGGGGGCTTTCCGGGCCTGCCCTTCCCGCCGACGCCGATGAACTTTGGCAAGCTGGTGCGCTGGGCCTTGATGCTGGCGCGCTCGGCCCCTTGCCGTTCCTGCTCTCGGTCGGCATCGGCGCCCTGGTGAACGGCCTCACCCCCTATACCCAACAGGTGCTGGTGTCGCTGACCTCGGCCCTGGAAGGCAAGCCGGGGCCCGGCGGCAATATCGTCGACCCGCGCATGATGGCCCTGCTCTATGCCGTGCTGGCGGTGGTGGTGATCCTGCTCTCCATGGCCAGCAAGCTGATCACCACCTGGTCGAACGAACGCATGTTGGTCACCCTGCGCGGCCTGCTCCACGACCGCATGCTGCTGCTGGGGCCGATCTTCCACGGCAAGGTGACCGGCCCGCAACTGGTCCAGATCATCAACAATTTCTCGGCCGGCGCGCAGTTCACCCTGCGCGAGATCCTGGCCTATCCCTTGACCCGCGGCGTCGGCCTGGTGACCGCCGGGGTCTTCCTGGCCGACAACCTGGCCGCCTTCGCCGGCATTCCGCCGTTCATGCGCTGGGTCCTGCTGGCCCTGGTGGTGATCATCCCGCTGATCGGCTGGAAGCTGTCGGGCGTGGTCGGCCGCGCCTTCGAGCAGGTCCGCGCCGAGGAGGCGGCCTTCGCCGACGAGCTGGGCAATTCGACCGCCCAGCCGCTGGAAGTGCAGTTGATGCGTGCCCATGCCCAGCGCTCGCGCTCGATCGCCGAGCGCCTGACCTCGGTCATGCGGGCGAAACTGCGGGCGACCCTGCGACGCGAGGCGGCCCAGCAGTTCCAGGGCTCGATGTCGACCATCCTGACCACGGTCATCCTGATCTATGCCGCCTTCTCCTTCGATGCCTCGACGCCGGTCGGCGCCCTGCTGGGCCTGATCTTGATGGTGCCGCTGGTGGTCGGGCCGATCCAGGAACTGGTGACGTTCTTCACCGGCCTGTCGGTGAACTGGCCGATGATCCGCCCGGTGGGCGAGATCATCGACGCCAAGCCGGAAATCGAGGATGCCGCCGCTGCCCGGGATATCGCCATCACGCAACGCTCGGCCGAGCTGAAGAATGTGATCTTCGGCTACCCGCCGGCCAAGACGCCGATCATCCTGAACGGGGTCAGCCACAAGTTCCGGGCCGACGCCATCACCGCCATCGTCGGCGGCTCGGGCTCGGGCAAGAGTTCGATCATGCGCCTGCTGGTGCGGCTCTACGACCCGCAGAACGGCGATGTCATGCTCGGCGGCCAGCCGGTCGCGGCCTATACGCTCGAATCCCTGCGCCGCCAGGTCGTCACCCTGTCCCAGTTTCCGCTGATGCTGCTGGGCTCGCTGCGCAAGAATTTCGAGCTGGTGAAGGCCGACATCACCGATGACGAGATCACCGCCGCCCTGCGCCGGGTCGGCGTGTGGGACGCCCTGGTGAAGATCCAGGGCAACCCACTGGAGATCCCGGTGACCCAGGCGGCCGGCACCGGCACCCTGTCGGGCGGCCAGCGCCGCCTGGTGGCCTTGGCTCGCGCCCTGGTCCTCAACCCGGCGATCCTGCTGCTGGACGAACCATCCACCGGCGTCGATGTGGAATCCACCTCGCGCCTGGTCTCGGTGCTGAAGGAGCTGGCGCGCGACGTCACCATCATCATGGTGGAACATGACGTGGACTTCGTCACGGCCGTGGCCGACGAGGTGGTGTGCATCGAGAACGGCGGCTTTGTCGCGACCGGCTCGCCCCAGGCCCTGCTCGCCCAGGGCGGCAACCTGTTCGCCCGCTTCGTCGACGCCCGCCGCCGCGCCACCTCGACCGAGCACCTGGACATCGAGCGCGTGCCCCTGCCCGACATCGCCAAGAGCAGCCCGACGCCGAAGCTGGCCCCGCCGATGGGAGGCAAGATGTGAGGCGAACGGCCACTACACTCAGGTGTCATCCCGGCGAAGGCCGGGATCCATTGCGACATCGCGTGCTGGCCCAGAATGGATCCCGGCCTTCGCCGGGATGACACCTGTGGGGTCTACCGCCCCGCTTGCTGCTGGGCCTTTACATGGTCGCGCCAGCGCACCGCCTCGGCGGCGAGGTTGGCGGCGACGCGGTCGTTGCCCATCTCGCGTTCGGCCTTTTCCAGGTCGCCCAGGGCGGTCAGGAAATCCTCGACCAGGCCTAGGTTCCGCGTCTCGTTGACCAGGCTGCGCATGGCCTCGACCGAGGTCACCAGATGGGGATGCGCCTCGTAGGGTTTGCCGGACACGACCAGCGCCCGGCCCAGCCGGTTGGAGGCGGCGGCGTGGACGTTGAACAGCATGGGCGGCAGGTTGCCGTCGGTCGCCTGGGCGATCTCGTGCAGTTCGGCTAGGCAGGTTTCCAGTTCCGCCACCGCGGCATCCGGATTGCCCAAGCTCAGGTGCAGGCGACCCAGGGCATTGCGGGCCGAAGCGAGGCCCGCCCGCTGATCCGGCAGGTCGTTGCGGCCGATCAGGCCGGCGCGGCGGGCAACCGCCTCGCCCTGTGCGTCGCGCGCCTCTTCCCGCCTGCCCAGGGTCTCGTAGGAGGCGGCACGGGCTTGCGCCAGATCGGCCTGCAGCGGCGCCCCCAGGCCACGACCGTCGCCCTTGGTCGCGGCGATCCGGGCCGAGGCGGCAATCGCCCGGTCGATTGCTTCCTCGTGCCGGTTGGAGGCTTGGAGCACACGTACCGAGAGGAAGCCCAGGATCGCCGATTCGATGCCGAAATCGGCCAGACCCGGCAGATCCCACACCTCATCGAGCACGGCGGCGGCCTCGGTTGCCAGCCGCCTCGACATCAGGGCATCTACCAGCCGGCGGCTGCCGTCCAGCAGCCGCGCCGCGACGGCGGCATCGGGCGCCTTCTCCAGTTCGATCTTGGCCTGGGCGACCATAGCTTCCAGGGGGCTGAGTTCGGGATCGGCGGCGGTGGCGGACATGAACAACCTCATCAGCGGCTGGGAGCTATGCCCAACCTTAAGGTGCTTCGGGCTTGGCCCTGGGCGCGACAGGCCTCAATATGCCCATCGGATGGCATTGCGCCAAGGACGGGGGCATGAACGAGCAAGAAAGAGCGAAGCGACGCACGCTTTTGGCGCGTCACTTCCTGTTGCGTGATGTACCCGAAAAGGTGCTGGACGATCTGATCGGATTTTCCACGATCCGCCGCTTCGGCGACGACGAGCTGATTTTCGCCAAGGGCGACGACGGCGACGGCCTCTATGGCATTCTCGAAGGCCAGGTGCGCATCTTCGCCGGCGATGCCGAGGGGCGGGAGATCACCTTGAACCTGCTGGAAGGCGGCGACCTGTTCGGCGAAATCGCCCTGATCGACGGCAAGGCGCGTTCGGCCGATGCCGCCGCCATGGGGCCGACCACCCTGCTCCATATCCCGCGGCGGCAGTTCGTGCCCTATATGCACGCCAATCCCGACCTGTGCTTCTCCCTGCTGGAAATCCTGTGCGCCCGCGTGCGCTGGACCAGCAGCGTGATCGAGGATCGCGCCTTCCTGCCGCTCGAGGCGCGGCTGGCCAAATGGCTGGTCAGCCTGGCGGAAAGCTCGGCCGAAAAACTCGAAAGCGGCGCGCTGCGCCTGCGCCTGAAATTGTCCCAGCGCGAGTTGGGGGCGCTGGTGGGCACATCCCGCGAGGCCGTGAACAAGCAGTTCGCGACCTGGCGCGATGCCGGCCTGATCAGCATGGACAAGGGCACGATCGTCTTGAACGCGCCCAATGATATGCGGGCGATCGTCGATCTCGCCTGAGAGGATTTGGGACCTGAACGAATGTCTGCCGAGGCTGTCGACGATGTCCTGCGTGCCGTGCGCGCCGCCCGCAAGCGGGGCGAACTGTTCGAGGCCTTCGATCTCGCCCGCACCGCGATCGATGAGCATGGCTTCGACTCCCGCCTCGCCTTCGAGGCGGTGCTGTGCCTCGCCCGCGCCGGGGCCAGCGAACTGGCCCACCGCCGCTACGAGGAATACGGCCTCAACCCGGACTTGGGACTCGACTATGCCACCCTGATCGGCCGCATCCTGAAGGACGAGGCCCTGGCCCTGACCGGCGAGGAGCGGCGGCTGAAGCTGCACGAGGCGGCCTCCTCCTACCGCGCGGCCTATGTCCGCTATCCCGACTACTACCCGGCGATCAATGCGGCGACCTTGTACCTGCTGGCCGGCGACGAGGTGAATGCCAAGGGCTTTGCCGAACTGGCCCAGCGCCACCTGAAGCCCGCGGCCGATGCCCCTGCCCGGCCGCTCAACTTCTGGGAACTGGCAACCACCGCCGAGGCGGCGCTGATCCTGGGCGATACCGCAACCGCCGGCGACGCCGTGGCCCAGGCCATGACCCTGCCCGACCTGGACCTGACCGAGATCGCCTCGACCAGGCGGCAATTGCGCCTGGTGATCGGCGCGCGCGGCCTGGACAAGGCGATCCTGGCGCCGATGACGCCCCCGGCGGTCGCCCATTTCACCGGCCATCGCCTGACCCCCTGGGGCCGGCCCGGCCGCTTCCCCGCCGCCATGGAGGCAGCGGTTGCCGCGGGTATCCGCGACGCGGTGGCGCGCTACAAGGTCAAGGCCGGTTACGGCTCGCTGGCCTCGGGCGCCGACATCCTGTTCGCCGAGGCGATCATCGAGGCCGGCGGCGAGGTGCATGTGGTCCTGCCCTTCGCCTACGAGGACTTCGTCCGTACCTCGGTCGCCGATTCCGGCCCCGCCTGGGTCGAACGCTTCGAACGGCTGATCCATCACCCGCGCATCCGGGTGAGCCTGGCGACCTTCGACCCGTTCCTGGGCGACGACGATATTTTCGGTTATGCCGCGCGCTATGCCATGGGCCTTGCCGTGATGCGGGCCGACATGCTGGGCGGGCCGGCGGTGCAACTGGCGGTGTGGGACGGCGTCGCATCGGCCGGGCCGGCGGGTACGGCGGCCGATGTCGCCTTCTGGCGCGACGAACTGGGGCGCGACTGCGACGTCATCTGGCCGGGCGAGGTCGCCGGGGCCGCCCAGATGCTGACCGCCGAGGCCTGCGCCCCGGCGGCCAACGGCGTCGCCGCCGTGCCGGCCCAGTCGGTGGTGGAGCCTGGCGCGCGGGTGCCGTCGCGCGTGCTCCGCGCCCTGCTGTTCTGCGACGTCAAGGGTTTCTCGAAGCTGAACGACGTGACCATCCCCGCCTTCTTCCGGGAAGTGATGGGCAAGCTGGCCCGGGCGACCAAGCGCCACGACAATGGCGTGCTGTTCAAGAATACCTGGGGCGATGCCATCCACACCGTGATGCGCGACGCCCCCTCGGCCGCGGCCCTGGCCCTGGATTTCCAGGACGAGATGGGCAGGATCGACCTGGCCAAGCACGGCCTGCCCGAGGGCCTGGCCCTGCGCGTGGGCGGTCACATGGGGCCGATCTATTCGGGCTGGGACAATGTGCTGGAGGAGGAGACCTTCTTCGGCGCCCAGGTAACCCGTTGCGCCCGCATCGAGCCGATCGCCTTCACCGGCAAGGTCTTCGTCTCGGAAGCCTTCGCCGCCGAACTGGCGCTGACCTCGCGCGATTTCAGTTCGGAATATGTCGGCACCATCCCGACGGCGAAACAGTTCGGCCGCATGCCGATGTACCTGCTTCGCCGCCGGCGGTGACGACTACCGCTTGCGTGTCAGCAGGGCATTGACCTCGCCGACGATGCCGCGCCGGAAGGCCAGCACGCAGACCACGAAGATCGCGCCGATGATCATGGTGACCGGCAGGCCCGAGGTGGCGAGGAAATGCTCCAGCGTCACCACCAGGGCACCGCCCACGGCCGGGCCAACCAGGGTGCCGACGCCGCCCAGCAGGGTCATCAGGATGACCTCGCCCGACATCTGCCAGGTCACGTCGGTCAGCGAGGCGAGCTGGACCGAGATCGCCTTGGTGCCGCCGGCGACGCCGGCCAGGGCCGCCGACAGGCCGAAGGCGAAGAGCTTGAAGCGTTCGACCTTGTAGCCCAGCGAAATCGCCCTGGGCTCGTTCTCGCGGATCGCCTTCAGCACGTTGCCGAAGGGCGAATGGACGATGCGCCAGATCAGGGCAAAGCACAGCAGGAACACCGCCAGCACGAAGTAATACATGACCAGCGGTTCTTCCAGGCTGATCAGGCCGAAGAGATGGCCGCGCGGCACGCCCTGGAGGCCGTCTTCGCCGCCGGTGATGGAGCCCGCCTGGATCGCGACGAAGAAGATCATCTGGGCGATCGCCAGGGTGATCATGGCGAAGTAGATGCCCTGGCGGCGGATCGCCACCCAACCGACGATCAGGCCCAGCGCACCTCCCACCAGGCCGCCGAACAGGATCGCCAGCTCTGGCGTGAAGCCCCAGAACTTGGCGGCATAGCCGGTGGCATAGGCCGCGGCCCCGAAGAACGCGGCATGGCCGAAGGACAGCAGGCCGACAAAGCCCAGCATCAGGTTGAAGGCGCAGGCGAACAGGGCAAAGCACAGCGCCTTCATCACGAAGGCGGGGTACAGGCCAAAGGGCGCGATCAGCAGCAGGCCGACCAGGACGACGGTGATGGTGAGGGTGGTGTTCTTCGACATGCTCAACGCTCCCGCCCGAACAGGCCCGCCGGGCGCAGCAACAAGACGACGACCATGATGACGAAGACCACGATATTGGACGCTTCGGGCAGGAATACCTTGGTCAGGCCTTCAAAAATGCCCAGCATGTAGCCGGACACCACCGCGCCGAAGATCGAGCCCATGCCGCCGATCACGACCACGGCAAAGACCACGATGATCAGGTTGGAGCCCATCAGCGGGTTGACCGAATAGATCGGCGCCGCCATCACCCCGGCAAGCCCCGCCAGGGCCACGCCGGCGCCATAGGTCAGGGTGATCATGGCCGGCACGTTGATGCCGAAGGCCTGGACCAGCCGGGGGTTTTCGGTCGCCGCGCGCAGATAGGAGCCCAGCCTGGTCTTCTCGATGGCGAACCAGGTGGCAAGGCACACGACGATCGACAGCAGCACGACCCAGCCGCGGTAGAACGGCAGGAACATGAAGCCGAGATTGGTGCCGCCCGCCAGTTCCGCCGGCGTCGCATAGGGCAGGCCCGAGACGCCGAATTGGTGGCGGAAGGCCCCTTCCAGCAGCAGGGCCAGGCCGAAAGTCAGGAGCAGGCCGTAGAGATGGTCGAGCTTGTAGAGGCGCGACAGCATGGTCTTCTCGATCAGCATCCCGAAGGCACCGACGACGACGGGGGTGATGATCAACGCCCACCAGTAGCCCAGGCCCAGCTTGTTCAGCAGGAACCAGGCCACGAACGCCCCGACCATATAAAGGGCGCCGTGGGCGAAATTGATCACGTTCAGCATACCGAAGATCACGGCAAGCCCGAGGCTCAGCAGGGCGTAGAAGGAGCCATTGATGAGCCCCAGCAGAAGCTGGCCGAACAAGGCCTGGGGGGAACACCGATCAGGTCGAACATGCGTTTCGTTCCGTCGTCGTCGGGCGTTTCACCTCGCTGGTTACTGTACGAGCGGGCAGCCGGACTTCGCCGGATCCTGGAACGCCTGGGCGCCCGGGACCGTCTTGACCAGCTTGTAGATGTCCCATTCGCCGGTCGACTCGGACGGCTTCTTCACTTCCATCAGGTACATGTCGTGAATCACGCTGCCGTTGGCGCTGATCTTGCCGTCGTGGATGACGGCGTCCTTCACCGGGTTTCCCGCATCTTGGCCGCAACCACGGCACCTTCGTCGGTACCGCTGGCCTTGACCGCATTGAGGTAGTGCAGGGTGCCGGAATAGACCGCCGCCTGGACCATGGTCGGCATCTTGCCGAACTTGTCGAAAAACTTCTTGGAGAAGGCGCGGGTCTCGTCGTCCAGGTCCCAGTAGAAGCCGGTGGTGACGGTCAGGCCCTGGCCCAGTTCCAGGCCCAGCGAATGAATGTCGGTGTCGAAGGCGAGCAGCGCGACGAGCTTCTGGCCACCCGAGACGATGCCGAATTCAGCCGCCTGCTTCACCGAGTTGATGGTGTCCTGGCCGGCATTGGCGAGCGCGATCACCTTGGCGCCCGACGCCTGCGCCTGGAGCAGGAACGAGGAGAGGTCGGACGACGGGAACGGGTGGCGGACCGAGCCGACCACCGTACCACCCAGTTCCTTGACCACGGCCATGGCGTCGGCCTCGAGGCTGTGACCGAAGGCGTAGTCGGCGGTCATGATGAACCAGGTGTTGCCGCCTTCGGCAATGATTACCGGCGGCGTCACATGGGCCAGCGCATAGGTGTCGTAGATCCAGTGGAAGCCGGTCGGCGAGCATTCCTTCTGGGTCAGGCGGACGGAAGCGGCACCGGTATTGATGGTGACGATGCCCTTTTCCTTGCCCACGCCCTGTACCGCCAAGCCGGCGGCCGAGTTGACCAGGTCGACCATGACGTCGGCACCCTTGGTGTCGATCCACTCGCGCGCCACGTTGGCGGCGATGTCGGCCTTGTTCTGATGGTCGGCGCTGAGGATTTCGATCGGCTTGTCGAGCACCTTGCCGCCGAATTCGGCAACCGCCATTTCGGCCGCCAGGATCGAGCCCTTGCCCGAAATATCGGTGTAGACGCCCGACAGGTCGGTCAGGACACCGATCACCACCTTGTCGCCGGAGACCCCGGCCGCCATGGCCGAGCCGGTCAGGAACGCCGACAGCGCAACGCCCGCAAGCAATGCCTTCTTGAACATGTCATCCTCCCCAGGAAGTCCAGATATGTGATAAGTTACACGCCGAGATAAGTCACGAGCCGGTCACGATTGGCGGCGAGTTCCGCCGCGGTCATGGCATCGACCACATGGCCGTCTTCCATGACATAGAAGCGGTCGGCAATGGTCGAGACGAAATGAATCGACTGCTCGACCAGGATCATGGTCAGGCCATGTTCCTTGAGGCCGCGCACGGCCTTGCCGATCTGCTGGATGATCACCGGGGCCAGGCCCTCGGTCGGCTCGTCGAGCAGGATGAAATCGGCACCGGTGCGCAGGATCCGGGCGATCGCCAGCATCTGCTGCTCGCCGCCCGACAGCTTGGTGCCCGGGCTGCGCAGCCGTTCCTTCAGGTTGGGGAACAGGGTGAAGATGTCGGCGACACTCATGCCGCCCGGCTTGATCACCGGCGGCAGCAGCAGGTTTTCCTCGACATTGAGGCTGGCGAAGATGCCGCGTTCCTCGGGCACGTAACCGATGCCGAGGCGGGCGATCTTGTTGGGGCGAGGCCGATGGTCTCGACGCCGTCGAAGCGGATCGTCCCGGTCCGCCGCCCCACCAGCCCCATGATCGAGCGCAGGGTCGTGGTCTTGCCGGCGCCGTTGCGGCCCAGCAGCGCCACCACTTCGCCCCGGCGCACCTCGATATCGAGGCCGTGCAGGACATGGCTTTCGCCATAGAAGGCGTTCAGGCCGGAAATCGTCAGCCGCACATCGCTGGCGGCGGCCTGCCGCACTGCCGCTTCAGCCATGGTCGGTCCCCATATAGGCTTCGATCACCGCGGGATCCTTGGACACGGTGGCATAGGGTCCCTCGGCCAGGATCTGGCCGCGCTGCAGCACGGTGATGGTATCGGAGAGGTCGGCCACAACGGACATGTTGTGTTCGACCATCAGAATGGTCCGGCCTTCGCGGATGCGGCGAATCAGGTCGATGATACGGCCGACGTCCTCATGGCCCATGCCCTGGGTCGGTTCGTCCAGCAGCATCAGTTCCGGGTCCAGCGCCAGGGTGGTGGCAATCTCGAGCGCGCGCTTGCGACCATAGGACAGCTCGACGGCCAGGGTGCGGGCATAGGGCGACAGGCCTACCGCCTCGACCAGTTCGAGCGCCCGCTCGTTCAGGTGGTCGAGTTCACGGGTCGAACGCCAGAAATGAAACACCATGGGGCTCGTCGCCTGCAGGGCGACGCGGACATTTTCGATGACGGTGAGATGCGGAAACACGGCCGAGATCTGGAACGAGCGGACCACGCCCTTCTTGGCGATGTCGGCGGGCTTGGCACGGGTGATGTCGTGACCGTTGAAGCGCACATGGCCCCCGACGGCTGCAGGAACTTGGTCAACAGATTGAAAACAGTGGTCTTGCCTGCACCGTTGGGGCCGATCAATGCATGGATGCTGCCGCGGCGAACCTTGAGGTTCACGTCCTTGACCGCAAGGAAACCGCGAAACTCCTTGGTCAAGCCCTCGGTTTCGAGAACCAGGTCAGTCAATGCGCCCCCCGTCCTTCATATGACGCGCCGGCGCCGCGTTGATCGCGATCTTCCGGAACGTCGGGTGTCCTCTCGCTCGCTTTTTTTTGGCGTCCGTCGCGCCCTGTTCCTTCCCTTTACCGGCTCGCTCCGCGCAAGGCCATCCCCTACTTAAGTCTAAGGGTTATTATTGTGTTCCGCGACTCCTGATCGCAGGCGTTGCCTTTACCCGACAAGCCCGGCTAGGCTAGACAAAATGGGGGAAACAAACGATTTCGACCACGGAAGGTACTGATACCGGCTGGACCGTCGTCATAGCCGACGATCACCCTTTGGTAAGGGATGCCATGCGGCATGCCCTGACCCAAAGCTTGCCCAATGTCACGATCATCGATGCCGCCAGTTTCGACGAGGCCAAGGTCGTGGTCGATCGGCTGGGGACGGCCGATCTCGTCATCCTCGACCTCAACATGCCCGGCATGAACGGTTTCACCGGCCTCGCCGCCATGCGGGCCGCCCATCCCCTGGTACCGGTCGCCATGGTCTCGGCGACCACGGACGAGACGGTGATGCGCCGGGCGATCGAATTCGGCGCGGCCGGCTTTATCCCTAAGTCAGCCCCGCTCGAGACCATCGCCGAGGCGATCGGCCAGATCCTGGAGGGCCAGGTCTGGCTGCCCCCGGCCGCGGTCTATGGCGGGACCGAGGCCGGCACCAGCCGGCAGGAAATCGCCAAGCGCCTGCGCGAGTTGACGCCGCAGCAGCTCAAGGTCCTGTCGATGATGTCCCAGGGCCTGCTGAACAAGCAGATCGCCTTCGAGTTGACCGTGGGCGAGGCGACGGTGAAGGCCCACGTTACCGCCATCCTGAAAAAGCTGGGCGTGCACAGCCGCACCCAGGCGGTGATCGCCGCCCGGCTGCTGGACATGAAGACCGCCGAATAGACCTCAGCTCGCCGCGGCCAGGCCCTTCATCTTGCGCAAGTGATCGAGGTAGGCGCGGAGGGCCGCGGGCTTCACCGGCTTGGGCAGCAGTTCGACCTGGTGGCGCTTGGCTTCCTGGCGCAGGCGCGGCTCGCGATCGGCTGTAATCAGGGCTGCGGGCAGCAACTGGCCGGCCTGCTGGCGCAGGGCGGTGATCACTGCCAGGCCGCTGGCGCTGCCGCCCAGGTGGTAGTCGACCAGCAGCACGTCAGGGAGTCGCTGTGCATCACGAATGACGCCGCGCGCCTCCTCGAGCGAGGCCGCCGTCACGACATCGCAATGCCAGCCTTCGAGAAGCGCCGTCACCGCCTCGCGAATCGTGGCCTCGTCGTCGACGGCAACGACGAACAAGCGTGTCGACGGCACTTCGACCGGCCGCGGCAGCACCACCTCCTTGCGCACCGCCACCGCCTCGCCGGCGATCTGCACTTCGACGGAGAACACCGAGCCGCGCCCGAGGATCGAGTGCAGCCCGACGGGGTGGTCGAGGATGCGGCAGATGCGATCGACGATGGCCAGGCCCAGGCCCAGGCCCCTGCCCCCGAATTCATCGCTCTTGGCCCCCAGCCGGACGAATTCGCCAAAGACATTCTCCTGCTGGTCCAGGGGAATGCCGGGCCCGCTGTCCCACACTTCGATCACTGCCTTGTCGCCGCGCCGCCGGACCCCGACCAGAACCCGGCAATGGGGCCGGGCGGGGTCGCTGTAGCGAATGGCGTTCGACAGGAAGTTCTGCACCACCCGGCGCAGCAATTGCGGATCGGTGCGGACCGCCAGGCCCGACGGCACCACCACCAGCTCGACCCCCCGCCGCGAGGCGAGCGGCGCCAGCGACGCCGCGGTCATTTCCATCAGCGGACCGACCGCGACCGATTGCCAGTCCGGATTCATGACTCCCTGGTCGAAGCGCGCGATGTCGAGCAGGGCATCCAGCAGTGCTTCGACGGCACCGAGCCCCTGGTCGACCTTGCCCACCAGCGGTTCGTCGGGATGACGGTCGGCCAGGGCCGAGGCGAACAGGCGCGCCGCGTGCAGGGGCTGCAACAGGTCGTGGCTGGCGGCGGCCAGGAACTTGGTCTTGCCCAGGTTGGCCTCCTCGGCGCCGGCGCGGGCCTTGTCCAGTTCCGCGATCACGCGGGTCAGGTCGGCGGTGCGCTCGCCCACGCGGCGCTCCAGGCTTTCGTTGGCCAGTTTCAGCGCGGCCTCGGCGACATAGCGTTCGGTGACGTCCGTCACCATGATCGAAAAGCCGCCGCCGGGCATGGGATCGAAGCGCAGCTCGATCCGGGCGCCGTCGGGGCGCTGGACCTGGCGCAGGGCGGCGAGGCCGTCGGCCGGCTTGGCCAGCACGCTGCCCAACTGGTGAAGCCTGGCCATCGCCACCAGTTCGCTCGTCTGCGCGCCCACGCGGGCCTGTTCCTTGGGCAGCCAGAGCATGTCGAAGAAGCGCTCGTTCCAGGTGGCCAGCCGGCTCTCGTGGTCGAACACCACGATGCCTTGGCTGACATGGTCGAGCGTGGTGCGCAGCAGGGCGAAATTCTGCCTGATCGCCTCGGACGCTTCGCCCAGCACGGCGCGCATGGCCCGGCCCGACAGCCGGGAGCCCTGGCGGGCGCTGGCCAGCACGACGCGGGCCGAAGCGGCGCCGATCACGCCCGAGAGCAGGCGCTCGGTGAAGGCCGCCAGGTTGACGCCGGTGCGTTCGATCCCGGCGAAGGCCTGCTCGGCCTGCTCGGCGCCGATGAAGCGGGCGGACAGGTCCTTGAGCTCGGCGATCGACAGCGACCCGCCGGCCCGCTGGACGGTTTCGGGATCGAGGATGACGCTGGGCGCGACGAAGGCCTCGGCCTGCTCGACATCGCGCTGGCGCGACTGGGAGAACAGCGACACCACCACCAGCAGGAGCAGGTTGGTCCCCAAGCTGAGGAAGACACCCTGGCTGAGCGGGTCGAGGCCCGAGAGCGGGGCCGGCAGAATCGACAGCAGGGGCACGACCCCGGTCACCCCCTCGACGATCGACGGCAGGAACAGGGTCAGCAGCCAGACCAGCGCGCCGCCGGTCAGCCCCGCCACGGCGCCGTTGCGATGAGCCCCCCGCCACAGCAGGCCGACGACCAGGGCGGGCGCGAACTGCGCCACGGCGGCAAAGGAAATCAGGCCGATCGACACCAGGGTCAGGCTACCCACCATCGCGCGCTCGTAGAGATAGGCGAGCAGCAGGACAACGACGACGGCAATCCGGCGGGTGACGACCACCACCCGGCCGCTGTCGTGCCGTTCCAGCCGGCGCCAGCGCAGCAGGAAGGGCATGGCAATCTCGTTCGATGCCATGATCGACAGGGCGAGGCAGGCGACGATGACCATCGACGTCGCCGCCGACAACCCGCCGATGAAGGCGAAGGTCGAGACCAGATCGTCGCCGCGCATGATCGGCACCGAGAGCACGTACATGTCGGGATTGGTACCGGCCGGTGCCGTGGCCATGCCCGCCATGGCGATCGGCACGACCAGCAGGTTGATCACCACCAGGTAGAGCGGGAACAGCCAGCGCGCCGTTCCCAGGTGGCTGCCGGGGCCGTGTTCGACCACCGCGACATGAAACTGCCGCGGCAGGCACAGGAAGCCGCAGGCCGAAAGCACGGTCAGCGTCACCCAACTGAAATCGACGCGCGGCGAGACGAATTGGACAAAGGCGGGGTCGTCCCTCAAGCGTTCGAACAGGCCGCCGAAACCGCCAAAAATCTCGATCGTGGCATAGAGGCCGACGGCCAGGAAGGCCGCGAGCTTGACCAGGGATTCGAAGGCGATCGCCAGCATCATGCCGCGATGCTGCTCGGTCGCCTGGGCCCGGCGGATGCCGAACAGCATGGTGAAGGCCGCCATCATCACGGCGACGATCAGGGCCGTATCGCGCCAGGCGTCATAGTCGCCGGCCTTGCTGTGGAGAGGCAGGCCGACCAGGGCATCGAAGCTGTCGGACACGGCCTTCAACTGCAGCGCGACATAGGGCAGCACGCCGACGATCGCGATCACCGCGATGATGGCCGAGACCGCCCGGCTCTTGCCGTAGCGCGAGCCGATGAAATCCGCGATCGAGGTGATGTTCTGATTGCGCGCGATCAAGATCATGCGGGCGAGCAGCCGATACCCGAACAACATCACGAGGATGGGCCCCAGGAAGATCAGGAAGAAATCCCAGCCGGTGGCCGACGCGCGGCCGACGCTGCCGTAGAAGGTCCAGGATGTGCAGTAGATCGCGAGCGAAAGGGCATAGATCAGGTGCTGCGACGTGGCAGCCTGCCGCGGGCGCCAGTCGCCGGCATAGGCGATGGCGAACAAGCTACCGATATAGACCAGCGACAAGAGCAGGATCGCCCAGTCCTGCAGCATCATTGTGACCTTTCATTCGCGAGCCTCCCCGGCCGCGCAGGCACTTGTCCTCAAACTAGAGCCGACACCCTGTAATATTCAAGCCCGCGCCGTGCCAACCTCGGCCCCTCTTTTCTGTTGCAATGCAGCATTGATCCCCTGCGCCGCATCTAATACTAAAGTCAAGCCCGGATTCGACCAACGTCGGGGCTCTCCTTTTGCATGGCCTCCGGTACCACTGTTGACACCGATAAAGGCGACGGCTGCGACCGCGCCGGTCCGGAGGCAACGGGCGGATAACCGCCAAGGGAGGTTACACTATGGTCAGCATACCCGTGAGTCGCGTCGGCGAAGACGCGTCGCCCGCCGAAAAGCGAAAGGTGGTTTTTGCCTCCTCGCTCGGCACCGTTTTCGAATGGTACGACTTCTATCTCTACGGCTCGCTCGCCGCGGTGATTTCCAAGCAGTTCTTCTCGGGCGTCAACCCGGCGGCTGCCTTCATCTTCGCCCTGATGGCCTTCGCCGCGGGCTTTGCCGTGCGGCCCTTCGGCGCCGTCGTGTTCGGCCGCCTGGGTGACCTCGTCGGTCGCAAATACACCTTCCTGATTACCATCCTGCTGATGGGTTCGTCGACCTTCGTCGTCGGCGTCCTGCCCAACTATGCCTCGATCGGCATCGCGGCACCGATCATCCTCGTCGTCCTGCGCCTGGCCCAGGGCCTGGCCCTCGGCGGCGAATACGGCGGCGCAGCGACCTATGTCGCCGAGCATGCCCCGGCCAACAAGCGCGGCATCTACACCTCGTGGATCCAGACCACGGCCACCATCGGCCTGTTCCTCTCGCTGCTCGTGATCCTGTCCACGCGCCTGTCGATGTCGAACGACGACTTCGAGGCCTGGGGCTGGCGCATTCCGTTCCTGGTCTCGATCCTGCTTCTGGGCGTGTCCGTCTGGATCCGGCTGAAGCTGAACGAATCGCCGATGTTCCAGAAGATGAAGGCCGAGGGCAAGCAGTCGAAGGCGCCGCTGACCGAGAGCTTCGCCCGCTGGGGTAACCTCAAGATCGTCATCATCGCCCTGCTCGGCCTGACCGCCGGCCAGGCCGTGGTCTGGTACACCGGGCAGTTCTACGCCCTGTTCTTCCTGACCCAGACGCTGAAGGTCGATGCCCAGACCGCGAACCTGCTGATCGCCGGCTCGCTGCTGATCGGCACGCCCTTCTTCATCGTGTTCGGCGCCCTTTCCGACCGTATCGGCCGCAAGCCGATCATCATGGCCGGTTGCCTGATCGCCGCCTTGACCTTCTTCCCGATCTTCAAGGCCATCACCCACTATGCCAACCCCGCGCTCGAGGCGGCGGTGGCCAATTCGCCGGTCGTCGTGGTCGCCGACCCCGCCGAATGCTCGTTCCAGTTCAACCCGGTTGGCACGTCCAAGTTCACCACGAGCTGCGACGTCGCCAAGAGCGCCCTGGTGAAGCGCGGCACGCCTTATGCCAACGAAGCGGCACCGGCGGGCACGGTCACGCAGATCAAGGTCGGCTCGGTGGTCGTCGCCAGTTACGACGGCACCGCTGCCGATGCCAAGACGCAGGGCGCGGCTTTCGACGCCGCGGTTTCCAAGGCCCTGGCCGACGCGGGCTACCCCGCCAAGGCCGATCCGGCGCAGATCAACCATTTCATGGTCCTGATCATGCTGTTCATCCTGGTGATCTACGTCACCATGGTTTATGGCCCGATCGCGGCCATGCTGGTCGAAATGTTCCCGACCCGCATTCGCTACACCTCGATGTCGCTGCCCTATCACATCGGCAACGGCTGGTTCGGCGGCTTCCTGCCGACGACCTCCTTCGCTATCGTCGCCGCCACCGGCGATATCTACGATGGCCTGTGGTACCCGATCATCATCGCCTCGATGACTTTCGTGATCGGCATGGTCTTCGTCCGCGAGACCAAGAACAACAGCATCACCGAATAGTCGGTGACCGGATCCGGCGACGCGCGAGCGTCGCCGGCTTCTTTCCAAGGAATGCCGAGCGTTCCTAGCCTGACCTAACGGAGTGTTCCATGACTGCCGCCGCCAAGATCGAGTCTGGCCACGAACCCCTGTACCCTGTGCTTCCCGCGTTTGCCGCCGGTGCCCACGTCGATGCGGCCGGCTATGCCCGCGACTACCGCCGCTCGGTCGAGGATCCGGCCGGCTACTGGGGCGACGTCGGCCGCCGCCTCGACTGGATCAAGCCGTTCTCGGCCGGCGCGGTGAAGGACACGTCCTTCGGCCCCGGTGACGTCCACATCCGCTGGTTCCACGACGGCGTGTTGAATGTCGCCGCCAACTGCCTCGACCGGCACCTGGCCACGCGCGGCGAGCAGGTCGCCATCATCTGGGAAGGCGACAATCCCGCCGACAGCCGCCGCATCACCTACCGCGAGCTTCACGCCGAGGTCTGCCGCTTCGCCAATGTCCTCAAGGCCCAGGGCGTCAACAAGGGCGACCGCGTCACCATCTACCTGCCCATGATCCCGGAAGCCGCGGTCGCCATGCTCGCCTGCGCCAGGATCGGCGCCATCCATTCCATCGTCTTCGGCGGCTTCTCCCCCGACAGCCTCGCCGGCCGCGTCACCGACTGCGCCTCAACCATCATCATCACCGCCGACGAGGGCCTGCGCGCCGGCAAGACCGTCCCCCTCAAGGCCAATGCCGACAAGGCCCTGGAACAGTGCCCCGACGTCAAATCGGTCATCGTCGTGCGCCGCACCGGCGGCAAGGTCAATGTCGTCCCGGGCCGCGACCTCTGGTACCACGAGGCCATGGCCGCGGTGGCGGCGGATTGCCCGCCCGAGCCCATGGGCGCCGAGGATCCCCTGTTCATCCTCTATACCTCCGGCTCCACCGGCAAGCCCAAGGGCGTGCTCCACACCTCCGGCGGCTACCTCGCCTATGCCAGCCTCACCCATGAGCTGGTCTTCGACTACCATGCCGGCGACGTCTACTGGTGCACCGCCGATGTCGGCTGGGTCACCGGCCACAGCTACATCGTCTATGGCCCGCTCGCCAACGGCGCCACCACCCTGATGTTCGAGGGCGTGCCCAACTTCCCCGATCCCAGCCGCTTCTGGCAGGTCATCGACAAGCATCAGGTCACCATCTTCTACACCGCCCCCACCGCCATCCGCGCCCTCATGCGCGAGGGCGAGGACTGGGTTGCCAAGACCGCCCGCACCTCCCTGCGCCTGCTCGGCTCCGTCGGCGAGCCGATCAACCCGGAAGCCTGGACCTGGTATCACCGCGTCGTCGGCGACGGCCGCTGCCCCATCGTCGACACCTGGTGGCAGACCGAGACCGGCGGCATTCTCATCACCCCCTGCCCGGCGCCACCGACCTGAAGCCCGGCTCCGCCACCAGGCCCTTCTTCGGCGTCCAGCCGGTCATCGTCGATGCCGAGGGCCACGAGCTCGAAGGTGCCACCGAAGGCAACCTGTGCATCGCCGACTCATGGCCCGGCCAGATGCGCAGCGTCTACGGCGACCACGAGCGCTTCGTGCAGACCTATTTCTCGACCTATCCCGGCAAGTACTTCACCGGCGACGGCTGCCGCCGGGATGCCGACGGCTACTACTGGATCACCGGCCGGGTCGACGACGTCATCAACGTCTCGGGCCACCGCATGGGCACGGCCGAGGTCGAGAGCGCCCTGGTCGCCCATCCCAAGGTCGCCGAGGCAGCCGTCGTGGGCTATCCCCACGACATCAAGGGCCAGGGCATCTATGCCTATGTCACCCTGAACGCCGGCGAGCAGCCCTCCGAGCCCCTGCGCAAGGAACTGGTCGCCTGGGTGCGCCAGGAGATCGGCCCCATCGCCAGCCCCGACCTGATCCAGTTCGCCCCCGGCCTGCCCAAGACCCGCTCGGGCAAGATCATGCGCCGCATCCTGCGCAAGATCGCCGAGAACGAACACGGCGCCCTGGGCGATACCTCCACCCTCGCCGACCCCAATGTCGTCGAAGACCTCGTCACCAACCGCATGAATCGCTGAGACCTAGCACCCCTCCTCACCCAACCCTCTCCTCTCAGAGGAGAGGGCTCTGTAACCCCCCTCTGCCCTTCAGGGCGGAGGGGTTGGGGAGGGGGGTCAGCCGCACCATAGACCAGCAAGCGGCCCTCGCATGTGAGCCTTGCTCATATTGCAGTGCATGATGCCAACAGTTGCAGTGCAATATCTCGCCACCGATATCAGGCGAGGTCAACCATGTTGCGTTTTGCTTTGGGAGCCGCTGTTGCTGCGGCCGTGTCCTTTGCCACCCCGGTCTTCGCCGGCAACACGGGCCCCTTCGACACCCTGGGTCATGCCGAACTGCTGGGCCTGGACGTGACCAATGACAAGGTCGCGGTGGGTGCCGCGCATCTGATGTGCCGCGAGGCGACCATTGCCGCGACCGAGCCCGACATGCCCTGGAGCCTCAGCCGCCAGGTCGCACAGGTCCAGTACGAAGGCCTCGCGCAGCACCTCGAGGCAACCGCGGCCCGCGCCGATGCCCTTCTGATCGAAGGCCTGCGCGAGGCCGGCATGGCCGATGCCTCGGCGCAGACTGTCGCTGCCATGGCCGTGCGTGTCCGCCGCGGCCTCGAATCGCGGGTCTTCCAGGTCAACCCGGCCACCGCCGGCGACATGGCCCTGGCCTGCAAGTCCCTCGCCGCCACGGCGTTCGATTCGATCCCCTCGACGATCGCCGCGCGCTGACTCGAAACGGCGCCATCGAACGGGCGGTCAACCCGCCTGTTCGATGGTTTCCACCAGGGTGCGCAGCACCTTGATTCGGGCGTGGTATTTGTTGTCGGCCTCGATCAGCGTCCAGGGCGCGATTTCGGTCGAGGTGCGCTGCATCATTTCGACCACCGCCTCGTCATAGGCCGGGCGCATTTCCCGGTTGTGCCAGTCGTCGGGCGTGATCTTGTAACGCTTGAAGTCGGTTTTCTCGCGCTCCTTGAAGCGGTGCAACTGCTCCCTGGGCGAGACCACCAGCATGAACTTGGCCATGACGATGCCGAAGTCGACCAGTTCCTGTTCGAATTCGTTGATTTCCGCATAGGCGCGCCGCCACACCGGTTCGGGGACGAAGCCGTCCACCCGCTCGACCAGGACCCGGCCGTACCACGACCGATCGAACATCACCAGCCGCCCGTGTGCCGGCACATGGCGCCAGAAGCGCCACAGGTAGGGATGCGCCCGCTCCTCTTCCGTAGGCGCGGCGATCGGCACAATCTGATAGAAGCGCGGATCCAGCGCCTCGGCGACCCGGCGGATGGCGCCCCCCTTGCCCGCGGCGTCGTAGCCCTCGAAGACGGCGAGCGCGCCGCGCTTGTGGAAGCCCTTGCTTCTCGACAGCTTGGCCAGGCACCCCTGCCATTGGGCCAGCTCGCTGCGGTAGGCGTCCTTGTCCAGCGGCTGCTTCAGGTCGAGGGCGCTGAGGACGTTGGTCGTGCCACGGACCCGGGTCGTCGGCGTGGGCTGGTCGGTCGCCCGCCGCTTGAGCTTTGCCCGGCCTTCCGCGTCCTGGCGGTCGAACTGGCGCGAGATCTCGTCGACCAGGATCTGGGCGACGGTAACCTCGCAGTAGTCGCGGTCCAGGCCCTCGACCACGAACCAGGGGCCGACGCCGGTCGAGGTTTCACGCACCACCCGTTCGCCGATATTGCGCAGGCGCTTGTAGTGCCGGTGGCGTTTCCAGTCGGCCTTGGTGATCCGCCAAGCGGTTTCGGGGTTCGACTCGAGGGCCTGGAGGCGTTCCTTCTGATCCTTGCGCGCCAAGTGGAACCAGAATTTCACGACCAGAGCGCCTTCCTCGACCAGCATGCTCTCGAAGCGCTTGATCGATTCGAGGTCGGCGTCGAAATGGACCAGATCCTCGCGCCTGGCCATGCGTGCCTGGATCGCGGCGCTGTACCAGCCGGTGAAGAAGATACCGATCTTGCCCTTGGCCGGCAGCCCCTGCCAGTACCGCCACATCGGCGGCCGGGCCGCCGCTTCGCAATTGGGCGCTTCGTCGGGCCGGACCTCGACATGGCGCGGATCGAACCATTCGCTCAGAACCCGGGCGGTTTCGCTGCGCCCGGCGCCGTCGGCGCCCGCCAGCACGATGACGACCTCGGTCTTGCGGCGCGCCAGGAGCCGCCCCTGCAGTTCGATCAGGCGGGCACGCAACCGGGGCATTTCACGGTCGTAGACTTCGCGCTGCAGCCGGTTGCCGATCTCGGCACTTTCGAACATCGCCCGCCCCTTGCCCTTGTCGCTGACCGTACCAAGGTGGCGCCATGGCGGCGGGGTTGCAATCTCGCCGTCATCAAACGAAGAAGGGCCGCGGATTTCCGCGGCCCTTCGTCTTGATAAGACTGTCGTCCTGGCCGGTCAGACCGGCAGCAAGCCCGTCAGTGCCCCAGCGGGTTGGCCGAAGGATCGAGGCTGCCGGTCAAGGTGCCGATCAAATCGCCCAGGACCGGGATGCCGGCCAGGGGATTGTCGCCACCAGCGCCCGGCAGGCCGGGAAGACCACCGCCGAGCAGATCACCCAGAACCGGGATGCCAGCCAAGGGGCTGTCCCCGCCAGCGCCGGGCAGGCCCGGGAGCGAGGGGATGTCACCGCTCAGCAGGTCCTGGACCGCATCGAGCACCGGATCGAGCGCGCCGTTCTGTGCGCCGACCAGGCTGTCGGCCAATTCGGTCAGCGGCGCACCGGGTCCGGTCAGGACGTCGGTCGCATCGTTGATCGGATCGGTCAGCGGGGCCAGCGCACCCGTGGCCGGATCGACCAGGGTGGTCACCCCGTCGGCCACCGGCTCGAGCGGGGTGGCGACCAGAAGGTTGTCGACCGTGCCCTGAACCGTATCGATCAGGCCGCCGGTGATCGGCACGCCGCCACCGGTCCCCGGGATCGGCAAGCCACCCAGGAGGTCACCCAGAACCGGGATGCCAGCCAGCGGGCTGTCGCCGCCGCCACCGGCACCCGGCAGCGGCAAGCCGCCCAGCAGGTCACCCACCACCGGAATACCGGCCAGCGGGTTGTCGCCACCGCCGGCACCGGGCAGGCCCGGGATCGACGGGATCTCACCGCTCAGCAGATCCTGGACACCGTCGAGCACCGGATCGAGCGCGCCGTTCTGCGCACCGACCAGAGTATCGACCAGCTCGGTCAACGGTGCGCCGGGCCCGGTCAGGACATCGGTTGCATCGTTGATGGGGTCGGTCAGCGGCGCCAGGGCACCCGTGGCCGGATCGACCAGGGTGGTCACGCCGTCGGCTACCGGCTCAAGAGGGGTGCCGACCAGCAGATTGTCGACCGTACCCTGCACGGTATCGATCAGGCCACCCGTGATCGGCGTACCACCGCCGGCGCCCGGGATCGGCAGACCGCCGAGGAGATCACCCAGGACCGGGATGCCGGCCAGCGGGCTGTCGCCGCCCGAGGCACCAGGGATCGGCAGGCCGCCCAGCAGGTCGCCCACCACCGGAATGCTGGCCAGCGGGTTGTCGCCACCGGTCGCACCCGGGATCGGCAGGCCACCCAGCAGGTCGCCCAGGACCGGAATGCCCGCCAACGGATTGTCGCCACCCGAGGCACCGGGGATCGGCAAGGCGTCGAAGGACAAGAGGTCGCTGACCGCGTCGAGAGTCGGGTCGAGCGTGCCATTGGCCGGACCGGCCAGGGCATCGACCGTTTCGGTCAACGGCGCCAAGGGGGCATTGGTCACGATATCGGACGCGTCGTTGAGCGGACCGGTCAACGGGGCCAGCGCACCCGTCTCCGGGTCGACCAGGGTGTCGATCCCGTCGGCCAGCGGTGCCAGCGGGGTGGTGTCGAGCAGGTTGCCGACAATCCCCTGAACCTCGTCGATCAGACCAGCGTCGACGGTCGAACTGTCGGCGTTCTGGCTCAGCAGGTCCTGCACGCTGTCAGTGGTCGGGTCGAGTTCGCCGCCTGGGGCGCCGGCGAGCGCATCGACGATCTCCGTCACCGCGGCCAGCGGGGCATTGCTGGGCACGTCGGTGACGTCGTTGAGCGGGCCGGTCAGCGGGGCCAGGGCACCGGTAATCGGATCGACCAGCGTGTCGATGCCGTCGGCCAGCGGCGCCGCCGGGGTGCCGTCGAGCAGGTTGCCGACAACACCTTGGACCTCGTCGATCAGGCCGCCCGAGACGTTCGAGCTATCGGCATTCTGGCTGACCAGGTCCTGGACACCGTCCAGCACCGGCCCGAGAACGCCGTCGCCACCGGCCAGGGTGTCGACCACGTCGGTCAGCGGGCCCAGCGGCGCGGTCTCATCGACCGGCGTGGCGGGGTTGTCGACCGTGGTGACGTCGTTCAGCGGATCGGTCAGCGGCGACAGGGCACCGGTAACGGGATCGACCAGGGTGTCGACCAGATCGCCGACCGGGCTGAGCGGCGTGCCGCCGGTCAGATCGCCGACCACGTCCTGAACCAGATCGATCAGGCCCGAGCTGCCGCCCGCGCCCGGAGGCGGCGGCGGAGGGGGCGGACCCGGAGGCGGCGGCGGGCCCGGCGGGCAAGGCGCCTGGGTGCAGGTGGGGTTGTCGTCGTCATCACCCAGTTCGCCGCCGCCGCGCAGGCTGATCTGGCGCAGGCCGAAGCCGGTCGGGTAGCCGGTGAAGAAGTTCGGCAGCGTCAGGTTACGCTGCATCTCGATCAGGGTCGGTACGCCGGCCTGCTTGGTGCGATCGTTGGAGATCAGCGAGGTACCGCTGTTCAGGAAGAAGCGGACGCCGCCGAAGCCCATCACGCCTTCGCTGTCGTAGGTGCCGGTCGCGAACAGGGCCATGCCCGGGACATCGGCCAGCAGCGCTTCGATCTGGATGTCGCCGGCGAATTCGGTTTCCTCGGCATAGCCGACGCCGGCGCCGATGCGCAGGTTCGGGTTGAGGTAGATCGAGGCGCCGAGGCGGCCGTAGAAGGAACCGTCGACGATATCGCCGTCCTGGTAGCCGGCCAGGGCCTCCAGCGTCACATTATCGAGATAGAATTGGCCGATCGCGGCCACCGCATATTGCGCGTCGCCTTCGACATAGTAGCCGCCGCCGGCCAGGCCCAGCGCCATGGTCTGCGGATCGCGGTAGAACAGTTGCGCGGCACCGCCGGCAAAGCCGGCCTCGTCGGCCGCAAAGCCGGCGATACCGTCGACCTGCAGGCCCATCTGGTCGCCCAGGGGAATGGTGAAGCTCGGCGCACCGCCGAACATGCCGCCGTTCTCGTCCCCGCCGCCGAAGACGTCGAACTTGAAGTTGGCCTCGGCGACGGCCTTGGTGCCGTAACCGAACTGATCGCTCGATACGGGGACCGCATCCTGCGAGGTTGCCAGGGAGGCGACAGCCAGTGTCGATACGAGGGCCGTGGATGACAGAATCACCCGCAATCCCTTGGCAACCGAGGTCCTGCCCGGCTGGCGAATCTTGTCTTCCATAAGGAGCCCCGCTCATGAACACAGTGTAGAAAACTGTCTTTGCAGTGCACCAATGCCCGGCGAGCGTCAAAGACGGCCGCTCCCAAAATGGATGCTATTGCCGTCATATCCGATGCATCGACCGAGACACCTGTGCGGTGCATCTGCCAAGACCTCAGTTGTTCCAATTCAGGATTAACCGAGTTCATGAACTGATCTTGGCCGGGGCGGGCGAGAAGCGCGATCAAGGACGCCGCCGGAATGAAAAGAACTACGGGTTGCTTGCACCAAACTGGTGGGATGTTGCTGTTTCAGTGCAATTTGAAGCAGCCGTTAACCATAATTGCTTGAGACCAAGCTTTTCGCCGTAACAATACTACTAAAAATGGTATTTGTTTTTGCTTCCATCCGTTTTGCGGGTGCGGTATTCACGGCGCTTGCCGGACCGAAAATCGCGGTGCGGTGCAAAACTGCATCGGTCGGCGCCCCGCTCTCCCCAAAGCCGCGCCCTATACCTGTCAATTGTGTGAGCTTGCTCACTTCGTTAACAAGTGCCCGCGGCTACAGTCCCCACAGGTCGGCGGTGAAACCGTCCAGACCGCCGAACTCTTCTCCAAGGGGATGCACCATGAGCAACGAACTGAGCATTAAGCGCGGCACCAAGACCGATCCGGCCGACGTCGCCAAGATCGACAAGAGCAAGCTGGGCATTCTGCTGGCCAAGCCGCCGCAGACCGAGACCGAAGGCCAGGCCATGTACAGCGGCTATACCCAGTGCCCGTGGTGCGGCCATGTCGGCTGGACCGTCGGCCTCGACACCAACTACTACGTGGACATCGTCTGCGGCGCCTGCGGCGGTTATTTCCGCGCCTGATTTCGGCCAGGCGATCGCCGGTCGGCCACGGCCGGCGGTTCCAGACAGCCCGATTGCCCCGCAGTCGGGCTGTTCTCGTTTGCCCCACGGTATTGCCGCTTGATGTGCCCTGCGCGCCGGGCCACCTTGCGCGGACATGGAAATCCTGCCCGTCGTCGACCGCCGCGCCTTCATCGAAGGCAACACGCGCGCCCTTGCCCCGCCGCATACGCCGGAGATTCGCCTCTACCTGGCCGACGAGGCCATGGACCTGTGGCAGAAGACCGAGGACGAGCTGGACCGCCTGGGCCTGCCGCCGCCCTTCTGGGCCTTCGCCTGGGCCGGTGGCCAGGCCCTGGCCCGCTACATCCTGGACAACCCGGCCCTGGTTGCCGGCAAGCGGGTCTATGACTTCGCATCCGGCTCGGGCGTCGTCGCCATCGCCGCCATGATGGCGGGCGCCAGCGCCGTCACCGCGACCGAGATCGACGAATTCGCTTTGGCCGCCATCGGGCTCAACGCCGGGCTGAACAAGGTCGACCTCACCATCACCTCGGGCGACGCCATCGGGCGTCTCGACCTGGAGCAGGAGGTCGTCCTGGCCGGCGACGTCTGCTACGAGAAGCCCATGTCCGACCGGGTCACCGACTGGCTGGCCCAGCTCGCCGCCGCGGGCAAGCTGGTCCTGATCGGTGATCCCGGCCGTTCCTATCTGCCGCGGGACCGCCTGGAAAAGCTGGCCGAATACCAGGTCCCGGTTTCCCGGGCGCTGGAAGACGCCGAGGTCAAGCGAACCGCCGTCTGGTGTTTCCGCTAGAGCAGGAAATCGGCAGCCACCAGATACACATTGCCGGTGAGCACCAGGTGGAAGTCCGCGGCGCGGTCGCCGTCCAGGTCGCCGCTGACCAGGGTGTCGCCCCCTGCCTTCTCGACGTGCAACTCGCCCGCATGGCCGCCGAACCCGCGCCCGCCGATGAAACGCAGGCTGTCCGCCGCGCCCAGGGGGTCGAGCGCCGACAGATCGATCCGGTCCCCCTGGAGGTGGCGGAAGTCGGCGATACGGTCGCCGGCGATCTCGTCGAGCGCGCTGAAGACGAACAGGTCGGCCCGGCCGCGCCGTGCAGCAGGTCGTCGCCGCCATGGCCATCGAGCCGGTCGGCCCGGTTGCTGCCCACAGCTCGTTGTCGGCACCATCGCCGCGTACGCTGACCGAGACATTGCCGGGCGAGCCGTAAGGCCCGATCACGTGATACTGGGATCCCAAAGCCCCGGCGAGGGTCGCAAGCTTGATGTCGCCGGTCCAGTCGGCGGGCGGATTCTGGGCCAGCAATGGCTTGGCCCAATCGGGCAGGCCAAAGGCCTGATTGTAGACGCTACCCTCCTTGGCCGGGAAATGGGCATCGAGGCGGTTCAGCAGCACGGCAACAGGGTCGGTCACCGACAGCCCGAGGAGGTTCACAGTCTCCTTGTTGGGGTGGGCAGGCGCCAGTTCGTATTGGGTGCCGATATCATCGAAGCTGAACGTGCCGTTCTGCCCATGAAGATATCGTTCTGCAGATAGTAGTTGGTGGCATGCCCCTCGAGGTCCTGCGGCGTCAGGCCGTAGTCATGGGCGATGGCCGCCGAGGTGCTGGGCGCGGCGAAGCTGGTCGCCTCGAATCTGTCCGCGTCGGCTGGATGCGTCGCCATGGCATGGGCCAGGGCATACTGCGCCAGGCCCCGCCCAGCGACTGGCCAGTGAAATGAAACTGGGCATCGGCATAGGCCGGGTTGGCATAGGCCGCCTCGAACAGTTCCGTCGCCTGGCGGGCCTGGGCCCCGATACGCCGCCCTTGAAGAAGACAGCGTCTTCGAGCGCGTCGCGGATCGACTCGAACAGCGCGAAGGGATCGAGCGGCCGCTCCACCGAATCATGGTCGGTGCCGCGGTAGGTGATGATGACATCGGTGACCTTGCCGGCCGCGTCGCGCTTCTCGATCACGCCGCCGGCGAAGCCGGTCGAGGCGTCGCTCTGCGCGCGCGCCACCGCGTAGCCGCCGCCGACCGGCGCCTCGGGCTTGTAGTTCCAGTTGGTGCCGAAATAGTTCAAGTCGGACAGCGTGACGGCCCGGACGATTTGCCGGGCACCAGTGACGGCGCAAACATGAGACCCTCCCCGTGTTATTTAGTTATACCGACGGGTAGATCATATTATGCGGGGCGGCAACTCGGATTTGTGCCGCCCTGGGGACAAAGAAAAACGCCCGCCGAAACCGGCGGGCGTTCCCTGAAATGCGTGGATCAGATGACGATCAGGCGGCCTGCCAGCCCAGCACGGCCTTGATCTCGAGGAATTCCTCGAGGCCGAACTCGCCCCACTCGCGGCCATTGCCCGACTGTTTGAAGCCGCCGAAGGGCGCGGCGAAGTCGGGCCCGCCCCGTTGAGGTGGACATTGCCGGTACGCAGGCGCCCGGCGACCTTGCGGGCATGGTCGATGTCGCCCGACTGGACATAACCCGAGAGGCCATAGACCGTGTCATTGGCCATGGCGATGGCCTCTTCCTCGGTCTTGTAGGGCAGGATCGCCAGGACTGGCCCGAAGATCTCTTCCCGGGCGATGGTCATGTCGTTGGTGACATTGGCGAAAATGGTGGGGCGCACGTAGTAGCCTTTGTTCAGGCCTCGGGCAGGCCCAGGCCGCCGGTGACCAGGGTGGCGCCTTCCTCGATCCCCTTGGCAATCAGGCCCTGGATCTTCTTGAAATGCACGTCCGAGACGACCGGGCCCATGGTGGTGTCGGCCGCGAAGGGATCGCCGACCTTCACCTGCTCGGCCGCGGCCTTGGCGATGGCGGCAGCTTCGTCATGCTTGGCGGCGGGCACGAACATGCGGGTGGGCGCATTGCACGACTGGCCGGAATTGCCCATGACGCCGCGCACGCCGCCGACCACGGCCTTCTTCAGATCGGCATCATCGAGGATGATGTTGGCCGACTTGCCGCCCAGTTCCTGGTGTACGCGCTTGACCGTGTCGGCGGCCGCCTTGGCCACCAGCACGCCGGCGCGGGTCGAGCCGGTGAAGGAGACCATGTCGACGCCGGGATGGGACGACAGCGGCTGGCCGACGCCGGGGCCGTCGCCGTTGACCAGGTTGAACACGCCCTTGGGCACGCCCGCCTCGTGCAGCACTTCGGCGAACAGCAGGCCGTTGACCGGTGCGATTTCCGAGGGCTTCAGCACCATGGTGCAACCGGCCGCGAGCGCCGGGGCGACCTTGCAGACGATCTGGTTGATCGGCCAGTTCCACGGCGTGATGAAACCACACACGCCGACCGGCTCCTTGGAAATGGCGGTGGTGCCGCGCACTTCCTGGAACTCGAAGCCCTGGAGGACTTCGATCAGCTTGGCGAGGTGGGCGACACCGGTCGCCGCCTGGGCGGCCTGGGACAGCGACTGCGGGGCGCCCATCTCGGTCGAGATCGCCTCGACGAAATCGGCGTAGCGCTTCTGGTAGACACCCAGGATCGACTGCAGCAGGTCGATTCGTTCGGCCTTGGTGGTGCGCGAGAAGCTCTCGAACGCAGCCTGGGCGGCCTTCACGGCCTTGTCGACATCGGCCGCGGAACCCAGCGAGATGCGGGCGAAGGCCTCTTCATTGGCGGGATTGATGACATCGAGCGTCTTTGGGCTGACCGGATCGACCCAGGCACCGTCGATATAGAAACGCAGATACTCTTTCATGGTACCTCTCCCTCACTGCTACGCGGCAACGCGCTTATTATCGCCCGAGAAGCTAGGGCCATTCGCGCCCAAGGTCGAGAGCCGGCGGGCACGCCGCCGCAGAATACGAGCCCTGCGCTGGCACCATTTCGGCGTCAATTGTTCGCCCAACGACAGCGCCCGACCTTGACGCTGGCCTCAGGGTGTTCCAAGGCATTGCCAGGGATTTAGGACAGGAGTCCAAAGGCATGCAGCAGATCGCACGTCTCGTGATCGTTACCGTTTGCGTGAGCGTCGCTGTCGGTGGGTGTTCGCGGATTTCCAAGCGCGCCGTGTTCCCGGCGCAGTATCAGACCGCCCCCGCCGCGCAAGCCGCGCCGGCGGCAACGGAACAGGCCCCCGTCGCCGCGCCCGAACCGACGCCGGAGGCCGCAACGCCGCCGGCGCCGGAGACTTCCCCCGCCGCGGCCGAGAGCGCGCCGCCCCCGCCGGCCGACACCGACCCGGCCGCAGGCGCGACGATCATTTATGATGCCACCCAGGGCACACCGCCGGCTGCGGCCGAGGCGCCGCCCGCCCCGCAGGCCGCGCCGGTCGGTCCCGTCGAGAGCGCGGCGCCCGCCGATGCCGACCCCGCGGCCGGGGCAACGATCATCTACGATGCTACCCAGGGAGCACCCTCACCAGCCCCAGCCCCGGTCCCAGCCGCCGGCCCCACGGTCATCGAGCCGGGTGCCGCCACGCCGCCCGCCGCCCCTGCTCCTGCCGCAGCACCGACGGAAGCAGCGACGCCCGATGCGGCGCCGCAACCGGCCAGGAGTATCCGCACCATCAGCACGGGCGGCAACCCGGCCCCCACCGGCACCGAAACCACCGGGACGCCACCGGCGGCCCCTGCCGAAGGGGCGGCGAGCCCCGATGGCACGAGCGCGGCACCGGCGGCCACGGGCCCCAATGCCCAGCCGGCCCAACCCGCGCGCAGCATCAAGGTCATTACCCCGCCCTGACCCGGCGGGATCTTGCCCACAAAGAAAAAGGCCGGGAAACCCCGGCCTTTTATCTGCGTGTCCTGTCTCGCGTCACGGAAACGCATTGAAGATCGAATCGAAGAACGCGATCACGTCCTCGCCGATCAATGTCATGCCGGCAATGCCGGCGATCGAAATGAGCGCCGCAATGGCAGCATATTCGATCGCGGTCGCGCCGGCCTCACGCGCAGCACGGCACTGGCCCGGTCTTGCGACGGACCGCTCGGGAATCACCCGCATCGACCGATCAACCGATGCCATGGGCCACCGCCATGTAAGGCGGTATCCGCCGCCAAGCGGCGACAGATACCGCGATTAAGCAGGAACTAGTATCCGGCCACAGGCGATCAATCGCCGCGGCCCGCCAGTTAGAGCTTGTTGGCAACGTTCTGGAATGTGGCATTGACCTCGGTGCCGACCAATTCCATGCCGACGATGGCGGCCACGGCGATCAGAGCGGCGATCAGGGCGTACTCAATCGCGGTGGCGCCACGCTCATCGGAGCGGGCCATGGCGAAACGGACAAAGAGATTGCGCAACATTTATTTTCTCCATAGGCAGCGTCGGCCTAGGGCCGATCTCGTGGAACTGTTACCACATCGACGGCATCGTTCAACCAGTTCGCCGTTGAGACACAGTATCAGCGCAAGAAGTAAACAGATCGTTGAGACGGCTTAACTACTACCGCCTCCGATGAACGGCAGTTTCGCGGGCGCCCGGCCGGCCGGATTGACAAAAGCGAACCCAGATGACCCACTGGCCTCGAGCCTACACGCAGGAAGATGAATGAGCGACGTTCTGACCGGCCTGCATCACAGCCTCGTCTTCAACCGGCGTACCCGCGTGTTGGCCGAGGCGATCACCCCCCTGTTGCCGGCAGGCCGGGTGCTCGACGTCGGCTGCGGCGACGGCACGATCGACGCGTTGATCATGCGCCAGGCAAAGGCGGATGGGCGAAAGGTCGAAATCACGGGCATCGATGTCATGGTCCGCCCGGTCACCCATATCCCGGTTCGCCCCTATGACGGCCGGACCTTGCCGGCGGCGGACGGTGGCGCGGATGCCGTGCTTTTCGTCGATGTTCTGCATCACACCGACGATGCCCTCGTCCTCCTGAAGGAGGCGGCGCGCGTGGCGCCCGCTGTAATCATCAAGGACCATTTCCTCGAAGGGCTGGCCGCCGGGCCTACCCTGCGCTTCATGGATTGGGTCGGCAATGCCGGCCACGGGGTAGTCCTGCCCTACAATTACTGGACGCGGGCGCAGTGGCTGGCCGGTTTCGCCGCCGCAGGGCTGAAGATCGACACACTGATCGAGAAGATCCCGCTCTATCCCTTCCCCGCCTCGCTGCTCTTTAGCCGCGGGCTTCATTTCATCGCCCGCCTGACGAGAGCCTGACGGGCGGTCATTCGCGTCACCGCTTCACCGTGTAGGCCACGAAGTCCCTGCCCAGTCTCTCGGGCAGCGGCAGCTGCGCCAGGAAGGCGGGCACTCCTTCGCCCGAGAGCAGGCGCCCCTCGAGGTTACCCGGCGGCTGTTCGGGCGGCTGAGGCGCCATGCCGCTGCGGCAGAGGATGACGAGCGCGACCTCCCGGCGGCCGAGAATCGACTGCGCCGCCGCATCGTCGGTCGCCATGAAGAACACCATCGCATCCCGAATGGCCGCGGCCCCGCGGTGGTAGGAGGCGGCAACGAAGCGGAACGGCGTCTCATAGGCCAGCCGCGGCGTCAGGTTGAAATTGTTCAGCATCACGATCGGATCGGGGCCGCCCGGCGGCGCCGATACCGGCGGCGTCACCCGTAGATAGGCCGACAGGTCGGCAGCGTCGCATCCCTCTGCCTTGTCCAGCGAGGCCTTCAGTTGAAGGCCGATTGCCGGCAGCCCCACCGTGCCCAGCAGCGCGACCAGCAACAAGGCCGCGACCCGGACCACCGGCCGAACCGCCGACAAGGCGGCGGCGGCGACGGCCATCAAGCCGGCGACGCCGATGGCGCCGGGCGCGGCGAACTCGACCACGAACCGCAAATAGGCCAAGGCCGCGGCCAAGGTCGCCAGAAGGGTCACGGTCCACACCACGGCCAGGCGCCGCGTCGCCCCGTCGGGCGCGCCCCACAGCACAAGCGGCACGAACGGCAGGGCCAGGAGGGTGCCGCCGATATCGATGAGCAGGTCGCTCAGCCCGGCGCGGGTCCAGAAGCGGATCGGCTGCATCTCGCGCACCTGGGAGACCAGGGATTGAATCACGGGATCGTCCGTCGCCAGGGTCGACCGATAGAAACCCGGGAAAACCACGCCCAGCACGGCCACCGCGGCCAGGGACAGGGCGAGCCCCAGCAGCAACCGCCGCCACACGCCCCGGCGCCCCTCGGTCCCGCCGCCCAGCCACAGGGCGAGCGCGAAGACGGCCACCAGGAGCAGGGCCGTCGCAACGTGAAGGATGGAAATCCGGTCATAGGCCGTCACCAGCCAATCGCCGAGCGGAACATCCACGCCGACGCCGACGAGGATACCCAGGGCAAAGCCCAGGGCACTGTACAGGCCCTGACGGGCGATGGCCGGGCCGTCCCGGCCCCGAAGACCCACAGCAGCCCGAAACCGGCCAGGAGCGGCATGACGACAAGCTGGGCCTCAGGCCCGATCCACACCCCTGCGCCGCCGCTCAGGCCCGCGATCAGTGCGGCCCGGCGGTTGTGCAGGTCTTTCGCCGCCCACAGGCCGGCCGAAAGACAGGCGGCGACGCACAGCAGGATCAGCACGTGATGGTCGGCCCTGCCGACCCCGCCGTAGGAGGCCACGGCGGGCTGCGCCAGCATGGCCAGGCCGGCGAACCAAGCCACCTCGCGCATTACGAGCGCGCGGGCACCCCAGACGATGATCAAGCAGGCCAGAACATGCAGCAGGGGGCAGACCCACATGCCCGACCACCAGATGGCCCGGTCGATCGGCACACCCACGGCATGGGCTGCAACGGCCGGTCCCAGAATCAGCAGGTCGAGCGGCCGCGTCCAATGGATCGGCATGCCTTCGGGGGCGCCCAGGCGGTCGAGGGTGCTGTCGTACCAGCCCTTGCCCGCCCATAATTGTTCCACCCGCATCAGCCGGGCATAGCTGTCGGTGTCGAGCAGGCGATGGGCGGCGATCGGCCCGTCCGGCCCCATCGCCAAGCGCCAGTGCAGCAGCAAGGCGAGAACAACGAACAGGAATGGCAGCAGGCGGGAGATGATTGACCGACTCATGCCCTTGCCGCTCCGGTTGATATGGTCATTGATGGCGCGGTCGCCGGGCAACCGCAACCCGTGGCACAGCATCGAGGCCCACGACAGAGAGTCATAAGGCGGATTTCCGGTTAACAAATGATTGGTGCCCTCCCTCCCCACACCGCCCCCCATGCCGTCGTCATCGGCGGCGGCCCGGCCGGCCTGATGGCGGCCGAGACCATCCTGGACGCGGGTTACCCCGTGACGCTCTACGACGCCATGCCCTCCCTGGGGCGCAAGTTCCTGATGGCCGGCAAAAGCGGGCTGAACATCACTCATGGCGAACCCATCGACCGGCTGCTCGATCGCTATGGCCCCGCCCGCGCCCGCCTGGAAGCCGCGATCCGCGCCTTCGGCCCGGCGCAGATCGAGGCTTTCGCCCACGACCTGGGGATCGAAACCTTCACCGGAACATCCGGCCGGATCTTTCCCGTCGGCTTCAAGGCCGCGCCGCTGCTGCGCGGCTGGCTCCATCGCCTGCGCGCCAAGGGCCTGCTGGTCAAGGTCCGCCACCGGTGGACCGGCTGGGCCGAGGACGGCCGCCTGTGCTTTGCCGCACCGGCCGGCCCGGTCGCGGTACAGGCCAGCGCGGTTCTGCTCGCCCTGGGCGGGGCCAGTTGGGCCAAGCTGGGCAGCGACGGCCGGTGGGCGGCGGCGGTTACGGACCGCGGCGTGGCGACCACGCCCTTTGCCGCCGCCAACTGCGGCTTCGATACGCGGTGGAGCGAGCATTTCAGCGGGCGTTTCGCCGGCCAGCCGGTAAAGCCTGTCGCCCTGACGTTCCAGGGCCAGCGCCTGCGGGGCGAATTCGTGGTTACCGCCGGCGGCGTCGAGGGCGGTGCGATCTATGCCCTCGCGGCCGGCTTGCGGCAGGCACTCGACGCCGGCCGCCCCGCCGTGGTGGATCTCGACCTGCTGCCCGAGCGCCCGGCCGAAGCCGTCGCCGCCGCCCTGTCGCGCCCGCAGGGGCGGCATTCGCTGGCCAACCACCTGCGCCGAACCTTGAGTATCGAGGGGGTCCGCGCCGGCCTGGTGTGGGAACTGTCCACGGCGGAGGACCGGCAGGACATGGGCCGCCTGGCCCGCCGCCTGAAGGCGCTGCCGCTGTGCCTGACCGCGCCGAGGCCGATCGACGAGGCGATTTCGACGGCGGGCGGCATCAGCCTCGAAGCCCTAGACGAGCGCTGGATGCTGCGGGCGATGCCGGGCACCTTCTGCGCCGGCGAGATGATCGACTGGGACGCCCCCACCGGCGGCTACCTGCTCACCGCCTGCTTTGCCACCGGCCGCGCCGCCGGCCAGGGTGTTGCCACCTGGCTGGCGGAAAGCCGGTAGAAACCTACTTGTTGTGGCCGTGGCGGGCCTTGACCCAGCGCACCGTGCCGGATTTCGAGCGCATCACGATCGAATGGGTGGTGGTGACGCCGCCGGTCTGCTTGACGCCGTCCAGCATCGAGCCCGAGGTGACGCCCGTCGCCGCGAAGATGACGTTGCCGCGGGCCAGTTCCAGCAGGTCGTACTTCTTGTTCAGGTCGGTGATGCCGACCTTCTTGGCACGCGCGCGTTCCTCGTCGTTGCGGAACAGCAGGCGTCCCTGCATCTGCCCGCCGATGCAGCGCAGGGCGGCGGCGGCCAGCACGCCTTCCGGCGCGCCGCCCGAACCCATGTAGATGTCGACGCCGGTATCGGGATCGGCCGTGGCGATGACACCCGCGACGTCGCCATCGGGAATCAGGTAGATGCGCACGCCGGCCGCGCGCAGCTTGGCGATCAGCTCGGCGTGGCGGGGCCGGTCGAGCACGCAGGCGGTGATTTCCTCGAGGCCGACACCCTTGTGCTTGGCCAGGGCCTTCACATTGTCGATCGGGTCGCGGTCGAGATCGACGATCCCGGCGGGCAGGCCGCCGCCGACGGCGATCTTGTCCATGTAGACGTCGGGTGCATGCAGGAAATTGCCCCGGTCGGCCAGCGCGATCACGGCCAGTGCGTTGGGCGCCGCCTTGGCGGTCAGCGTGGTGCCCTCCAGCGGGTCCAGCGCGATGTCGATGGCCGGGCCCTTGCCGCTGCCCACTTCCTCGCCGATGAAGAGCATCGGCGCCTCGTCGCGCTCGCCCTCGCCGATCACCACGGTACCGCGGATATCCATCTGGTTCAGCGCCGTGCGCATGGCATCGACCGCCGCCTGGTCGGCGGCCTTTTCATCGCCGCGACCGGCCAGCTTGGCCGCCGAGATCGCCGCCGCCTCGGTCACCCGCACGAGTTCGAGCACCAGCACGCGGTCGACGGGGGTTACGGCTTCGCCCGCTACCGGTTCCACCGCCTTGGTCGTCTTCTTCGTGGCCATGTCGAATTCCTTCAAATCTGCCGTTCATCTATCGAGGCACGCTCACGCGCGCTTGATCTCTTCAATTCTGATCATCGTGGGCGGTTCCAGCACCGTCGCCAGCGCGCCCATGCGCGCCAGTGCCCGGCGCATCGCCGCCTCTTCCACCTCATGGGTCACAATGACCACGGGCACGGCTTCGCCGGGCGCGCGGCCCCGCTGCAGCAGCGATTCGATGGAAACCTGCTCGTCGCGCAGGATCGCGGCGATGTCGGCGATCACCCCCGGCCGGTCGACCACCGACAGGCGCAGGTAGCAGGCGCCGATGCGCCGATCGATCGACGCCATGGCGATCTGGCCCAGGCGATCCACCGGCACGCCGTAAAGCGGCAGCTTCAGGCCCAGGGCGATATCGACGATGTCGGCCATCACCGCCGAGGCGGTCGGGCCGGCGCCGGCGCCGCGGCCTTCGAAGACCATCTGGTCGACGAAATCCCCCTCGATCACCACGCCGTTGTAGACCCCGTCGACATGGGCGAGCGCCGTCCCCTCGGGCACCATGGCCGGATGCACCCGCACCTCCAGGCCGTGGTCGGTGGCCCGCGCGATCCCCAGGATCTTGATGCGGAAGCCCAGTTCGTGGGCGAAGGAAATGTCGAGCGCGGTAATCCGCCGGATCCCTTCGACATAGACGGCACTGAAATCGACCGGCGCCGCAAAGGCGAGGCTGGCCAGCAGGCTGAGCTTGTGGGCGGCATCCACGCCATCCACGTCGAAGCTGGGATCAGCCTCGGCATAGCCCAGCGCCTGCGCCTCCGCCAGCGCCGACTCGAACGAGGCCCCGGTGGCCGCCATCGAGGTCAGGATATAGTTCGAGGTGCCGTTGAGGATGCCGAACAGGGCATTGATGCGGTTGCCGGCAAAGCCTTCGCGCAACGCCTTGACCACCGGGATGCCGCCGGCCACCGCCGCCTCGAAGTTCAGCGCCACCCCTGCCCGCTCGGCCGCGCGGGCCAGCGCCAGGCCGTCATGGGCGAGCAGGGCCTTGTTCGCGGTCACCACCGGCTTGCCCAGGGACAGCGCCGCCTCGACCGCGTCCTTGGCCACCCCGTTGCCGCCGATCAATTCCACCAGCACGTCGACCTGCGCGTCACGCGCCAGTGCCACGGCGTCGTCGTGCCACCGCACCCCGTCGAGGGCATGGCCAAGACCCCGATCCTTGGTCTTGTCGCGGGCACAGACGGCGGCGATCTCGATCCGCCGCCCGGTACGCAGGGCCAGCCGGTCGCCATGGGCATCGAGCAGGCGAACCAGCCCCCCGCCGACAGTCCCCAAGCCGGCGATGCCCAGACGCAGCGGTTCCGTCACGCCACGACCTTTTTCATCGCCGCCAGATTGTCGCCCACCGGCATCTGCGGGTCGGCTGACCCTAGGAACCGCTTGATGTTGCGCACGGCCTGGCGGATGCGATGCTCGTTCTCGACCAGGGCGATGCGGACATGGCCGTCGCCGTATTCGCCAAAGCCCAGACCCGGCGCCACGGCCACCTTGGCCTCGGTCAGCATCAGCTTGGAAAACTCGAGGCTGCCCAAGTGGGCGAAGGCCGGCGGGATCGGCGCCCAGGCGAACATGGTCGCGGGCGGCGACGGTACGTTCCAGCCGGCTTCCTGCAAGCCCTTGATCAGCACGTCGCGGCGCGACTTGTAGATCTGGCGCATCTCCTCGACACAGTCCTGCGGGCCGTTCAGGGCGGCGGCGGAAGCCACCTGGATCGGCGTGAAGGCGCCGTAGTCCAGGTAGGACTTCATGCGGCCCAGGGCCTGCACCAGTTTCTGGTTGCCGACGGCAAAGCCCATGCGCCAGCCCGGCATGGAATAGGTCTTGGACATCGAGGTGAATTCGACCGCGATCTCCTTGGCGCCCGGCACCTGGAGGATCGAGGGCGGCGGATTGCCGTCGAAATAGATCTCCGAATAGGCGAGATCCGACAGGATGTAGATGCCCTTGGCCCGGCAGAACTCGACGATCGGGCCATAGAAGTCCAGGCCTTGGACCTCGGCCGTCGGGTTCGACGGGTAGTTTAGCACCAGGGCGGTGGGCATCGGCACCGAATGGCGCGTCGCCCGTTCCAGCACGCTGAGAAAGTCGATATCGGGACCCGTCGGCAGCGAGCGGATGGCCGCACCCGCGATGATGAAGCCGTAAGGGTGAATCGGGTAGGACGGGTTGGGCACCAGGATGGTGTCGCCGGGCGCGGTGATCGCCTGGGCCAGGTTGGCAAGGCCTTCCTTGGACCCCAGGGTCGCGATGACCTCGCGCTCGGGATCCAGCTCGACACCGAAGCGGCGGGCGTAATAGGCGGCCTGGGCCCGGCGCAGGCCCGGTATCCCGCGCGAGGTCGAATAGCGATGGGTCCGCGGATCGGCCACGGTCTCGACCAGCTTGTCGACGATGTGCTTGGGCGTCGGCAGGTCGGGATTGCCCATCCCGAAGTCGATGATGTCCTCGCCGCGGGCGCGGGCTTTCGCCTTCAGCGAATTGACCTGTTCGAAGACATAGGGCGGCAACCGCCGGATGCGATGAAATTCGGGATCCATGATCGGACCTGATGACCCTTGAATGAGGGATAGTTGACGTTGAAAGGTTGAGTTTATTACTCGACGAAGACGACCGCTTCCGGTCCCTTGCCCCTAGCTCGGGCGGTGGCGGCGCCGGCATCGGCGACGATCGCCTCGACCTTGACGGCACGCGGCGGCACGCCGGCTGCCATCAATTCGGCAGCGACGGCATTGGCCCGGTCGATCGACAGACCGAAAGCCTCGATCGAATCGGCAGCGTCGCCGCGCGAGCGGGCATAGCCGACGATCCGCACCTGCGACACGCCCGAGTGCAGGGCGGCCGCCATCTGGCGAATGCTCTCGCGCGCGGCGGGCGTGAGGTCGATGGAGCCGGCGGCGAAGCCGATCACCGTGCTGCCATCGGCCGCAACAGTGGCACGCCGGGGCGCCGGCGCCACCGCGGCCCGCGGCCGGGTGGTTTCGGCCGGAATATCGAGGCGCACCGGCGCACGGGCGCGGGTCGAACCGCTGCTGCCCAGGGCGGCCTGCATGGCCGGCGACATCGGCACGGCGGCGCCGGCCGGGAGGGCGGGCGCGGTGGAAACCTCGAACTGCGGCATCGAGACGGGCACGCTGGTTGGGCGCCGGGTTTCCGCGAGCTGCTGCAGATAGACGTCGTTGACGACGACGCCCGGCGGGGCGTTGGCGGGCACGGCCAGTTCGCGCGAACCGCCGGCGACCGACGGTGTCAGCGGCCGGGCCTCGACCGCGGCGACGGTGGTCGAGCCGCGCGGCGCCACGGCCGGCGTGGCGCCGCCGGCAACGCGCAGAGCCGGCTGCGACGCGGTTGCGGCCGGCGGCGCATACCGGCTGCCGGCTGCGGGCGCGGCGGCTGCGGCAACCGCGGTTGCGGCCGGGCGGGTTGTCGCGGGGCGGGCCGCCGCCGGACGCGCGGCGGGCGGCGAATTGATCGAGGCGATCACCTGCGGCGTCGGGCCGGCGGCGATCTCGCGCTGCGGCTGCCCGGCGGGGGCCGGCAGGCTGGCAACGGTCGGCGGCACCTTAAGCGGCCGCACGGCATCCGTCCGCGGGGCGGCGGGGTCGGCCGACTCAGGGACCGCCGCGGCAGTCTCGGTCGCCGCTGCGGCTGAAGGACGCGCCACGGACCGCGGTACGCCGGCCGCCATGCCACCGGCGGAGGATGCCGGCACCGGACGGGTGGCGTAGGTCTGCGCCTCGGGCGTCACGGGCAACGGCGGGGGCACCTGGGCGCCGTTCTCGCGCCGCTGATAGCTGCCGAAGGCGGTCTGGCCGGTCTCGTCGGCGAGGCGGCGGCGTTCCTCGTTGGGATCGCGAATCTCGCTGGCAGCAACCGGCGGCAGGCTGCGCGGCGGCGGCGCGGCAGCCTCCTGCCCCCCGCGCAGCGACTCGGCGGTATGGCGGGCATTGTTGCGGTCGCCGATCAGGCTGTTGGTGATCGCGGCGCGATCCGTGGCCGAGATCGACGGCTTAGGCCGGCCGGGAACGGTGCCCAGGTTGGGGAAGCTGTCTTCGATGGTGGCCGGGCGGCGAACCGCGTCGGGATCGACCGTGGTGGCCGGGGTATTGCCGGTCGCCGCCTCCTGGGCGGTCGTCACGGCGCTCGTCGCCATCACGGCACCCAGGCTTGCCGAAGCGAGCCCCACCGCGATCACGAGCGAAGGCACGAGACGCGGCGACGCATCCCCACCCTGGACGACCTTTGCGACCATCTCTGTCAAACCCCAACTTAAAGCGGCTGCGCAGGCGCCGCGTCACTTTGTTCGCCTTCGTCGACTTTAACGCATAAGGCGAAGCACATATACTCCGCGCCGCGAGGAAGCCCACCCTATTTTCGATACGCCCAGAATAAGGAATGGCCGATGGCCGATCAACACGGCAAAGACCAGCAGCCGATACCAGATCCAGCCGTTCTAGCCCGAAATATGGTGGAAATCGCCAAGCGGTGCCGGAAACTGGTGGCCGAGTTCATGGAACGGCAGGACATCGTCCGCAAGAACGTCAATTTCGACCCGTCGAACCTGGCCTCCGCCTATCTGGAGATGACGGCGAAGATCATCGCCAACCCCGGTCAGCTGCTGGATGCCCAGGTCAGGCTGTGGCGCGACTATGTCTCGCTTTTCCAGACTGCGACGAAACGCCTGCTGGGCGAAAAGCCCCAGCCGGTGATCGAGCCGGCCAAGGGCGACAAACGCTTCAAGGACGCGAGCTGGGAAGAGAATCAGGCCTTCGACTTCATCAAGCAGGCCTATCTGCTGTCAGCCCGCTGGATCCAGAGCACCGTCCACGACGTCGAGGGGATGGACCCCAAGACCAAGAAGAAGGTCGAATTCTATACCCGCCAGTTCATGGACGCGATCGCGCCCTCCAACTTCGTGCTGACCAACCCCGAAGTGCTGCGGGTCACGATCGAGAGCAACGGCGAGAACCTGGTGCGCGGCCTCGACCACGTGCTCGAGGACCTGGAGCGCGGCAAGGGCCGCCTCGACATCCGCATGACCGATCCCAATGCCTTCGAGGTCGGCCGGAATATCGCCGTCACCCCGGGCAAGGTGATTTTCCGCAACGACCTGATGGAGTTGCTGCAGTATGAGCCGGCGACCGAGAAGGTCTACAAGCGGCCCCTGCTGATCACCCCGCCCTGGATCAACAAGTTCTACATCCTGGACCTGAAGCCGCAGAATTCGTTCATCAAGTGGGCGGTCGACCACGGCTATACCGTGTTCGTCATCTCCTGGGTCAACCCGGACAGCAAGCTCGCCCAGATCGGCTTCGAGGGCTACATGAACCAGGGCCTGCTGGCGGCGCTCGACGCGGTCGAGCAGGCGACCGGCGAGCACCAGGTCAATGCCATCGGCTATTGCATCGGCGGCACCCTGACCGCGGCGACCCTGGCCTATCTCCAGACCATCGGCGACAAGCGCATCGCCGCCTGCACCTTCTTCGCCGCCCAGGTCGACTTTACCGAGGCCGGCGAGCTGTCGGTCTTCGTCGACGAGGACCAGCTCGAATTCCTGGCCGACCGGATGTCCGAGAAGGGCTATCTGGAAGGCGGCGACATGGCGCAGACCTTCAACATGCTGCGCGCCAACGACCTGATCTGGTCGTTCGTGGTGAACAACTATCTCCTCGGCCGCGACCCGTTCCCGTTCGACCTGTTGTTCTGGAACCAGGACGCGACGCGCATGCCGATCGCCATGCACATGTTCTACCTGCGCGAGTGCTATCAGAAGAACAAGCTGTCGCAGCCCGGCGGCATCACCATGAACAACGTGCCGATCCACCTGAACAAGGTGAAGGTGCCGCTCTATTTCGTGGCCAGCCGCGAGGATCACATCGCCCCTGCCCGCTCGGTCTTCCGGGGCGCGCGGATCTTCAAGAACAACGCCCGCCTGGTGCTGGCCGGCTCGGGCCACATCGCCGGCGTGATCAACCCGCCGGAAGCCAACAAGTACCAGCACTGGATCAACGACGACCTGGTCGGGGCCGAGAGCTTCGAGGACTGGCTGTCCAAGGCGACCGAGCACAAGGGCAGTTGGTGGCCGGATTGGGACCGCTGGATGTCCACCAAGTCGGGCGCCAAGATCGCCGCGCGTACCCCCGGCGACGGCAAGCTGCGCGTCCTGGACGATGCGCCGGGGACTTACGTGAAGATCAAGGCCTGACGCCATCGAAAGCCCTCTCCTCCGCGGGAGGAGAGGGTTGGGTGAGGAGGTCGTGGGTACAGGTCACCGGCATCTCGAAGCGGCCCGACCCACCTCCCCGACCCCTCCCCCCGCAAGCGGGCGGAGGGGGGAAAACAGCGTTCAGCCGCGGGCCTGGCGGCGATCGCCGCCCTGGGCCCGGCCGCTCGGGCGGCCCTGACCGCCCCGATTGTTCTGCTGCGGGCGGCCACTGCCGTGGTTCTGTTGCGGGCGGCCGCCATGGCCATGGGGCCGGGCCGGACGCGAGGCCGGTGCCGCATATTCGGCAGCGGCGTTGGGGTTCACCCGGCGATCGATCACCGGCAGCTTCTGGCGCGTGACCTTCTCGATATCGCGCAGATAGGCCTGCTCCTCACGGTCGCAGAACGAGATGGCGATGCCGGTCGCCCCGGCGCGCGCGGTGCGGCCGATGCGGTGGACATAGCTTTCCGGCACGTTGGGCAGCTCGAAATTGACGACATGGGTGATGCCGTCGACGTCGATGCCGCGCGCCGCGATATCGGTCGCGACCAGGACGCGGCAGCGCCCGCTCTTGAAACCATCGAGGGCACGCTCGCGCTGCCCCTGGCTCTTGTTGCCGTGGATCGCCGCGGCCGGGATGCCGGCCGCCTCGAGATATTCGCACACCCGGTCGGCGCCGCGCTTGGTGCGGGTGAAGACCAGGGCGCGCTTGGCCTCGGGCTTGCCGAGCAGTTCGATCAGCAGGCTGCGCTTGCCGCCGGCCTCGATCAGATAGACCTGCTGGGCGACGCGCTCGGCCGTGGTGGCGACCGGGGTCACTTCGACCTGCACCGGATCGCGCAGCATCTCGCCCGCCAGAGTCGCGATCTCGCGCGGCATGGTGGCCGAGAAGAACAGGCTCTGCCGGCGGCTGGGCACCTTGCTCAGGATCTTGCGGATCGGCAGCACGAAGCCCAGGTCCAGCATGTGATCGGCCTCGTCCAGCACGACCACTTCGCAGTGATCGAGACGGGCGGTGCCGCCTTCGACATGGTCGAGCAGGCGGCCGGGGGTGGCGACCAGGACGTCGACGCCGCGCGACAGGGCGCGGATCTGGCCGCTGTGGCTGACGCCGCCGACGACCACCGCGACGGTGATCTTGGCGTGGCGGCCATAGGTGCGGAAGCTGTCGCCGATCTGGGCGGCCAGTTCACGGGTGGGTGCCATGATCAGGACCCGGGCGGCCTTGGGCGGCGCCTTGGTCCCGCCCGAGATCAGGCGATTGAGGATGGGGAGCGCGAAAGCCGCGGTCTTGCCGGTGCCGGTCTGGGCAATACCCAGAATATCGCGGCCTTCGAGCAGGGAGGGAATGGCGCGCGCCTGGATCGGGGTGGGCGTGTCGTAACCCTCGTCCTTGAGGGCGCGGAGGATAGGCTCGGCCAGGCCGAGATCGGTAAACTGAGTCACTGAGGAAAAACTTCCCAAAAACAAGCCATCGGCACGCCCCTGGCCCACACAAGGCTCGAGCGTTGCCGCAAAGGCAGCTGCGGAGACATGCCCCGCGTGCCTGGGCTGTCGGATGGTTGGAATACTCGATGCGCTCAACAGGATGGACGTGGACACGTCCCTTACGCGGCTGGAGCGCCTGATGTCGGCGATACCGACGCAGGTCTTATTGCAGATGCGAAGGGATAAGTCAAATTATCCGCCAATGTACCAGCGCCACGGCTGATAGGTCATCGATCGGCCGAGGAGACTCTACATTTCTGTTGACTTCCACAGATCTGTTGACCACGCTATACTCATGAATGCCAGCGAACTCAGACGTCTTCTCTCAAAGAACGGCTGCACCTTCGAGGCCCACAAGGGCGGCAGCGGCCACGTGACGGTTCGTCGTGGCGATCGCACGTCGCAATTGCCGATGCATGGCTCCAACAAAGAACTCGGCACCGGCCTTGTGAACAAGATCCTCAAGGATCTGGGATTGAAATGATGCTCCTGTACCCTGTGATCCTGGTACCCGACGACAACGGCACGATGCTCGTGACCTCTCCCGCCTTTCCCGAACTCACCACCTTTGGTGATGACCGGGAGGATGCCCTGGCGCACGCTCGCGATGCCATGGAGGAAGCCATTGCGGCCAGGATGTCGAGGGGGAAGAGATCCCCGATGCTCTTGGGTCTGTCGACGACCTCAAGGCGTCGGCGGGCGACAGCAGTACCGCCGTGGTCAAATTGCCCACACAAACATCGATTAAGGTTGCTCTGTGGTCGGCCCTGCGCGTGGCCGGCATGACAAGGGCGGGGCTGGCGCGCCAACTGAATTGGCATAGGGAACAGGTCGATCGCCTTTTCCGGCTCGATCACGCCACCCAACTCGACCAGTTTGACGCCGCATTCGACGCCCTTGGCAAAGCACTCGTCGTTTCACCAGTTGTCAGTGCGAGGCCCGGGGCCACTCCACTGACCAGTGACATATCCTACGCACCCCTGCACGCGGTGGCGAAGACGTCGGCGGTTAGGGATGGGCCTGCCGCGAAGGCTCGTATGGCAAAGGGCGGCAAAATCAGCGGTGAAACGACCAGGAAGCCAGCGCTGAAGAAGTAATTCAGAGTTGCTGCCCCAGGATCCAGCCCTCCCAGCGCCTGATCTCATCGTCCTGCTCCGGCCCCGGCGTGCGCCGGCCCTCGACCACCTCGATCATGCCGAGCAGGCCGATCAGGGCGTCGAACGGATCCTCGCCCGAGTTGGAGGGGCCGAAGCCGTCGAGGATCGCGGCCCGTGCCGCAGCCTCGAAGATCACACCGTGGCGGCCTGTCCAGGCAATGATCGCTTCCGCCTTGGCCCGGCGATCGGCCTGCCGGCGCTTGCTCTCGCCCGAGCGAAAGCGGGCGCCGACGTGTCCGTAAGCCTCGCCCGGATAGGTCTCGCACAGGACGCAGCCGCCGGTCGCAGCCAGGGCCGCCAGGGTGCCGTCGAACGGCCACAGCCGGGCCCCCCGGGCCAGTGCGGGGCGGATCACGCCGCGCCAGCCGGTCAGCGCCGCCTTGCCGACCTGGTTGCCGCCCAACGTCCAGAACAGGGTGCTGGCGGCGCGGCGCTCGGCCGTCGCGCGTTCGCAGCGCCGATGCAGGGCGTCGAGTGCTGCGACACCGTGTGCCGCCAGCAGGTGGGGCTGTTTGGCACCGGTGGTGGAACGCCGGGGGTAGAAGGGCCGGTGCAGGCTGATCTGGGCAGGATCATCCGCTACCTCAAAGAACTGATGCCAAGGCCCTGAACCAAAAGCATTCAATGCTTCGCGAAAACTCTCGAATCCGGTGCGGGCGCCGTAGGCGGCCGGCAGGCCGATCGGGAAATCGAAGCCCGCCAGCACGCGGCCATCGAACAGTTCATCGACGAATTGTTCGAGCGGCGGCACCCGCCGCGGGCATGAAACGCGCCAGTGCCCCGCGGCCCGGCGCGCCGACGCGCACCAGCGCTTGCGCGCATCGACGCTCCAATCCGAATGGACCAGGCGCTCGAACATCTCTCCGGCCTCCGTCGCATCGGCGACCAGGGATCATAGCAAGAGAAAAGCCGGCCAGGCTCGCGCCGGGCCGGCTTGCACGTCGGGATCTCAGGCGATGAAGACGAAGTCGGCCGAGGTGACCTGGGATTGATCGATCCCGCTCAAGGTGATGGTCGAGATCGGCGTGGTGAACTTGATGATGGCGTTGCCGCCCGCATCCTCGGAAATCGTCATGCCGTCGGCAACCGCCGCGGCGAACGAGGCATAACCCTCGATCTGGATCCGGTCGGTTACATCCTCCCAGTCGACGATGGTGTCGCGGCCGAAGCTGACATCCGACACCGTGAAGATGAAGGTATCGCGATCGTTGTCGTCGCCGCCGCCATAGAGCAGGTCGTTGCCGGTACCGCCTTCGATACGATCGGTGCCGTCGTCGCCGAAGATGCTGTCGTTGCCGCCGTCGCCGAACAGGCGGTCGTATTCGTCGCCGCCGTTGATCGTGTCGATGCCGCTGCCGCCGGCGATGGTATCGCGGTCGCCCGCACCGGACAGGACGTTGTCGCTGGCATCGCCCTTGATATTGTTACGCGCTTGGTTGCCGGTGATGTCGCCATCGACATTGCCCACCGCGTTCATGTTCTCGATCGAATTGCCTTCGTCGAGCAGGAAGTCGCCCTTGATGTTGGCGGTGTCCGTGCCCTCGCCGTCGGCCTCGGTGATGCTGTCGACGCCATCGATGTAGTAGGTGTCGTTGCCCAGGCCGCCGGACGCGGTATCGTGAATACCCCCGTCCTGCAGATAGAACTTGTCGTTGCCGTCACCGCCGAAGAGCGCGTCGTTGCCCAGGCCGCCGGTCATGGAATCCGAACCGCCAAAGCCGTAGAGGACATCGTCGAGGTCATCGCCGGTGATGCGGTCGTTGCCGCCGAAGAACAGGCCGAGGAAGGCATTCGCGTCGAAGGCTTCGATCGTGGCGATGATGTCGACCACCGGCACGCTGAACTGGTTCAGGACGAACTGGACGAGGCCGTCGACCACCGAGGTCATCGATTTGACCGTGCCGCCGGTCGGCGTGCCATCGATGTCATAGGTGAAGCCGGTGCCGATCAGGTCGACATAATCGTCGGCATCGATGCGGATGCGCAGCTTGGTCGCCGTGCCCGGCTCGGCCTCGCCGAAGATCAGCGAGAGCGCCCAGGCATTCATATCGAGTTGGGTACGAACGCTCAGATTGGACATGTTTTGTGTCTCCCCCAGAGAACCGGCCGAGCGTAGCCCGGCACTTGATGATTATACGATGACTTTGGCCAGTGGCTCACCGGGTCGACGACCTTTTATGCCAAAAATGGCGATACCGCCCGCTTTTTGGCAACTATCTCAAAAGACAGAATTCCGGCGTTTTTTCAAGCCACTCAAAATCCCGGCATAAGTGGCTGAATCAATACTGCAAATTCGACCATCGACGTTCATGCTGCTGACGCAAATATTTTACGCAACTGCAGCATACTCTTTCAACCACTGGCCGGCCCGGTGTAACATGCGCCGGTCACGCGGGCTTGACGGGCGGGAGGCTCCGGCCTGATCGTCATCGGAAGCCGGGGGAACCGGCTGGGGGAGCGTTCGTCGATGCCTTTCGCCATCATCGTCCGGAATCTGCGGCTCGCCACCGGACTGATCCTGATCGTCTTCGTGGCCACCCATCTGATCACCCTCGCCCTGGGTCTCGACTCGCTGGCCGCCATGGAGGCCTGGCGTGCCACCCTGATGGGCCCCTGGTCCAGCCTGCCGGGCACCGCCCTGCTGCTGTTTGCCGCCGTCACCCATGCCGGCCTGGGCCTCTATTCGATCGCCCGCCGGCGCAGCCTGGCGCTCAGCCGCAGCGACCTGGTGCAGATGATCCTGGGCCTGCTGACCCCGCCCCTGCTGCTGGCCCACGTCCTGTTGACGCGGCTCAGCCTGGGCCTGGCGCCCGACATCGAGATCAGCTACGGCCTGATGCTGGTGATCTATTGGCGCCTCGCCCCCGACTATGCCATCCAGCAATTGCTGGTGGTGGTGCTGGTCTGGGTCCACGGCGCGATCGGCCTCTATGGCTGGATGGTGCTGAAACCCGCCTGGACGCGGCTGGGCCGGGTGGTGCTGCCGCTGCTCTTCGCGGTGCCGATCCTGGCCCTGCTGGGCTTCGTCGAGGCGGGCAAGGCCGCCCTGGCCCGCTTTGCCGGGGATGAGGCATTCCACGGCGCGGTCACCGCCAACGTGGTCCGGCTGGCGGCGGTGAAGCCGCAGCTCGATACCGTCCAGGCCCAGGTCCTGACCGTCTACTGGGCGATCGCCCTGGCGGTCTTCGCCCTGGTCGGCTGGCGCGTCTTCCGCAGCCGCTTCCGCACCCTGCACGTCACCTATGACGACGGCCGCGTGGCCAGGGGCCGGCGCGGCCTGACCGTGCTGGAGGTCAGCCGCCTGGCCGCCGTGCCCCATGCCCATGTCTGCGCCGGACGCGGCCGCTGCGGCACCTGTCGCATTACGCTCGACCAGGGCACGCTGTCGCCGCCGGGCGCGATCGAGGCGCACGCGCTGGCCCTGCTGCACGCCGGCGCCGGCGTGCGCCTGGCCTGCCAGGCGCGGCTGCGGGACGGCGATGTCGCGGTGACCCGCCTGCTCCCGGCCTATGTCGGGGCCGAGGCCGCCCGCGCGCCCGAAGACTGGGCGCCGCGCGGCGCGGCGGAACCCGTCCAATGAGAGGGCACGCCCGCTTGCTTGCGGCTGCCGGCGCCGTGCTGCTGCCCGGCCTGGCCCGAGCGCAGGCCGGCGGTGCCGCCATGCCCGACATGACCATGGACCTGCTGGCACAGGCGCGCGCCAGGCTGTGGACCATCATCGAGCACCTGGTCGCCGCGCCGGCCGAATGGCAGCGCCTGGGCGGCCAGGTCAGCGCCGGGATGATGAGCGGCGAAGGGGTGCGCGCGGTCGCCTATCTGCTGATCCTGCTGGTGGTGGGCGGCGGCCTGGAATGGCTCTACTGGACCTATGCGATCCCCGCCCGCCGCGCCCTGGAGGCGACCCCGGCGGGATCGCCGCGCCGGGTGCTGCTGCTGGGCCTGCGCCGGCTGTGGCTGAAGTTCTTCGGCCTCGTCGTGTTCACCGTGGCGATCCTGGGCACCACCGCCGCCCTCACCTGGCCGCCCGGGGTCGAGGATACGGTGGTGACCGTGACCTTGATGCTGGTCGCCATCCGTCTCGTGTGGCTGGCCATCGACCTGCTGCTGGCGCCGGGCGCCCCGGCCCTGCGCCTGGTGCCGGTCGAGTCCCAGGCCGTCCTGCCGGCCGCCGTTGCGACGCTGGCGGTGGCAGGCCTGCTGGTCACCGGGCATTTCCTGCCCGGCCTGATCGAGCGCACCCTGCAGGCGCCGCATTTTGCCGCGACGCTGAGCCTGTTCTGCGCCACGGCGACCATGCTCCTGCTGCTGGGCCTGTGCCTGGGCATCCTGGCGCCGGCCGACCGGGTGCGCAGCCGCCTGCGCGCCGGCCGCCTGCCGCGCTTCCCGCGCGCCTTCTTCGCCGCCTGCCTGGTGCTGCTGGTCTATCTCCTGTGGCTGGTGGGCAGCGGCGACGCGGCCGTGATCGTGGCGGACATCGCCGTGATCCTGGCCCTGCAGACGATGCTTCACGACGCCGTGTTCTCGTTCTGGCGCGAGGAGATCGCGGCCGAGGCATTGATGGACGCGGACGACCGGGTGGGGCGGCCCGATCCGGCCCTGGTGCCATCCCTGGTGTTACCGGTGGCCCGCCTCGTGGTGGTGCTGCTGGGCCTGGGCGTCGCGGCGCTGGCCCTGGCCTCGCCGCTGGCCGACATGGCGATGCGCGGCGAACGCAGCCCCCTGCTCGACTTCGGGCTCAACGTCCTGGGCGTGGTGGCCCTCGGCCTGCTGGCCGACCTCGCCTGGATCGCGACCAAGTCGACCATCGACCATCGCCTGGCCCAGATCGGCCCGATCGACCCCCATGCCGGCGAGGTCGGCCCCAATGCCCGGCTGGTCACCCTGCTGCCGCTGCTGCGCACCACGGCGGCGGTAGTGCTGATCATCGTCTTCGCCTTTAGCGCCATGTGGGCGCTGGGGATCGAGGTAACCCCCCTGCTCGCCAGTGCCGGCGTCGTCGGCATCGCGCTGGGCTTCGGCACCCAGACCCTGGTGCGCGACATCATCACCGGCATCTTCTACCTGGCCGAGGACGTCTTCCGCATCGGCGAATATATCGAGAGCGGCGCCGCCACCAAGGGCACGGTCGAGCGCATCACCCTGCGCACCGTCGCCCTGCGCCACCACAACGGTCCCTTGCATTTCGTGCCCTTCGGCGACCTGGGCACGGTGCGCAACACCTCGCGCGACTGGGTGATCATCAAGTTCAACATCCCCCTGCCGCTCGACGTCGACAGCGAGAAGGTGCGCAAGCTGATCAAGAAGGTGGGCGAGACCATGCTGCTCGATCCCGAGATCGGCCCGATGATCCGCGAGCCCTTGAAGGGCAAGCTCTATCGCATCGACCCCGGCGTCAAAATCTTCCGCTGCAAATTCGAGACGGCGCCGGGCAAGCAGTTCGACGTCCGCGCCCTCGCCTACAAGCAGTTGGAGTCCGCCCTGCGCGCCGCCGGGATCCCGTTCGCGGATTTCCAGGGCGCGGGGCCGACCCCGGTACTGGGCGGCGAGGATCAACGGTGATGGCAGCAGTGCGGAAAAACCGCCACCGCCATCAGGCCGCCCGCAACGGCTCGATCTTGGCCAGTTCGTCCTTGAGCTGCTGCCCCAGCACGGCCACGTCGTAGTTGGCCTGAAGGTTCAGCCAGAAGGCCGGAGAATTGTCGAACAGGCGCCCCAGGCGCAGCGCGATGTTCGACGTAACGGGCTGCTTCTCTCGCAGAATGTCGTAGAGCGACTGCCGGGAGATGTGAAGCCGCGCCGCCACCGCGGTCTTGGACAGGCCGGTGGCGGGCAGGATTTCCTCACGGAGCAGCTCGCCAGGGTGCATCGGGGCAAGGTTCGTGGTCATCAGTGATAGTCCTCTATGTCGACATCGATGGCGCCGCCGTCCCAAGCCCAGGTGAGCCGGTAATTGCCGGTCACCCATACCGACCAGCGGCTCGGGATGGGCTGAAGGGCGTGAAAGTTCATGCCAGGCAGGTTCATATCCTCAGGCCTCGTCGCGGCGTCCAAGGCGAACAACAGGCGCCGTAGCCGGGCGTGGTTTTGGACCGGCAGCTTCCTGCCGACTCCCTTGGCCCAAAAGGCTTCGAGGGGTTTTGATCGAAACGACTTGATCATGAATGTAAGGTATTACCTTACGAGATTGGTGTAAAGCATCACCTTACGGCCCGAACCCGCGCTACGCCGGCGGGTAGCAATTATGCGAGGAGGCTGCATTGGGTTTACCGTGGCAACATGTGTGGACGCCACACACCACCATGCGTGGCGCCAATCATGCAGCTTTTCAGGCTGACAGACCCAGGTTACGGCATGAACAATCGAACCCAGGACGACCGCATCCTGACTGTCATCGTGAGCCCGGATGGGGAGCAAAGCGTCCTTATCGTACAGCGACCGGACGGCGCCTTTTCATACCGAAGGCAGTGGCTGGCATCGGCGAAGACCAACGACCCTGACAGCCCAATTGTCGCGGCTGGCGAGGGGTCGGGAGAAGCATGGGGACCACCTGGACCCTATTGCGGGATCTATGACTCAGTCGAAACGGCAACCAATGAGGCCTTTTGCTGCGTTCCTTGGCTGCACCACACGGAAACGGCGGCTCACGGCTAAGACCGGTATGCGGGCAACAGCGCAGTCGGACCACGCTGGTGCCGAACACAGGCCAGGAACACTGTAAAAGGCGGGAAATCTGGCGGAGTCGGAGGGATTCGAACCCTCGATAGGGGTTTACCCCCTATAACGGTTTAGCAAACCGCCGCCTTCAGCCGCTCGGCCACGACTCCGCAAGGCGCCTTGTTTAGCTGCCCCGTTCGGTGAAGTCAACGAGGTGGGGCGCTAGACTTTCAGCCGGAAGTGGAAGCTCGACACGTGCATGCCGCGGGCGAAGTAGAAGGCATGGGCCCCTGCCCGCTGCACCCCGGAATCGAGGTCCAGTTCGCTGCACCCCAGGCGCCTGGCCTCTGCCACCAGCCAGGCCATCAAGACCGTGCCGTCGCCCTTGCCACGCCGGGCCTCGGTGGTCACCAGATCGTCGACATAGAGCTTCAGCCCGGCATAGAGCGTCTCGTAAACCCGGAACCCGGCGACCGCCACCGGCACCCCGGCCTCGTCCGCCGTCCAGACCAGGCGGAAACCGCCGGCGCGCATGCCCGAGACCCGCGTGGCGAGGTCTTCCGGGCCGGTCAGGTGCTGGCGCAACTGCACCACGACGGGAAACAGGGCACGGACCTCGTCATCGGTCCGCGCTTCGAAAACAGGACGGGTCATCAGCGGGCTTTCTGTCCAATCGGTCGCCGGCCACACGATAGCCGTGGAGGCCGGTCGAGGCGACAGCGCCTGTCGCAGAGCAGCCAAACAAAACCCCGCGACGTCGCCGTCGCGGGGTTTTGAAGCGCGAGCCCTGAGGGCTCAGGCGGCCTGGAGGTTTACCGCCGAGACCTTGCCCTGCTTGCCCTTCTCGAGCTCGAAGCTGATCTTCTGGCCTTCCTGAAGGTTGCCGAGCGTCGAACGCTCAACCGCCGAGATATGCACGAAGACATCCTTCGAGCCGTCGTCGGGAACGATAAAGCCGAAGCCCTTCACGGAATTGAACCACTTAACGGTGCCGGTCGTCATGTCGATTAGTCTTTCAGTGTCGTCAGTCATCCCGCGGGGATCCGCAGGACGGAACATATTTCAATGTCGGGAAGGGATCGGGGCCGAGGACAGAGCGTCGGCACAAGTCGCCCCACGTCGAAACGTGAACGGAGGGAGAATGCGGGGAAAGACAATTATCCACAAGAGGTAATAGAGGGCGCCGGTCAGCCATGCGCTGCCGAGAGCACGGGCGCGCTTGGAGCCCGATTTGAAACGTCCATTTCTCGTCATCCCGGACGGAGCGCAGCGCAGATCCGGGATCTTTGGACCAGCGTTTCCGGTACTTACGCGTCATGAGATCCCGGCTCTTCGGCCGGGATGACGAATTCTCAAACAGGCATCTACCCCTGCAGCTTCTTCAGCAGGATCTCGTTCACCGCGGCGGGGTTGGCCTTGCCCTGGGTCGCCTTCATCACCTGGCCGACGAAGAAGCCGAACAGCTTGTCCTTGCCGGAACGGTATTCGGCGACCTTGTCGGCGTGTCTGTCCAGCACCTCGTCGATCGATTTCTCGATCGAGCCGGTGTCGGTGACCTGGCGCAGGCCTTGTCTCTCGACGATGGCGGCCGGTTCCTCGCCGGTCTCGACCATGGCCTCGAACACTTCCTTGGCGATGCGGCCGGAAATGGTGTTGTCGGCGATCAGGTCGATCAACCCGCCCAGCGCCTGGGCCGAAACCGGGCTGTCGACCACGCTCTTACCCAAGCGGTTCAGCATGGCGAAGTAGTCGCCCATGATCCAGGCGGCGGCGAGCTTGGAATCGCGGCCCTTGGCCACCGCCTCGAAGAAGTCGGCCGGCTCGCGCTCGGCCACCAGCACGGCGGCGTCATAGGGCTTGATGCCATAGTCGGCGACCAGGCGCGCCTTCTTCTCGTCGGGCAGTTCCGGCAGGCCGGCCGCGATGGCCTCGACCCAGGCGGGATCGAGTTCCAGGGGCAGCAGGTCGGGATCGGGGAAGTAGCGATAGTCGTGCGCCTCTTCCTTCGAGCGCATGGAACGGGTGACGCCCTTGGTCGAATCGAACAAGCGGGTTTCCTGCTTGATGGTGCCGCCATCCTCGATCACGTCGATCTGGCGCCGCGCCTCGTATTCGATCGCCGCGCGGACGAAACGGATCGAGTTCACGTTCTTGATCTCGCAGCGCGTGCCCAGGTCGCCGCCCGGCCGGCGCACCGAGACGTTCACGTCGGCACGCATGGAGCCTTCCTCCATATTGCCGTCGCAGGTGCCTAAGTACCGCAGCACGGTGCGCAGCTTGGTCAGGTACAGCGCCGCCTCCTCCGACGAGCGCATGTCAGGCTCGGAGACGATTTCCATCAGCGCCACGCCGGCCCGGTTCAGGTCGACGAAGGTGAGGTTGGGATGCTGGTCGTGCAGGCTCTTGCCCGCATCCTGTTCCAGGTGCAGGCGGGTGATGCCGATCTCGCGCGTCGAGCCGTCGGGCATGTCGAGCAGCAGGCGCCCCTCGCCCACGATGGGGTCCTTGAACTGCGAGATCTGATAGCCGTTGGGCAGGTCGGCGTAGAAGTAATTCTTGCGGTCGAAGCGCGACCAATAGTTGATCTTGGCCTTCAGCCCCAGGCCGGTGCGCACGGCCTGTTCCACGCAATGGTCGTTGATCACCGGCAGCATGCCGGGGAAACCGGCATCGACCAGGCTGACCTGGGAATTGGGTGCCGAACCGAAATCGGTCGCGGCGCCCGAGAACAGCTTGGCATTGGACAGGACCTGGGCGTGGACCTCGAGCCCCAGCACCACTTCCCAATCGCCGGTTGCACCCTTGATGTAATTGCTCATGGCTCAGGCCCTCCACCAGGCGGCGGGTTTGGCGGTGAAATTCGCCGCCCGTTCCAGCGCGTAACCGACATTGAGCACGCCGGGCTCGTCGAAGGCCTTGCCGATCACCTGCAGGCCCAGCGGCAGGCCGTCGCCCGACAGGCCGGCCGGCACCGACATGGCCGGCAGGCCGGCCAAGTTGGCGGTGACGGTGAAGACGTCGTTCAGGTACATGGCGACCGGATCGTCGGCATTCTCGCCCGTGGCGAAGGCGGCCGAGGGGGTGGTCGGGCCGACGATGGCGTCGACCGTCTCGAAGGCCCGCTCGAAATCCCGCGCGATCAGGCTGCGCAGGCGCTGCGCCCGCGTGTAATAGGCATCGTAGTAGCCGGCCGAGAGGACATAGGTGCCGATCAGGATGCGCCGGCGCACTTCCTTGCCGAAACCCTCGGCCCGCGTGTTCTCGTACATCTGGGTCAGGTCCTTGCCCGGCACGCGCAGGCCGAAACGCACGCCGTCGTAGCGGGCGAGGTTGGACGAGGCCTCGGCCGGGGCCACGATGTAATAGGCCGGCAGGGCGTATTTCGTGTGGGGCAGCGAGACCTCGACGATTTCGGCACCGGCATCGCGCAGCCAGTCCAGGCCCTTGGCCCACAGCGCCTCGATCTCCTGGGGCATGCCGTCGACCCGGTATTCCTTAGGCACACCGATGCGTTTGCCGCGCAGGTCGCCGGTCAGCGCCGCCTCGTAATCGGGCACGTCCACCGGCACGCTGGTCGAATCCTTGGGGTCGTGACCGGCCATGGATTTCAGCATGATGGCGGCATCGCGCACCGTCTTGGTCATCGGCCCGGCCTGGTCCAGCGACGAGGCGAAGGCGACGATGCCGAAGCGCGAGCAGCGGCCATAGGTCGGCTTGATCCCGACAATGCCCGTGAAAGCCGCCGGCTGGCGGATCGAACCGCCGGTGTCGGTACCGGTCGCGGCCAGGCACAGGTCCGCCGCGACCGCGGCGGCCGAACCGCCCGACGAGCCGCCGGGCACCAGCGGGGCATTGTCGCCCGCCCGGCGCCAGGGGTTGATCACGCCGCCGTGATAGGAGGTCTCGTTGGACGAGCCCATGGCGAATTCATCCATGTTCAGCTTGCCCAGCAAAGTCGCCCCGTCGCGCCACAGATTGGCGGTGACGGAGGATTCATAGGTCGGCTTAAAACCGTCCAGAATGTGGGAGCCGGCGGTGGTCAGCACGCCCTTGGTACAGAACAGGTCCTTGATGCCCAGCGCCAGGCCTTCCAGCGGCCGCGCCTCGCCGCGGCCCAGGCGCACGTCGGCGGCCTCGGCCTGGGCCAGGGCCAGGTCGGCGGTCTCGGTAATATAGGCATTGAGGACGCGCGCGCCCTCGATCGCCGCGACCTGGGCCTTGGCCAGTTCGACGGCGGAGAAGTCGCGGGCACGCAGCCCATCGCGGGCCGCGGCCAGGGTAAGCTTGGTCAGATCCGACGCCATCACTCGACCACCTTCGGCACGGTAAAGAAGCTTTCCAGCCGGTTGGGGGCATTGGCCAGCACCACTTCCGGGTCACCGCCATCGGTGATCACGTCGGCGCGGCGCGGCAGCTTCACATGGACGACACTGGTCATGGGCTCGACGCCCGAAACGTCGACGGCCTGGAGTTGCTCGACAAAGCCCAGGATACCGTTCACCTCGGCCGCCAGGGCCGGCAGGTCGGCCTCGTCGACACGCAGGCGCGCCAGATGCGCAATCTTCTTTACGGTGGCGGGATCGACCGACATTTCTTGAATTCCCGAAAAATGCAGGGGCGGAACCTAGCAATGTGGGGTGCCCGATGGCAAGGCGCACGGGAAACAGGCGCCGGCGAAGCTATGGGTTCGCCCTGATGTAGTCCAGCATCGCCGCCGTCGCATCGGTTCGAAATTGCCCCGGGCAGTATCCTTTGCAGAATTGAATATGGCACTGGTCGGCTAAAGCCAAACGTGCCAACGGACCGAAGTGGCTCAGCTTGTCAATACCCGCCAACACCTCTGCCCTGACATTGTCCCACTCAAGAATCATCCCGTGGACCTCGCCGTACAGCATTCCCGAGGCCCACCACCAGCCCCTTGTGCCATTCGGCTTTCTTGCAAATGGCTTGATCGGACCGTTTCCAGCCGTCTGGTAGTAGTTTTTGAGGATGACGGCATCGACGGGAAACTTCATAACCTCTGGTTTGCCGCCTCCTGGCAAGACGAAACTCGGGTCGTTACGGGGGATGACCTGGCCGACTCCATTCGCGACCGCCGGCTGGCGGCCAAGGGGAAATATGGGCAGGTCGCCGAGGCCGATGTAGGCAAGACGGCCGAAGCCGGAGGCCTTGAGCTTGGCCGCGACGGCGAGCGCCACAAAACATCCCGAACTATAGCCCATCAGACAAATGGCGCCTGCCTTGGCGCTGTGCTTGGCCTGAGCCGCTTTGATGAATTTGATGATGTCGTCGGCCATCCAGGCACAGTCGCCGCTATCGCTCGCGTTGCTGGAACCGGTGCAATATCGAACCAACACCCTGCTCCCGCCCGGATGTCCGCTGCCATCTACGGCCAATTGCGCTGTGGGATCATCTATCGGCGCTCTTACCGAACTGAGGTATGGGTCGTGCGCCCCGGTAAATCCGATACTGAAGTCCACAAATGATGTCATGATCTTGACGCCCTGCTTAACGCCGCGCCATGCGCTCGTAGGTCGCCATTTCACGATCCAAGGCGGCGATTGTCATCTTGCCCACGATGTCATCTGCCGATTGCTGATAACTGTGGTTCACGATATTTCGTCTGGTCTTGTAGGTGAGAACGGCGCGTGCCGTCGTTGGGCCATAGGTCATGGCCTGCATCTCGCGCCCATCGATCCTGGCGCCGTCGAGAAGCACCAAGGCGTATTGAACCAGGGCGACGAAGAACCCCTCGCACCCCGGCGTTACATGGGCCGCATGATCGACCAGACAGGCTTGCAGACGTCGATCGGACGCAAACAAGTTCGACCTCATCCCCGACATCAACGCCCCCGATGACCTGCGATGCTACCCTGTCTCGCACCATGTCGGCCTCCACACGGAATGGCAACCGGCGATCCATCCTGTGCAGCAGCGACGTGCCAAATAACGGCATGCCAGTGCCGACGATCACGCGACAGGCGAAAAATCCAGGCTCGCCACAGGCTCGAAACCCGCCGTCATCCCGGCGCAGACCGGGCGGCGACCCGGAATCTTCCGGCCAGCGTTCCCAGCGTCTGGACCGGAGAAAGGTCCCGACTCAAGGCCGGGACGACTTGTGAGGGGTGCGGTCAGCCCGGCTGGATGGTGCAGCCGCAGATGGGACAGGCCTGCGCGGCGCTCAAGCGTCGCCGTCCTGCCCCAACTCCTCATCGACGATGGCGTCGATGCTTCTGCTGGACGTGCCGCCCGACAGGCCTTCGGCAATCCGTTGGCCGAGTAGCGTTTGCAGTTCCCGCCACGCCGCCTCCTCGCCTGCGTAGGCGGGAAACAGCCGCTCGATCGCATATTGCCTGATCGTCTTGCCCTGCAACGCGGCCAAGGCCTTCAGGCTCTGGTGCTGCTGTTCGGTAATGTCGATGGTCAAGCGGCTCATGGCAGTGGCCTCACGATTTACGGAAACCCACATTACCGCAAATGTGGGTTTACCGTAAACCGAGGCGCCAGGACGGCATTCGCCGGATGGGGTACTTGCCAGGACACCTAAAAAAACGCCCATTTGGCGCATAGCCCGAATATGCGCCATATCATGGCGCTTAGAGTTGATAACGGCGCATAAACCCGCTTTAATGGCGCATGCAGCCTATGCGCCGTGAAGGAGCAAGAATGGCCAAACCATTGCCGGCAGAGGAACTGTCCGCGATCGAAGCCGTGATCCGCAGCCACCCGGGCGGCGCCTCGCTCGGCCAGATCGCGGCGACGCTCGCGGCGGAGATCCCCTCCCGCACGCTTCAACGCCACCTTCGCTCCCTGACCGAAAACGGGCGGCTTGTCCGCAAGGGAGAGCGCCGCTGGGCGAAATATTACCTGCCCGGCGGGGCGCAGGCTGTCCCACCGGCGGCGGACGCGGCAATTCCGCTGTCCGGCGGCGGCAAGGAGGTGTTGGCCTATGTCCGCCAGCCGGTCGAACGCCGCAAGCCGGTCGGCTACGATCGGAGATTCCTCGATGCCTACCACCCGAACGCAAGCACCTATCTCGATGACGGGGAGCGGGCGCATCTGTCGAAGATCGGCGCCGTGGAAACCGGCGACCAGCCCGCCGGTACATATGCGAAGCAAATCCTCAATCGCCTGCTGATCGACCTGTCCTGGAACTCGAGCCGCCTCGAGGGCAACACCTATTCACTGCTCGACACCAGACGGCTGATCGACTTCGGCGAGGAAGCCGAGGGCAAGGAACGGCTCGAAGCGCAGATGATCCTGAACCACAAGGGCGCTATCGAATTCCTGGTGAACGCCGCCGAGGACATCGGGTTCAATCGCTATACGATCCTCAACCTCCACGCGATCCTCGCCAACAACCTGCTAGCCGACGAAGCAGCGGCCGGGCGCCTGCGGCGTATCGCCGTCGGCATCGAAAAGTCGGTTTTCCATCCGCTCGAAGCCCCCTCGGTCATCGAGGAATGCTTCGATCAGGCTTTGGCCACCCTGGCTGCCATCGGCGATCCGTTCGAACAGGCTTTCTTCGTCATGGTGCAGCTTCCCTACCTGCAACCCTTCGATGATGTGAACAAGCGCGTGTCGCGCCTTGCGGCGAACATCCCGCTCGTCAAGCGCAATCTGGCGCCACTCTCCTTCACCGACGTGCCGAGGCAAGCCTATACCGACGCCATTCTCGGCGTGTACGAACTGCGCCGTGTCGATCTGCTCAAGGACCTGTTCATCTGGGCTTATGAACGCTCGGCGGCACGCTACGCCGCCGTGCGCCAATCGCTGGGCGAACCCGATCCGTTCCGGCTGCGCTACCGGGCGGCGCTGCAAGAAATCGTCGGTGAGGTCGTGCGCGCCCACATGGGTCGCAAGGCCGCCGCCGCCCACATTACATCATGGATCGGGCAGCATATCGGTGAAGCCGATCGGGAACGGTTTCGCGACCTTGCGGAGCGCGAGATTGTCGGGCTGCACGAGGGAAACTTCGCCCGTTACCGTATACGCCCATCCGACTTTGCGGCATGGCAAGCCGCTTGGGGATTGACCTGACCCGTCCTCTGGCCCGCCCCGGAAACACAGGCAGTCGCGGCAGCCAGGATGACATACGGCGGGCTTTGCCCTAGCCTCCGCTCATGACGGCACCTGACCTCTCGCCCGCTTTCGCCAAAGCCCGCAAGGCGGCCGCCGGCCTGCGGCAAGTCGAGGAGAGCACCTGGTACGGCACGCCCGCCCTGAAGGTAGGCGGCAAGGGCTTCATGCGGGTGAAAGACGCCGAGACGCTGGTGCTGATGTGCCCGCTCGAGGAGAAGGAACTGCTGATCGAGGCAGCGCCCGAGATCTACTTCGAGACCGACCACTATAAGGGCTGGGCCGCCATCCTGGTCCGCGCCGCCAGGATCACCGACGCCGAACTGGCCCGCCGCCTCGAAGTCGCCTGGCGCCTGAAGGCGCCCAGGCGGCTGCTCAAAGATAGATGATCAACCCGGCTGGATCGTGCAGCCGCAGAGCGGGCAGGCCTGGGCCGTGGTCAGCGGAATCGGCACGCCGGCCTGGCCCAGCAGGTCCAGGGCCTTTTGCAGATGAGCGTTGTCGTGGGGCGCCGGCGTGCAGCGCGCCGCCATCAAGGACTGCTCGGTCGGCCCGACATCCTGGGTCGACCAAGCCCGCGCCGAACCGGCGGTCAGGGCCAGGGCGGGGACCGAGGCGGAGCCGAACAGGAAAACGCGCCGACTGAGTGTCATGGGGAAACTACCTTGAAAGCGCTGTGCCCTCAGCGACGCGACGATACGCCTGCCGCTTCCCAAGTCAAATTCCCTCTCCTCCGCCTTAAGGAGAGGGTTAGGGTGAGGAGGGGAACACCGCCGGTCGGTGCGGCCCACCTCCCCCAACCCCCTCCCCCCAAGGGCGGAGGGGGCTTTCAGACAGACAACGAGTCCGAATGCCCCTGCTCGATTTCGATAATTTTGAAGCCGCCCTGCCCCGTGCCGCCCGTGTGATCGGCATCGATCTGGGGACCAAGACCATTGGCCTCGCCCTGTCCGACACCTCGCGCACGGTGGCGAGCCCGCTGGAGACCATCCGGCGGGTGAAGTTCACCGTGGATATCGAACGGCTGTTCGCCCTGATCGACAGCCACGCCGTGGCGGGCCTGGTGCTGGGCCTGCCCATGAACATGGACGGCACCACCGGCCCGCGGGTGCAGGCGACCCGCGCCTTCGCGACCGAATTCCTCAAGCGCCGCGACATGGCCCTGGCCTATTGGGACGAGCGGCTGTCGACGGCCGCGGTCACCCGCATGATGATCGATGCCGACATGACCCGGGCCAGGCGCGCCGAACTGGTCGACAAGCTGGCCGCCAGCTACATCCTCCAGGGCTTCCTCGATGCGGCGAGTTCGCGGCGGCAGTCCTTGCGGCCGTGACCGGCGACCCTTATAGAACGAGCCCGATGAGCGACTCCATGAGCACGGGCTACCCGCACCGCCACCTGCTTGGCATCGAGGGGCTTTCGCCCCCGGCCATCACCTATCTGCTGGATCTGGCCGACTCCTACGTCGAGCAGAACCGCCAGATCGACAAGAAGAAGTCGACCCTGCGCGGGCGCACCCAGATCAACCTGTTCTTCGAATCCTCGACCCGCACCTCGACCTCGTTCGAGCTGGCGGGCAAGCGCCTGGGCGCCGACGTCATCAACATGGCGGTTCAACGCTCGTCGGTCTCCAAGGGCGAGACCCTGATCGACACGGCCATGACCCTGAACGCCATGCACCCGGACGTGCTGGTGGTGCGCCACCAGGATTCGGGCGCCGTGCACCTGCTCTCGCAAAAGGTCGGCTGCGCCGTGATCAATGCCGGCGACGGCGCCCACGAGCACCCGACCCAGGCCCTGCTCGATGCCCTCACCATCCGCCGCCGCCGCGGCCGGCTGGAGGGCCAGGTGGTGGCGATCTGCGGCGATATCCTGCATTCGCGCGTCGCCCGCTCGAACATCCATTTGCTGAATACGATGGGCGCGCGGGTGCGCGTGATCGGCCCGCCCACCCTGATGCCCCGCGCGGTCGAGGAACTGGGCGTCGAGGTCCATCACGACATGGCCCGCGGCCTGAAGGACGTCGACATCGTCATGATGCTACGCCTGCAGATGGAGCGGATGCAGGGCGCCTATGTGCCCTCGCTGAAGGAATATTTCCACCTCTACGGCCTCGATCAGGCCAAGCTGGCCCTGGCCAAGCCCGATGCCCTGATCATGCATCCAGGACCCATGAACCGCGGCGTGGAGATCGACAGCCTGGTGGCCGACGACATCAACCGCTCGGTCATCCGCGAGCAGGTCGAGATGGGTGTCGCCGTGCGCATGGCCTGCCTGGAAGCCCTCACCCGCCACCTGCCGAACGTACAGGGAGAGGCGTCGTGAAGCGTCCCGCCAACCCGGGCGCCGAAAAGGGCAAGCTCGTCGCCTATCTCAACGCCCGCCTGCTCGATCCTGCTTCCGGCCTCGACACCCTGGGCGCCCTGCTGACCGTGGGCGATCAGATTGCCGATCTGGGGCCGCGCCTGTTCGCCGATGGCGTCCCGTCCGGCGTCGAGATCGTGGATTGCGGCGGCCTGTGCCTCAGTCCCGGACTGATCGACATGCATGCCTTCGTGGGCGAGCCGGGTGCCGAGCACAAGGAAAGCTTCGCCAGCGCCAGCGCGGCCGCGGCGGCCGGCGGCATCACCACCCTGATCTGCCTGCCCAATACCGATCCCGCGATCGACGAACCCGCGATCGTCGAATATGTCGAGCGCCGGGCGCGCGAGAACAGCCTCGTCCGGGTTCAGCCCATGGCCGCCATCACCAAGGGCCTGAAAGGCGAGGAAATGGCCGAGATGGGCCTGCTGGTCGAGGCCGGCGCCGTCGCCTTCACCGATGGCGACCGTACCGTCGCCTCGGCCCGGGTGATGCGCCGCGCCCTGTCCTACTCCACCCTGTTCGGCAAGCTGGTGATCCAGCACGCCCAGGATCCCTCGCTGTCGCGCGACGGCGTGATGAACGAGGGGGATGTCGCCACGAGGCTGGGCCTGGCCGGCATTCCGGTGGCGGCCGAGGCGATGGTGGTGGAACGCGATGTGCGCCTGGTGGCCTTGACTGGTGCGCGCTATCACGTCTCGCAGGTCACGGCGCAGGAGACCCTGGAGGTCATCCGCGCGGCCAAGGCCCGGGGCTTGAAGGTTACCTGCGGCACCGCCTCGCACTATTTCGCCTTGAACGAAAACGCGGTGAACGACTACCGCACCTTCGCCAAGGTCTCGCCGCCCCTGCGCACCGAGGATGACCGCCGCGCCGTCATCGAGGGGATCAAGGACGGCACCATCGATGTGATCGTCTCCGCCCACCTGCCCCAGGATGTGGAATCCAAGCGCCTGCCCTTCGCGCAAGCCGCCTTCGGCGCCGCGGGGCTGGAGACCATGCTGGCCGTGGCGCTGACCCTGCATCACGATCACGGGCTGAGCCTCAACCAGGTGCTGGCCAAGATGACCGCGGCCCCGGCCCGCCTGCTGGGCCTGAGCTCCCGCGGGCAGCTCAAGGCGGGCGCCAAGGCCGACCTGATGCTGTTCGACCCCGACAAGCCCTGGCGCGTCGATGTCGACAAGCTCAAGGGCAAATCCAAGAATACGCCCTATGAAGGCTTGCCCTTGACAGGCAAGGTCGCAATGACCGTGGTGGATGGCCTCAAGGTCTTCGACGAAAGGCCGGGCTCCTGACCGAGGGAACGACGTAAAGAATGGAAGACCTTGCCGGCGCGGCCGTCCTCACCCTGATCCTGGTGGCCGTCGGCGGCTATCTGCTGGGGTCCATCCCCTTCGGCCTGGTGCTGACACGGCTTGCCGGCCTGGGCGATATCCGCCAGATCGGCTCGGGCAATATCGGCGCCACCAATGTCCTGCGCACCGGCAACCGGCCGCTGGCCCTGGCCACCCTGCTGCTCGACGGCGGCAAGGGCGCCGTCGCCGTGCTCCTGGCCTATTGGCTGTTCGATGCGCCGATCCTGGCGGTGATCGCCGGCGGCGCGGCCTTCCTGGGCCATTGCTTCCCCGTGTGGCTGGGCTTCAAGGGCGGCAAGGGCGTTGCCACCTTCCTCGGCACCATGATCGCCATTGCCTGGCCGGTCGGTCTGGCCTGCTGTGCCACCTGGGCCCTGGTCGCCGCGGTGATGCGCATATCCTCGCTCTCGGCCCTGGTCGCCGCCGGCCTGGCCCCGGCCTATGCCCTGTTCCTGGCGGATACCGACCGCGCCCTGCTGGCCCTGTTCTGCGCCGTGCTGATCTTCATCCGCCACCGCCCCAACATCGAACGCCTGCTCGCCGGGACGGAACCGCGGATCGGGGGCAAGAAGGAATAGTCAGCCCTGGATCTGCCCTGTGCGTCCTTCGAGACGCCACCTTTGGTGGCTTCTCAGGATGAGGCAAGTTTTTGTGCCACAATAATTTTCCTCATCCTGAGGAGGCCCGAAGGGCCGTCTCGAAGGACGCACGGCGCTGATGCCGGCCTATGGCGCAGTCGCCAGCCGCCACTCGATCTGTGGCAATCTGTCGGCGCCGAAGAAGGGTTCGCCGTCGACGAAGATGAAGGGCGAGCCGTAGACGCCGCGGCTTTCCGCTTCCAGGCCTGCGGCACGCAGCGCCTGGGTGGCAGCCTCGTCCTTCAACGCCGTTTCATCAACGCCAATCCCCGCAACAGCGGCAGCATCCTTGAAATCGATGTCATCCACGAAGAAGGCCGTGAACGCCTTGCGGGCGAATGCCTTCGCCGCTTCGGGATCCTGCGCTTCCAGCCAATAGAAGGCGCGCGCCGGGAGATGAGCCGAGGTCGGAAAATTCGTGGGGAAGCGAAAGCGCCGCCCGTGGAAGCGCGCCGAGCGGTCCATATCCAGGCGCATGTAGTCGCCCTTGGCCTTGCTCTCCATCGGTGGCGGCAGGCCTAAACTGCGCAGCACCGTCCACAACAGGATGGGCCGCCAGCGTACCGTACGTCCGTGGCGGGCCGCGATCTCCTCCAACCCCTGCGCCGCGAAGTAGGCGTAGGGCGAAGCGAAGTCGAAGAAAAATTCGATCGGGGCCTTGCTCATCATCAACCTCGACGGGCGGCACTAACGGGCAAGCGGCAGGCCTGGTCGTACTCCACCGCCATCCGCGCCACGATTTCAGCCACGGTCGGTACGTCGTGAATGGTCGCCACGCCATGACCGGCGGTCCACAGGTCGCGCCAGACCTTGGCCTCAGTATCCACCAGGCTGGACAGGTCGGGCCGCTTGGGCGGCAGGGTCGCCGGGTCGATCCCATGGCGGTCCAGCGAGGGACGCAGGAAGTTGCAGCCCACGCCCGACAGCCGATCGGTATAGACCAGGTCGTCGACGCCCGAGGCGACGATCATCTGCTTGTAATCCTCGACGGCATCCGACTCGGCCGAGGCCAGGAAGCGGGTGCCGACATAGGAGAGGTCGGCGCCCAGCGCCTCGGCTGCGCGGACCTGATGGCCGTCATTGATCGCGCCACCCAGGACCAGGCAGCCATCCCAGAATTCGCGGATCTCCCGCACCAGGGAAAACTGGCTCTGCACCGAGGCGTGGCCGCCCGCCCCCGCCCCGACACAGATCAGGCCGTCGACGCCCGAGGCGATGGCCTTGCGGGCATGGCCGGCACTGACGACGTCGCAGAAGACGATGCCGCCATAACCGTGCACCGCCTCCACCACCTTGCCCGGATGGCCCAGCGAGGTGAGCACGAAGGGCACCTTGTGCCGGCACACGACCTCGAGATCGGTGGCAAAGCGCGGGTTGGTGGCGTGGACCACCAGATTGATGCCGAAGGGCGCTGCGCCCGGGTGGCCTTCGAGTTCGGCCGCGATTTCCCCCAGCCAGCGGTCGAGTATTTCGGGCTGGCGCGCATTCACATGCGGAAACGTCCCCACCACTCCCGCCTTGCACAGGGCGGTGACCAGGGGCGGAAACGACACCAGAAACATCGGCGCCCCGATCACCGGCAGCGCCAGCCGGCCGCGGAACAGATCGGGTATCGGCATTCTGGGTTTCCTTATTGAATTTAATTCATTTTATATCGGGTCAATGAAATCGCAAAGTTGATTTCAGCCGGCACAAGCCTCATAGTGACTACATGTAGTCACCTAGGAGGCTGCGATGAAATCACTGCAACTGCGTGAGGCTAAGGCCACCTTATCGGCGGTGATCGAGGCGGCGGAAAACGGTCACCCCACCACCATCACCAAGCACGGCCGTCCGGCGGCGGTTGTCGTGCCGGTCGCCGATGCCAGGCGCATTTATCCCGTTGATCGGCCGAGTCTTGCCGAATTTCTGTTGGGCATGCCCGAAGCCATCGATATCGAGCGAGACCCCTCGCCGATGCGGGATATCGATCTTTGACGGTCGGCTATCTGCTGGATACCAGCGTGATCTCGGCGCTGGTGCCCGGACGCCCGCCCGTTCCCTCAGGACTGGCAGGCTGGCTGCTTCAGCAATCGGACCTGCTCTTCATCCCCGCCACGGCGATCGCCGAAATCGAGCAAGGCATCGCCAAGCTGCACCGCGCCGGGGCTGTCGCGCGGGCCTCGTCGCTCGAGGCATGGCTCGACAGCCTGTTGGTCAGTTACGCCGATCGCATCCTGCCGTTCGATGCGCAGAGCGCCCGTATTGCCGGGCGAAAATCCGAAGCAGCGCTTGCAGCCGGCAATCATCCCGGCTTTGCCGACATCACCATCGCCGCGATTGCGCTCCGGCATGATTTGACCGTGCTGACCAGCAACCGCCGGCACTTTTCGGTGTTGGGCGTATCGGTCGCGGATCCTTTTGAGGCATTGCCTCACTTGTCCCCTTGAGCGCTTCCCGCGGGTGTGGGCACTATCGCCCACAACCCTGAGAATGGACGGCGGCGTGATCCACCCCCAGCTTTCGCGTGGCGAGATACTCGATCGTGTCCGGCTGATCCGCACCGAGACGGTCGGACCGGTCGCCTTCGACCACCTGATCGACCTCTATGGCGGCGCCGGCGCGGCGCTCGATGCCCTGCCCGACCTGGCCCGCAAGGGCGGGCGGCGCGACCTGCGTATTCCCAGCCGGGCGGAGGCGGAGCGGGAATTGGCGGCGGCGGAGAAGGCCGGCGCCCGCCTGCTGGTCAAGGGCACACCGACCTATCCCCGGCTGCTGGCCGCGATCGAGGCGGCCCCGCCGGTCATCTTCGCCAAGGGTACTCTCGGCCTCACCACCCGGCCGGCCGTCGCCATGGTCGGCGCCCGCAACGCCTCCGCCGCCGGCCAGCGCCTGGCCCGCGAAATCGCCGCCGAACTGGGGCGCGAAGGTGTGGTCGTGGTCTCGGGCCTCGCCCGCGGCATCGACGGCACCGCCCACACGGCGACCCTGGAGACCGGCACCATCGCGGTGGTCGCCGGCGGGGTGGATGTGGTCTACCCGCCCGAACATGCAGCCTTGCAGGCGAAAATCGGCAAATCCGGCCTGATCATTGCGGAAATGCCGCCGGGGACCGTGCCCCAGGCGCGGCATTTTCCCCGCCGCAACCGGCTGATATCCGGCCTGGGGCTGGGCACCGTGGTGGTCGAGGCGGCGATGAAGTCGGGCAGCCTGATCACCGCCCGCTTCGCTCTGGAGCAGGGCCGCGAGGTCATGGCGGTGCCGGGCAGCCCGCTCGATCCCCGCGCCCGGGGTACCAACGACCTGATCCGCCAGGGGGCCCGGCTGGTCGAATCCGCGGCCGATGTCATCGACGCGATCGGCCCCATGATCGAAAGACCACTTTGCGAACCGCCCGAAGCCCCCTATATGGGCGGTCCGCCGGCCTCAACGGGCGAGGCGGAAATCGATCGCCACCGGGCGCGGGTGCTGGAGCTTCTGTCTCCCGTGCCGGTTGGCGTGGATGAGATGCTCAGGCAAGCCGAATTGACACCCCCTATCCTTTTCACCATTTTGCTGGAACTCGAATTGGCTGGAAGACTGATCCGCCACGCTGGTGGCCGGGTTTCGTTGGCCTGAGCTTTAGTCGCTTTGCTCCTTCGCATTGGGGATTCATGAACGTCGTCATCGTCGAGTCGCCGGCGAAGGCCAAGACCATCAACAAGTATCTCGGGCCCGGCTACACCGTGCTTGCGAGCTTTGGTCATGTCCGCGATCTGCCACCCAAGGATGGTTCGGTCCGTCCGACCGAAGATTTCGCCATGGACTGGGAAATCGACGGCGACGCCAAGAAACGCATCACCGACATCGCCAAGGCCTGCAAGGGCGCCGACCGCCTCTACCTCGCCACCGACCCGGATCGCGAAGGCGAGGCTATCAGTTGGCACGTTCTTGAGATTCTGAATGAGAAAAAGGCGCTAAAGGGCGTTGAAGTCGGGCGGGTTACCTTCAACGAGATCACCAAGTCGGCGGTGACGAGCGCCATGAAGGCGCCGCGCAAGCTGGACCAGGAACTGATCGATGCCTACCTCGCCCGCCGCGCGCTCGACTATCTGGTGGGCTTCACCCTGAGCCCGGTGCTGTGGCGCAAGCTGCCCGGTGCCCGCTCCGCCGGGCGGGTCCAGTCGGTCGCCTTGCGCCTGATCTGCGACCGCGAGTTGGAGATCGAGCGTTTCAAGACCCGGGAATACTGGTCGGTCCTGGGCCAGTTCGCCGCCGGCGACGGCAGCCATTTCTCGGCCCGCCTGACCCATCTCGACGGCAAGAAACTCGACAAGTTCGACATCGGCAATACCGAGCAGGCGGAAGCGGCCAAGGCCGCGATCGAGCGCCGCGATTTCCATGTCGAATCAGTCGAATCGAAGCCCGGCCTGCGCAACCCGGCCCCACCCTTCACCACCTCGACCCTGCAGCAGGAGGCGGCGCGCAAGCTCGGCTTTTCGGCCCAGCGGACGATGCAACTGGCCCAGCGCCTCTATGAAGGCATCGATGTCGACGGCGAAACCGTCGGCCTGATCACCTATATGCGGACCGACGGCGTCTCCATGGCCAACGAGGCCATCGAAGGCGCCCGCCGCCTGATCCAGCACCAGTTCGGCGGCGGCTACGTGCCCGACACCCCGCGCCTCTACAAGGCCAAGGCGCGCAACGCCCAGGAAGCCCACGAGGCGATCCGCCCGACCGACTTCGCCCGCGTGCCCGATGCCATGCGCCGGCTCGACCCCGACCAGCGCCGGCTCTACGAGCTGATCTGGAAGCGGGCGCTCGCCAGCCAGATGAACAGTGCCCGGATCGAACGCACCACGGTCGACGTCGCCTCGCGCGATCGCAACGTGATCCTGCGGGCCACCGGCTCGGTCATCCTGTTCGATGGCTTCCTGGCGCTGTACCAGGAAGGCGAGGACGACCGCTCGAAGGATGACGACGAGGACGGCCGCCTGCCCAAGCTGATGAAGGACGAAGGCCTGCGCCGCGGCCCGGTCACCATCGCCCAGCACTTCACTGAGCCGCCGCCGCGCTATTCCGAGGCCAGCCTGGTCAAGAAGCTGGAAGAACTGGGCATCGGTCGGCCTTCCACCTATGCCTCGATCCTGACGACGCTGCGCGACCGCGCCTATGTCGTCATGGACAAGAACCGCTTCATCCCCGAGGACAAGGGCCGCCTGGTCACCGCCTTCCTCGAGAGCTTCTTTGCCAAATACGTCGAATACGACTTCACCGCCAATCTCGAGGAACAGCTCGACGAGGTCTCGGAAGGCAAGCTGCCCTGGAAGCAGGTGCTGCGCGATTTCTGGAACGATTTCATCACCGCGATCGACGGCACCAAGGAACTGAAGTTCGCGGAAGTGATCGAGGCGCTGGACACGCTGCTGGGCCCGCACCTGTATCCGGAGAATGCGGAGGGCCGCGACCCGCGCGCCTGCCCGTCCTGCGGCAACGGCCGCCTGTCGCTGAAGCTGGGCAAGTTCGGCGCCTTCATCGGCTGCTCCAACTATCCCGAATGCCGCTTCACCCGTCAGTTCGGCGTCGCCAACGACAATGGCCAGAAGGCCGCGATCGGCGAAGACGGCATCAAGATGCTGGGCGACGATCCCCAGAGCGGCGAGAAGGTCTCGCTGCGCTCGGGCCGCTTCGGGCCTTACGTGCAATTGGGCGACGGCGAGAAGCCCAAGCGCGCCAGCCTGCCCAAGGACATGGGGCCGGAGGCCGTCGACCTGGAAAAGGCGATCGCCTTGCTGGCCCTGCCGCGCGACGTCGGACCGCACCCGGAATCGGGCAAGGTCATCCAGGCCGGCATCGGCCGCTATGGCCCCTATATCCTGCACGACGGGCGCTATGTGAACCTGCCAACCTCGGAAGAGGTGTTCAGCATCGGCCTCAACCGCGCGGTCTCGATCCTGGTGGAGCCGCCCAAGCGCGGCAACCGCAAGTCGTCGGAACCGCTGAAGGCCCTGGGCGCCCACCCGGAGGATGGCAAGCCGGTGAATATCCTGGACGGCCGCTTCGGGCCCTACGTCTCGTGGAACGGCATCTATGCCACCCTGCCCAAGGGCCACGACCCGCAGGGTGTCAGCGTCGACGAGGCCCTGGCCCTGCTGGCGGCCAAGGCGGCCAAGGGCGGGGGCAAGAAGCCCGCGCGCAAGACGGCGGCCAAGGCGGCACCGGCGAGCAAGGCCGCGGCGGCCGAAACCAAAAAGGCACCGGCCAAGAAGGCCGCGCCGAAGAAGGCGGCACCCAAGAAAGCCGCGGCACCGAAAAAGGCAAAGGCGGGCTGAGGGGCGTGGCCAAGCGCCCCAAGCCACCCGGCGGGTTCCTGCCCTCGAAAGAGGAAATCGCGAAGTTCCTTGCCGATCACCCCGGCAAGGCCGGCAAGCGGGAGATCGCACGGGCCTTCGGCATCACCGGCGATGCCCGGATCGAACTCAAACGCCTGCTGGCCGAAATGGCCGACCAGGGCCTGGTCGCCCGCGAGCGGCGCAAGGGCCTGGTGTCCGCCGGTGCCCTGCCTTCGATCACCGTGATCGAGGTGATCGCCGCGCCCGTCGACGGCGAGTTGCTGGCCCGCCCCGTGCAATGGCCGGAAGGCTTGGCGGTCCCTGAGATCGATGTGATACCGGGCAAGCATCCGGGTCCGGCGCCGGGCGTCGGCGACCGGGTGCTGGCCAGGATCGAAAAGGGCGAGAATCACCTGGGCCATCCGCGCTACTTCGCCCAGATCATCCGGGCGCTGAGCCGCGAGGCCGAGCGGGTGCTGGGCGTGGTGCGCATCGAACAGTCGGGCGAGGCCCGCCTGGTGCCCACCGATCGCCGCGCCAAGAGCGATTTCCGCATCGATCCCGCTGATCTGAACGGCGCCAAGGCGGACGAGCTGGTCTCGGCCGAAACCCTGCCCGGCCGGCTCCTGGGCCTGCCCAAGGTGCGGGTGCGTGAGCGCTTGGGCGACATGAACGCGCCCAAGGCGATCAGCCTGATCGCCATCCATGGCCACGGCATTCCCGTCGCCTTCGCGCCCGAAGCGATCAAGGAAGCCAAGAAGGCCAAGCCGGTGGCCCTGGGCAAGCGGGAGGACCTGCGCCCCCTGCCCCTGATCACCATCGACCCGGCCGATGCCCGCGACCATGACGACGCGGTCTATGCCGAGCCCGACGAGGACCCGAAGAACCCCGGCGGTCACCATGTGATCGTGGCGATCGCCGACGTCGCCCACTACGTCCGCCCCGGCTCGGCCCTCGACAGCGCGGCCAAGGATCGCGGCAACTCGGCCTATTTCCCCGACCGGGTCGTGCCGATGCTGCCCGAGGAACTGTCGACCGACCTGTGCTCGCTGATCGAAGGCCATGACCGGGCGGCCCTGGCGCTGCACCTGTGGCTCGACTCCGAAGGCAACAAGATCCGCCACCGCTTCACCCGCGCCCTGATCCGCATCATTGCCGGCGTCCACTATGCCCAGGCCCAGGATGCCATCGACGGCCGCACCGACGAGATCACCGGCGGCCTGCTGGAACCGGTGCTGAAACCGCTGTGGGCGGCCTGGAAAGCGGTCATGATCGCGAGGGAGAAGCGCGAACCCCTGGACATCGACGCGCCCGAACGGGTGATCAAGCTCAGCCCCGAGGGCAAGGTGCTGGCGATCGAGCCCCGTCAGCGCCTGGATGCCCACCGCGTGATCGAGGAATTCATGATCCTCGCCAATGTCGCCGCGGCCGAGGAGCTGGAGGCCAAGCGCCAGCCCTGCATGTACCGCATCCACGACCAGCCCTCGGCGGCCAAGCTGGAAGCGCTGCGCGAGTTCCTGGGGACGATCGGCATCAAGCTGACCAAGGGCCAGGTGCTGAAACCCAAGCAGTTCAACGGCATCCTGGCCCGCACCAAGGACGGCCCCCATGCGCGGGCGGTCTCCGAGATTGTCCTGCGCAGCCAGGCCCAGGCGATCTATTCGCCGGAGAATATCGGCCACTTCGGCCTGACCCTGCGGCGCTATGCTCATTTCACCTCGCCCATCCGCCGCTATGCCGACATCCTGGTCCACCGCGCCCTGATCAAGGGCGGCAAGCTGGGCGACGGCGGCCTGTCGGACGACGAGGGGCCGCAGTTCGAGGACATCGGCCAGCACATCTCGACGACGGAACGCCGGGCCATGGCGGCGGAACGCGAATCGACCGACCGCTACCTCGCCGCCTACATGGCCGACCGGGTGGGCGCCCGCTTCACCGCGCGGATTTCCGGCGTCACCCGCTTCGGCTTATTTATCTCGCTCGAAGACAGCGGCGCCAGCGGCCTGATCCCGATCTCGTCCCTGGGCACCGACTTCTTCCGCCACGACGAGGCCGCCCATGCCCTGGTCGGCAGCCGCACCCACCAGCGCTACACCCTGGGTGACACGGTGAAGGTCACCCTGCGCGAGGCGACGCCGATCACCGGCGGCCTGGTCTTCACCATCGCCCGCGCCGGCGATGATGACGACGACGAGGGCACCCCAGCGCCGCGCGAGCGGCGCGGCTCCCGCCGCCCGGTCCCCGGCCGCCGGCCATCGGGACGCCCGGAATCACGGAAACCATCGAAGCGCTGACTACGCTTGGTTTCGTCATCCCGGCCTTGAGCCGGGACCTCAGGACCAATGTTCTCGGCATCCAAGCGTCACAAGATCCCGGCTCAAGGCCGGGATGACGCCGATTTTTGTAATCAGTGCCCCACCACTTCGTCGTGGTCGGACCTGTCGCTGTGGAAGACCAGGGCCATCAGGCCGATGCCCAGGCCGGTGGTGACCACCACGCCGAGGATCAGGGCGACGAGGCCGTGGCCGCCGACACCCAGCGCCTCGAAATCGTTGAAGGCCCACAGGATGAACAGCACGGCCAGCATCATGCCGGTGCAGGCGGCCGAAAACATGCCAATCCACTTCATCATTGTCCTCCATACAGATATTATCGATATCCATACATTGCACAGACAATATAGGTCATGTATGGTGCCGAGTGTATGGGTTGAAGAGTCGCAGCCATGGCATCGAATGAAACAGGCCCCTGGCACCCCGCGGGCGTGAAGCAAACCGCCGGTCCGATCTACCTCGGCATTGCCGACGCGATGGCGGACGACATTGCGGCGGGCCGCCTGGCGCCCGGCCAGCGGCTGCCGCCGCACCGGGTCCTGGCCGAGGCCCTGGCTGTCGACCTGACCACGGTGACGCGGGCCTATAACGAGGCGCGCCGGCGCGGCCTGATCGATGCCGCCCCCGGGCGCGGCACCTTCGTCCGTGCGGCCAGCCGCGGCACGCCCACGCGAAGCGCCGCCGTCGACATCAGCATGAACCTGCCGCCGGCGCCCGATGACGCGCACCTGCGCGAACGCCTGTCGGATACCCTGGCCGAACTCGGGCGGCGTCCCGATTTTCACGCCCTGCTTTCGTACCGGCCCAGCGCCGGCGACGAGGAGGATCGCGCCGCCGGTGCCGCCTGGCTGCGCCTGCGGGAACTCGACGCGACGCCGCAGCGGATCGTGGTCTGCCCGGGCGCCCAGGTGGCGCTGATGGTCCTGCTGACCACCTTGCTGAAGCCGGGCGACACCCTGCTGACCGAATGCCTGACCTATCCCGGGATACGGGCATTGGCGGCCCATGTCGGGGTGCGCCTGCAAGGGCTGGCGATGGACGGCGAAGGGCTGACGCCCGACGCCTTCGAGGCCGCCTGCAAAGACGGCAAGCCCAAGGCGCTCTACTGCGTGCCGACGATCCACAACCCGACCACGGCGACCCTGTCGGCCGCGCGGCGCGCGCAGGTCGCGGCAATCGCCCGGCGCCATGGCATCCTGATCTTCGAGGACGATGCCTACGGCTTCCTGCCGAGCCAGGCGCCCAAGCCGCTGGCGGCCTATGCCCCGGAATTGACCTATCACGTCGCCACCTTGTCGAAATGCCTGACCCCGGCCTTGCGCGTTGCCTATGTGCTGACGCCCGAGGCCGGCGACGCGGTGCGGCTGGCGGCGGGGCAGCGGGCGACGGCGCTGATGACGGCGCCGATCCTGGCCGCCACCGCGTCGAGCTGGATCGGCAGCGGCGCCGCCCAGGCGATCGTCGCCGCGGTGCGACGGGAAAGCATGGCGCGCCAGCAGATCGCCTGCGATATCCTGCCCGCCGATCTGGTCGCGGCCCACGCCCAAGGCCATCACCTGTGGCTGTCGCTGCCCCCGGCCTGGACGGGCGGGGAATTCGCCGGCCATGCCCGGCGGCACGGGCTGGCCGCGGTGGCCGGCGAGGCCTTCGCCGTCGAAATGGGCGGTGCCGGCGCGGCCGTGCGCCTGTCGTTGGGGCGGCGCCGGCGCGCGACCACCTGCGCCAGGCCCTGAGGATCGTGGTCGGCGCGCTGTCGCAGTCGCCGGCGGTGCTGCTGGATGCGGTCTAGGGCCGGCCCGGTTTTGGAGATGCTGTGATGCCGATCGAGATCAAGACGGAGAGCGCCGCCCCGCCGGCGCCCGAACCCCGCGCGCCCAAGCGTGCGGCCTGGCTGGGTTTCAAGGAGCGCTGCCCCCATTGCGGCGAAGGCCGGCTTTACGGCAAGTACCTGAAGGTGAACGCCCATTGCCCCGTCTGCAACGAGGCCCTGGATCTGCATCGGGCCGACGATGCCCCACCCTATTTCACCATCACCATCGTCGCCCATATCGTGGTGCCGGCGCTGCTGCTGGTGGAGCAGACCTATGCCCCGGCGCTCTGGATCCACGCCGCCCTGTGGCTGCCGCTGTGCCTGATCCTCTCCTTGCTGCTCCTGCCGCGGATCAAGGGTGCCCTGATCGGGGTGCAGTGGGCCTACCGCATGCACGGCTTCGGCGCCGAGGATGACGAGCCGGTGCCCGAGCCGAAGATCCGCACTGCCGGTCTGTAAGCATCGCCCCTGTCCCCACCATGGATTCCGGCCTTCGCCGGAATGACGGTACTACTATAGGCTGTCATCCCGGCGAAGGCCGGGATCCATTCAGGGGCAGCGCGAGCTATCGACAGATCGTGTCGTAAAGGTCCAGCCAGCCGGGGTTGCTCTCTTCGATGAGCCGGACCTTCCAGTCGCGGCGCCATTCCTTGATCTGCTTCTCGCGCACGATCGCGGTCTCGATCGTGTCATGGCCTTCGAACCAGACCAGCAGGCCGATCTGATAGCGCGTGGTGAAGCCTTTCACGATCTTGGCCCGATGGGTGTAGGCCCGCCCGACGAGGTCACTCGTCACGCCGGTATAAAGCGTGCCGTAGTGTTTCGACGCCAGGATGTAGACCCAGCCAGCCATTGAGGTATCCCGCTGCCATTCCCATGGATCCCGGCCTTCGCCGGGATGACAGCCTATAGTAGTATCGTCATTCCGGCGAAGGCCGGAATCCATGGTCGGGGCAGCGGGGTGTCAGCCGCCCTGCTTCGGCCATGATCCCGCGCGACGCTCACGGCATGCGCTGGGTCTTCATCCTCCTCTTCCTGCTCGCTTCACCGGCATCTGCCCGAACCGTCGGGGACAGTTTCACGCCGCCCCCCGGTTTCACCCGCGTCGCGGTGGCGCCGGACAGTTTCGGGGCGTTCCTGCGCAGCCTGCCCCTGGCACCCGACGGCACGCCGGTGGTCACCGACCGTGGCATCACGGTCCGGCCGGCGCAGAGCATCGCCGCGGTGGCGCAGATGGACCTGATCGGCGCCAACCTGCAGCAATGCGCCGATGCCATCATCCGCCTGCGCGCCACCTGGGCGCGCGACCACGGCAACATGGCGGCGCTGGATTTCCCCTTCACCAGCGGCGACCGCTTGCCCTATTCGGCCTATCTCGCCGGCAAGCGACCGGTGCCCAAGGGCGCCGGCGTGACCTGGAAGAGTGTCGCGCCGCGCGGCGGCGACGAGGCCGCGTTCCGCGCCTGGCTCGCCATCGTCATGACCTATGCCGGGACCATTTCGCTGGAGCGCCTGTCGCGGCCGGTCGAAGGCGGCCTGCAAGGCGGCGACGTGGTGATCGAGGCCGGCAGCCCCGGCCACGCCATGCTGGTGGTGGACCTGGCACAGGATGGGCAGGGACGCTATGCCGCCCTGCTCGGCCAAAGTTACATGCCGGCGCAATCCTTCCACATCGTGCGCAATCCAGGCGGCGATTCAGCCTGGTACCGGCTCGAACCCGGGGCGCCGCTCGAGACCCCCGATTGGCGCTTTACCGCCCTGCGCCCGCGACGCTTCCCCTGAGCAGCGCCGGCAGGCACCATGTCGGTATGACCACGAAGACCCAGCATTTTGCCCCGCCCCTCCCTAAGGAACGCCATGGCCTGAAGCGCGCCGTCCGGCCGCGCGATGCCGCCACCTTGATCCTGCACCGCCGCGCCGCCGGCGGCATCGAGGTGCTGATGGGGCGGCGCCACGAAGGCCATCGCTTCATGCCGGGCAACTGGGTGTTCCCCGGCGGCAGGCTCGACCGCGGCGACCTCTATGTGCCAGCCCAAGGCCTGCGGGCCGAGGTTGCCGCCCTGCTGGGCCTAGCGGCACCGCCGCGCCGGGTCCATGGCCTCGCCGTCGCCGCCGTCCGCGAAACTTTCGAGGAGACCGGCCTGATGATCGGCGTGGCCGATCCCCGCGCCGCCCGCCTGTCCGCCACCGGCCCCTTCGCCGCCTTCCGGCGGGCCGGCCTGATCCCGGCGCTCGATGCGCTCGACTATGCCGCCAGGGCCATCACCCCGCCCTATCGGTCCATGCGCTTCCATGCCCGCTTCTTCATCGCCCCGGCGCAGGCGGCCCAGGGCGAGGCGAGGCCTTCGCCCGAGTTGACCGAAGTCGCCTGGGTGCCGCTTAAGGATGCCCGCAAGCTGGACCTGCCGCGCATCACCGGTGTGATCCTCGACGTGATCGAGAAGCAGTTGAACGGCGAGGACGACCGCATCCCGGCCTTTGCCCAGCGCCACGGCAAGCACGTCATCGACTATGACCGCTAGGCCCCTTCGCCCCCGGCCGGCCGCCAGCCTGGTGGTGACCGATGCCCGCGGCCATGTCCTGATGGGCCGGCGCCCCGCGCAAAGCCGCTTCGCTCCCGATGCCTGGGTGTTTCCCGGCGGCCGGGTGGATCCCGTCGACGGCAGGAGCGCGCACGACCGCTTCGCCCAGGCGGCGGTGCGCGAGACACGCGAGGAAACCGGCCTGCGCATCGCCGCCGAGGCGCTGGTCCCCCTGGGCCGGGCGATCACGCCCAACGGCAGCCCGATCCGCTTCGATGCCCGCTTCTTTCTGGCCCCTGCCCCGGCCCATGATACCGCCCTGGTCACCAACGGCGAGTTCATCGAACTGGCTTGGCTGCCCCTGGTGCAGGCCCGGCGCCTGCCCCTGATGGATGTGACGGAACTGATGCTGGACGAGGCCGTGGCCCGCCTGGCCGGCGAGCAACGCCGCCCCCTGCTGCTGACCTATCGGCGCGGCGTGGCCCGGGTGACGCGGCCATGACCGGCACCCTGGACAAACCCGCCCTGGAAGGCCGCGACCGGGGCGCCGCCCCGGTGGCCAGCCTGTTCGGCATCATCGCCTGCATCTCGACCGTCGGGCTGACCTACAGCCTGTCGATGCCCTTGCTGGGCCTGCTGCTGGAGGCCCAGGGCACCCCGGGCTGGCTGATCGGGGCCAATGCCGCGGTCACCGGCGTGGCAACGATCAGCCTGGCCCCCCTCGTGCCGCGCCTGATGCGCCGCCTGGGCGTGCTGCCCTTCCTGATCGGCTGCACCACCCTGACCGCGGTCAGCATCGTCCTGTTCCCGCTGCTGCCCTCGCTCTGGGTCTGGTTTGCCCTGCGCTTCATCCTGGGGGCCGCGGTCACCGGCCTGTTCATCGGCTCGGAGGCCTGGATCAGCTATCTGGCCGGCGAGTCCCGCCGCGGCCGGGTGATGGGATTCTATGCCTCGGCCCTTGCCATCGGCTATACCGCCGGGCCGGCGCTGCTGATGCTGACCGGCGTCCAGGGGATCGCCCCCTTCGCCGCGGCGGCCGCGATCACCCTGGCCGCGGCCTTGCCCCTGGCGCTCGCCCGCGGCGACCTGCCGCCGTTCCACGACGAAGGCGAGGCCCGCCTGATCGACATCGCCCGCTCGGCGCCCACCGCCGTGGTCGGCGTGCTGCTGTTCGGCGCCATCGAGGCGGGGATCTTGACCCTGCTGCCGGTCTGGGGCGTGCAGAACGGCCTCGACGCCCTCAGCGCCGCGCAACTGATGATGTGGATCGGCGCCGGCAACGTCGCCCTGCAGATCCCCATCGGCTGGCTGGCCGACAAGATGGACCGCCGCATCGTCCTGGTCGGCTGCGCCGCCGCCGGCGTGGTCGGCGCCGGGGCCATGCCGCTACTGGTCGGCACGGCCTGGCTGGGGCCGGCCCTGTTCGTGCTGGGCGGCGCCCTGATGGGCCTCTATACCGTGGGCCTCGCCCTGCTGGGCCAGCGCTTCGGCGGCTCCGACCTCGCCACCGCCAACGCGGTCTACATCATCTTCTACGGCATCGGCTCGATGACCGGGCCGCCGCTGGGCGGCTCCGCCCTCGATTTGGCACCCGGCCAGGGCCTGCCCATCGTCATGGGCCTGGGCTGCGCCGCCTTCATCGCCTACGCCCTGCGGCGCCGCGCCCGGGAAGGCTGACCGATCAGCAAATCGATCAATTGGTGAAGAACGGACACTTCACGGAGATATGCCATGACAACGAAGCGCAAGTTTAAGAGCGATGCCTTCGAGGCGGTTCACATCTCGGCTTCGGCGCTGCTAAAGGTGGGGGCCATCGAAAAGGCCACCATGCGGGACTTCGATGCCTCTTGCCTCACTGCGCCCGCGCCCTTCGCGCCCCAGCAGATCAAGCAACTCCGCGAGAGCAACCACGTCAGCCAGCCGGTGTTTGCGCGCTACCTCAACACCAGTGAAAGCACGGTGGAGAAGTGGGAAACAGGCGCCAAACGCCCCAGCGGCATGGCGCTCAAGCTGCTGAGCATCGTGCGCAAGCACGGCTTGCAGGTCCTGGCCTGAGGTCATCTGCTGCCGGCAAGCCTACGAATCTTGACAAGGCCGCGGCCTTGAGTATGTTCGCGGTTCATTTTTTCGAGGCGGGCCACCGGCGCGCCTGTTGGAGTCTGTCATGGCGAAGCCCACCACGCTGAAGATCAAGCTCATCAGCACTGCCGATACCGGGTACTTCTACGTCACCAAGAAGAACCCCCGCACCAAGACCGAGAAGCTGTCGTTCAAGAAGTACGACCCGGTCGTGCGCAAGCATGTCGAGTTCAAGGAAACCAAGATCAAGTAAGGGCTTAAGCCCTAGAGACTGCCCGGCAGGGGACCGCAAAGACCGCGTCCCTGCCCTGCATCCCTCCCGCTTGTGAGCGTCAATGGCGGCCCGTAAGGTGCCGCCATTGACGTTTTCGCGCCCCCGGGAGGTTGAAAATGGCTGCTGCCCTGTCGCTCGACCAATGGGAAGCCCGCGCCAAGGCGCTCGACTATCGCCACCTGGCCTTCATCGACGGCCGCTTCGTGCCCGCCCTTTCGGGCAAGACCTTTCCCCGCATCTCGCCCATTGACGGCGGCCTGCTGACCCAGGTCGCCGAATGCGACGCTAGCGACGTCGATGTCGCCGTCGCAGCGGCCCGCAAGGCCTTCGAGGCCGGCGCCTGGTCGCGCGCGGCGCCCAAGCTGCGCAAGAAGGTCCTGCTGAAGCTCGCCGAGCTGATGCGCCGCCACGGCGACGAACTGGCCCTGCTCGAGACCCTGGACATGGGCAAGCCGATCGGGGATTCGACCGCGGTCGACGTGCCCTCCTCGGCCAATACCATCCAGTGGTATGCCGAGGCGATCGACAAGGTCTATGACGAGATCGCCCCCACCGCCCCCAATGCCCTGGGCCTGGTGACGCGCGAGCCGATCGGCGTGGTCGCCGCCGTGGTGCCGTGGAACTTCCCCCTGCTGATGACCTGCTGGAAACTGGGCCCGGCGCTCGCCACCGGCAATTGCGTGGTGCTGAAACCGGCCGAGCAAAGCCCGCTGACCGCCCTGCGCCTGGCCGAGCTGGCGTCGGAGGCCGGGCTGCCCGACGGCGTGCTCAATGTCGTGCCGGGCTTCGGCGAGACGGCCGGCGCCGCCCTGGGCCTGCACATGGATGTCGACGCGGTGACCTTCACCGGGTCGACCCAGGTGGGGAAATTCTTCCTGGAATATGCCGGCCGCTCGAACATGAAGACGGTGAGCCTGGAATGCGGCGGCAAATCCCCGCACATCGTCATGGCCGATTGCGGCGACCTCGACCTGGCCGCGACCAAGGCCGCCTGGGGCATCTTCTATAACCAGGGCGAGGTCTGCACCGCCGGCTCCCGCCTGCTGGTGGAAGAGCCGATCAAGGACGCCTTCCTCGACAAGCTGGCCAAGGTTGCCGCCACGATCCAGCCGGGCAACCCGCTGGACCCGGCAACGAAGATGGGCGCCATGGTCGATCAGAAACAGATGGAGCGCGTGCTCGACTATATCGAAAAGGGCAAGGACGACGGCGCCGTGGTACGCCTGGGCGGCAAGCGCACCCGCCAGGCGAGCGGCGGCTTCTATGTCGAGCCCACGGTGTTCGACAAGGTCAGCCCCAAGGCCCGCATCGCCCAGGAGGAGATCTTCGGCCCCGTCCTGTCCACGATCACCTTCAACGGCCTGGAAGAAGCCATCAGGATCGGCAACGACACGATCTACGGCCTGGCCGCGGCGATCTGGACCAAGGATATCGACCAGGCCCTGAAGGCGGCCCGGCGCTTACGCTCAGGCCTGGTGTGGATCAACGGCTGGGACGAGGACGATATCACGGTGCCCTTCGGCGGCTTCAAGCAGTCCGGCTTCGGCCGCGACCGCTCGCTCCACGCCATGGAGAAATACACCCAACTCAAAAGCACCTGGATCACGATCCGCTGAGGACTGATCCATCGCCCCATCCCCAGGCTGTCATCCCGGACTTGATCCGGGATGACAGCGGAGGTGAACGCGCCGTTTGCTCCACCGTCATTCCGGCGAAGGCCGGAATCCATCCTGGGGTAACACGAGACGGCCCAATGGATTCCGGCCTTCGCCGGAATGACGGTGGTTTGTACGACTCAAGGCGTTACGATCGCGAAGTCGGGTGCCGGGGCCGTGGTCAGGCTGACCAGGGTCTCGAAGGCCTTGGCATCGCCCTCCACCTTGATCGCGCCGGTAGCGACGATGTCGGGCAGCCTGGCCATACCGGCGATGACCATCAGGAAGGCGGCGCGCTTGCCGGTCAGCGTGGCGCCGGGCGTCGCCGCGGCCCCCGCCTCGTGATTGAGGACATTGTTCTCGACCGTGATCGTGTGCTTCTCGTCGCGGTCGGTGAAGACCAGATTCACGGTCAGGCTCTTGCCATCGGCCTTGGCCGGGTCCAGGCGCACGGCCATCAGGTCGAAGATCAGGCCGCTGTCCATCGCCTTGATCGTGTCGAGACTGCCGGCGGCCGCGGCGCCGTGGCGCTGGCCGGTGCGCAGTTCCAGGGCACCTGACAGGTAGATATTGCGCCAGGGCGCGCTCTCCGCCTGGTAGGCCATCTGCTCATAGGTGTCGGCCAGCAGGTTGCGGGCCTTGGCATTGTCCGGGCCGGCAAAGACCAGGTGCTTGAGCAATTCCGCCGCCCAGCGATAATCGCCCGAATCGAAGGCCGCCTGGCCTTTGGCCAGCACGGCATCCGCCCCGCCCATCGCCTCGACATAGCGCTTGGCCACCTCGGCGGGCGGCAGCGGGTTCAGCGACGAGGGATTGCCGTCGTACCAGCCCATGTAGCGCTGATAGACCGCCTTGGCATTGTGGCGCATGGTGCCGTAGTAACCATGATTGTACCATTCGTTGGCCAGCACCGGCGGCAGGGCGATCTGTTCGGCGATCTCCTCGCCGGTGAAGCCCTCGTTCATCAGGCGTACCGCCTGGTCGTGGAGATAGCGATAGGCGTCACGGTGCTTTTCGAGGTAGTCGACAATTTCCGCCTGGCCCCAGCGCGGCCAGAAATGGCTGGTGAACACCACGTCGGTCTTGTCGCCGTACAGGCGCAAGGCCTCGCCCAGGTAATCGGCCCAGGCCTTGGCATCACGCACCAGGGCGCCACGCAGGGTCAGGACGTTGTGCATCGAGGCGTTGGCGTTCTCGGCCAGGCACAGGGCTTTCCAGTCGGGCAGGAAGATATTCATCTCGGCCGGGGCCTCGGTCCCCGGGGTCATCTGGAATTCGACCGTGACGCCGTCGATTACCATGCGCTGGCCGGTCCGGGTGATCGTGTCGGTGGGCGCGATCATGGTCACCGTGCCGGCCGACAGCGCCGGGCCGATGCCCGCGCTGACCTGCCCCTGGGCGTTGCGCGGCAGGAAGTTGCCGAACATGTAGCTGGCGCGCCGGCCCATGGCATTGCCGGCGATGACATTTTCGCTGACCGCATGCTCGAGGAAGCCCTCGGGCGCGATCACCTTCACCTTGCCGGCGTCGACATCGGCCTGCGCGACGATGCCGCGAATGCCGCCGTAATGATCGGCGTGGCTGTGGGTGATGATCACCGCATGAATGGGCCTGGCCCCCAAGTGCTTGCTCACCAGGTCGTAGGCGGCCTTGGCCACCTCGGTCGAGATCAGCGGATCGATGACGATCCAGCCGGTCTTGCCTTCCAGGAAGGTGATGTTGGAAATATCGAAGCCGCGCACCTGATAGATGTGATCGGCGACCTTGAACAGGCCGTAGTGGGCCATGTTCTGGGAATGGCGCCACAGGCTGGGATTGACCGTGTCGGGGGCGTCGCCTTTGAGGAAATCATAGGCGGTGAAATCCCACACCACCTTGCCTTCGGCGGTCTTCACCACCTTCTCCTCGGGCGCCGCGATGAAACCGCGCTGCGCGAATTCGATCTCCTGTCGGTCGTCCAGGGGCAGTGTCGCGAGGAACTGCCTGTTGGCATCGAGGGTATAGGCCGATGCCGGCTTGGCACCCTGCGGATCCTCCGCCAGGGCCGGCCCGATCGCCGCCGCCAGGAGGCCGAATGCCCCGATCATCCGCAATGCTTGTCTTGGCCAGCCCATGGCAGTCTCCTCTCGTCCCCGTTGCTGGGGATCGTTGAGGCAGACCATCCAGGATTGCCGGACGACCGGCAATGCCCGATCTGGGCACAGGGGCCGCCCGGCCCGATCACAAGGTCACGGTCACGTATTCGAAGGGCGGCGACGGCGCCGTGCTGTTTTTCGCGCTCTTGGCCGCGACGCTGACATTCGCCACGTCGCCCCGTGCGCCATAGGTGTGCCGGCCCAGCTTGGCGAAATTGTTGTCGACATAGGGCGGCTTCATGTCGAGCGAGTACTGGTACCACATCATGGGCAGCGTCTTCTTGACGTCGCCCCCCTTGGCCATCGAGGCCAGCACCGGGATGGTGGGGGTCCCGGGCATCAGCCATTTCTCCATGTTCTGCTTCTGCAGAAACTTGGCGAGGTCGCTGGCCGAGATCCCCTTGGGGATGGTCACGGTCACCTCGTTGGTCCAGCAGGCCCAGGTGAAGCCCGAGATGGTCTTGGCCCCGAAAAGCTGCCCGAAGACCACCATGTCGGCCGGGTTTTCCCCCATCCAGCAACCTTCGAAGCGGATGTTCTTGACCACCGTCTTCTGCTTGGTCAGCGCCTTGGCCACCGCCGCCTCGGTCAGGCCGTAGCTGGCATCGTCGAGCATCATGCCGCCGCCCGTGCCGTGTACGAAGATGACCAACTCGTCGAGCGCCTTGTGCTTGCCGATTTCCGCGGCCATGTCGTCTAGGGTGCTGATCTCTTTCTGGTCCTGCGTGCTGATCCCCCACATTCCGGCGATCGTCTGGGCGGCGATCCCCCTGAATTCGGGAAGCAGCAAAAACAACTTTCCCGCCATTGTCCCCTCCCCCAACGACGAGGCGTTGCGCAAGACGCCTCGTTCAGGCGCGATACTGCGCCCAATCCCGACGGGAAAAAACCGGCTTTGGGCAGGGAGTTAGAGCGTTGCCAAGGCCGCCAGCACGGCCTGGCGGGAGGCGAAACTGGCGACGACATAGGCCTTGCCGATCCGGTAGCGCCCTGCCTCGTCCTGCACCAGGAAACGCTTGTTCAGCAGCGGCCCCAGCTTGCGGCGCAGGGTTTCGCGCGGGATCCCCGTCTCCTTGGCCAGGCGCAGCAGCGGCAGGCCGGCGGCATCGCCGTCGATCAGGCGGCGCATCAGCAGGCGCATCACCGCCCCCTGCTCGTCGCCGCCGTGCAAACGCAATCGCTCAGTGGCGATCAGATCCAGGACATCGAGCAGGCGGCGAATGTCCTCGTTCTGCCGGCCATCGATGGCCAGATCGGCAAGGGTCGCCGCGCCGTCGCTCATCGCCAAGCGCGCCCTAGCCGGCCGCGACCACCCGGTTGCGGCCCTCCGCCTTGGCGCGGTAGAGGGCGGCGTCAGCCCGGCGCAGGAGGCCGGCGGCATCCTCGGCATATTGAAGCTGGGCGATGCCGGCGCTGGTGGTCACGGTCAATTCGACCGCGTCCGTCACGCTGAAGGGCTCGCGCGCCGTGATCCGCAACAGGCGCTGCGCGATCAAGGTGGCCTCCTCCAGGTCGACCTCGGGCATGATGACCACGAATTCCTCGCCGCCGATGCGCGCGACGATGTCGACGCCCCGGACATTCAGGCGAATCCGCTGGGCGATCTGCTTGAGGACGACGTCGCCGCCGGCATGGCCGTAGGTATCGTTGACCGCCTTGAAATGATCGATGTCCAGCAGCACGGCGGTCAGCGGGCGATGCTGGAGCTGGGCCTGGCTCACCCGCTGGGCCAGGTGACCGTCGAGATAGCGGCGATTGTGCAGGCCGGTCAGCGGATCGATCACCGCCATCTCGACCGACAGGATCATGGTTTCGCGCAGCCGGTCCTGGAACCGCTTGCGGCGAAGCTGCGAATTCACCCGCGCCAGGATCTCGGCCCGGTCGACCGGCTTGGTGACATAGTCGTTCACGCCCAGTTCGAAGGCCTTGAGCAGCGAGCGGTTGTCGCCGCTACGCGACAGCACCAGCACCGGCGTCTGGCGCAACCGCTCGGACGAGCGCATCAGGGCACACAGGCGCAGGCCGTCGGTCGCCTCCAAGGTCAGGCTGACGATCACCAGGTCCCATTCCCGCCCGTTGATGGTGGCGGGGGCGGCATCGATATCGCTCAGCACCACCAGGCCGCGCTGCTGGCGCAGGGCCTTGGCGATCTGGTCGACGCTTTGCGGGTCGTCCTCGATGACCAGGATCGCGGCGTCGAGCTGCCGGGCGGCATCGAGGGCCGGATCGCTGGGGGCAAGGCCCAGGGCCAGGCTGGTCGATTCACGCACGCGCAATTCGTCGAACATGGTCTTGAGGCGAACCAGGTTGCGCACCCGGGCGAACAGGGCGACATCATTGGCCGGCTTGGTCAGGAAATCGTCGGCCCCCGCCTCCAGCCCGGTGATCCGATCCGACGGGTGATCGAGGCCGGTTACCATCACCACGGGGATATGAGCGGTACGCGGATCGGCCTTCAGCCGCCGGCAAACCTCGAAGCCGTCCAGGTCCGGCATCATCACGTCGAGCAGGACGATGTCCGGGTTCTCGTTTATCGCCTTGTCCAGGGCCTCTTGGCCGCTGCCCGCCAGGATGACCTCGAAATATTCCGAGATCAGCTTGGCTTCCAGGACCTTGCGGATGACGTAGACGTCGTCGACCACGAGCACTTTCGCTGTCATCGCCGCCTCGTGTAGCCTTCCGTCGATCCCGCGCCCGGGGGATTTTGCAGTTGTCGGGATAATACCAGGACCGGTCGCCCCCCTGGCCCCTTGGCTTACAGTAACTCGGCGACGAATCGAATAGGCAAGACTGGTTAATAGTAGGAAATGATGAAACGGGAACGCGCGGAAACGATCGGCCTGATGGCCCTTGCCCATTTGGCAACCCATGAGGATCTGCTGCACCGCTTTTTGGGCGAATCGGGCATGAATGGCGATGATCTGCGTCGTGCCGCCGGCGACCCCGCAACTCTCGGCGGTGTCCTGGATTTCCTGCTCGGGGACGAGGCGCGCGTCCTGGCCTTTGCCGCCGCCGCCGGCCTTGCGCCGGACGAGGCGCTGCGCGCCCGTTATGCCTTGCCGGGCGGCAGCCCCGGCGACCGTGGAGCCCTGTGATGCCCGAAATTCATGTCAATGTCCGCCCCCAGCTCGACCAGCTCACCCTGGTGGCGGGCCGCCCGCTGGTGGTCACCGATGCCGACGAGGTGCTGTTCCTGTTCCTCGAGGGCTTCGAGGCCTATCTCGAGGATAACGGCCACTACCTGGATCTCTCCTCCTTCGCCCTGGTCGGCAACATCAAGGTCAGCGAGACCGAGGAGATGGCCCCGGTCGAGGTGGCCAAGGCCCTGCTCGACGGCTTCTTCCGGGAACGCACCGAAACCATGACCCCGGTACCGGGCGCCGCCGCCGCCCTGGCGGCCCTGGCCGAACGGGCGCAGATCGTGGTGCTGTCCAACCTGCCCGATTCATCGAAGGTGGCGCGGGAAAAGGCCCTGGCCCTGGCGGGCATGCCCTATCCGGTGATCGCCAATGTCGGACCCAAGGGTGCCGCCGTCCGCCACATGGCCGAGCGGGTGCAGGCGCCGGTGTTCTTCCTCGACGACATTCCGCACAACCACACCTCGGTCGCCCATGTCGCCCCCGATGTGCAGCGCCTGCACTTCGTCGCCGATCCCAGGCTTGCCCGCCTGATCGGCCCGGCCGAACACTGCCACCACCGCGTCGACGATTGGGACGAGGCGCGTCGCCTGATCGAACGCGAGCTGACCAGCATGGGCTGGTGAACCATGGTGGGCCTGCGCTATGGCATCGACCTCGGCGGCACCAAGACCGAGATCCTGGCGCTCGATGCCGACGGCGCCGAGCGCCTGCGCCAGCGGGCGCCGACCCCGCGCGGCGACTACCAGGCGATCGTGCAGCATCTGGCCCGCATGGTGCACGCGGCCGATGCCGCCCTGGGCCGGGCCGGCACGGTCGGCATCGGCATCCCCGGCGCCCTGTCACCGCTAAGCGGCACGGTCAAACATGCCAATACCACGGAATTGAACGGCCACGATTTCAACGGCGATCTGGCGGCAGCCATCGGCCGGCCGGTGCGCCTGGCCAACGACGCCGACTGCTTCGCCCTGTCGGAAGCGACAGACGGGGCGGGGGCTGGCGCCCGATCAGTCTTCGGGGCAATTCTGGGTACCGGCACCGGCGGCGGCATCGTGGTCAACGGGCAATTGCTGGCCGGGCCCAATGCCCTGGCCGGGGAATGGGGGCACATTCCCCTGCCCTGGCCCCGCGACGACGAACGCCCGGGCCTGCCCTGCTATTGCGGCAAGTCCGGCTGCCTGGAGACCTTCATCTCCGGCACCGGCTTCGCCAGCGACCACAACCGCACGAACGGCACGGCCTTGAAGGGGCCGGAGATCGTCGCCGCGGCGCTGGCCGGCGAAGCGGCAGCCGTGGCGAGCCTCGAGCGCTATGTCGACCGCCTGGCGCGCGCGCTGGCCGTGATCATCAATGTCATCGACCCGCATGTCATCGTGCTGGGCGGCGGCATGTCGAATGTCACCCGCCTCTACGAGGCGCTGCCGGCGCTGCTGGACACATACGTATTCTCGGATAAATGCGTGACACCGATCCGCCGCGCCACCCACGGAGATTCCTCGGGCGTGCGCGGCGCGGCGCGGCTGTGGTAGCTCAGCAGTCGGGCTTGGGCAGGGCGTCGAGCTCGGACAGTACCGCTTCGATGGAAAAATCGCCGTAGTCGAGCTGCATGTCGCTGGACACGCCGTTGGCATAGAGGCGGAAGCCGACTTCGTATTCCGGCAGTTCCTCGATCGAGCCGGTCGGGTAGAAGGCAATGCGCACCGGCCAGGACTGCAGGTCGCGCAACAGGTCGAGGCCCTTGCCCTTCAGCGACACCGGCGTGACCGAGCCCGAACGCCCGATGGCACCGACCACGTCATAGGTCAGTTCCTCGCCCGAGCCGTCGAACAACTGACCCGACAGAATGGGCTTGGACGCCTGGGCCGCGTGGATCAACTGGATCGTGTGCATCGAGGGGAACAAGGTCCCGGCGGGCAGCTTCTTCACCGTGTCTTCCGGCTTGGTATAATGGGCCTCGCCGCTGCCGTCGGGGCCGAGTTGGGCGCTGCCCTCGAAGGCCTCGTTCTCTTCGCCGTTGACGATGTGCCGGGTGGCGAAGCGGAAGCGCTTGCCGTCGGTCGCCTCCCAGTTGGCGACGCGGAAATCGGTGACGGTCGCCCCGCCCTCGCCGTCGCCCAGGCGCATCTGCAGGCGCTGGTTCAGCGAGTAGCCGTCGCAGGTGTCGGTGAATTCGATGACCATCCGGCCATCCGCCATGGCCACGCCCGAGCCGTTCTCGGAGCGGCCCAGATGCAAGTCATAGATCGCGCGATGGCCCAGCAGCCGCTGACCCTCGGCCAGCGGCATCGGCGCCGAGGCTACCGGCTCGACGGCGCCGGGCACCGTCGCCCCCGCCGTCACGGTCGTGCCGGTTACCGGCCCGGTCTGCGCGCTACTGGCGGCCACGGACTCTTCGCCGCCGACGAAAGCCCAGCGAATCAGAAAAAACACGGCGACCAATGCGGTCGTCAGCACTAGCGCCCGGCGCAGCATTCGGCCGTTACCTCCCACCCGAATCGGGTGCCAAGCAAATATGACATGGATGATCCGGCGACAAGAATGCGGCCATAGTTAGACTTGCCGTGATTACGCGACTGTGGCGGGTCTGCCACCCCCTATGCTGGAACATTGCCGCCCGCTTGTCACCCCGGCCGCGTCGCCCGGGCGTCGAGATCACGCAGAACCCCGGCCAGGCGGGCGACGCCGGCCTCGATTGCCGCGACGTCGACAGCGGCAAAGCCGAGCTGCAGGCCCGAGGGGGCGGACGGGCCGATGGCTGCCCGGGACAGGGCCGGGGCGACGATTCCAGCGCCGGCCGCCGCCGCCGCGGCGGCGCGATCGTCCAGGCGGTGCAGGCGCAGGGCGACCTGGATCCCGGCCTCGGCCCGCATGATGCTGCCCAGGCCGCCCAGGCTGCGGCCGCAGGCCTCGATCAGCGCGGCACGCCGTTCGGCATAGATCGGCTTGAGCTTGCGCAGGTGGGCGGCGAAATGCCCGTCGGCGATGAAATCGGCCAGCGTCGCCTGGATCAGCGGCGGCGGGGCCTGGCCGGTATGGCGCAGGGCGATCGCCGCCTGGGCGGCCAGCGGCTGCGGCAGCAGGGCAAAGCCGACGCGCAGGGCCGGCGCCAACGCCTTGCCCAATGTACCGATGTAAATTACACGCCCGCCGGAATCGAGGTTGTGCAGGGGCGCCAGCGGCGGCCCGTCGAAGCGGAACTCGCTGTCGTAGTCATCCTCGATCACCCAGGCGCCAGCCGCTTCCGCCGCGGCCAGCAGGGCGAGGCGGCGCGGCAGGCTCATGGCGACACCGGTCGGGTACTGGTGCGACGGCGTGACATAGACCAGCCGGGGCCGGGCCTCGCGCGCCGTCGCGTCGTCGACGCGCAAGCCCTCCTCGTCCACCGGCACCGGCACCAGGCGCAGGCCGGCGGCGGTGAAAGCCCCCCGCGCGCCGAGATAGCCCGGATCCTCGATCCACACGGGATCGCCGACATCACAAAGCAGCCGGGCGACGAAATCCAGGGCGCCCTGCGCGCCGGTGGTAATCACCACGGTTGCGGGATCGGCGACGATGCCGCGGCTGTCGGCCAGATGCCGGGCGATCGCCTCGCGCAGGGGCGGCCAGCCCTGGGCATGGCCGAAGCCCAGCAAGGCGGCGCTGGACTGGCGCAGGCGGCGCGCCACCAGACGCGCCCACAGGTCGCCTGGAAAGAGATCGAGCGCCGGCAGCCCCGGCACGAAAGGCCCGGACTTGTCGCCGGTCCCGCGGTCGATCGCGGCCAGGGCCGCCCCGCGGGCGGACAGGGCGCCGGTCGCCGGCTTCTGCGCCCGATGGCGCAAGAGCAGGGCTGAATCGATGCGCGCCACGACGGTGCCCGCGGCCCCGCGCGCCTCGACGAAGCCATCGGCCGCCAGCCGCTCGAACACCGCGATCACGGTGTTGCGGCCCAGGTCCAGTTGCCCGGCCAGGCGCCGGCTGGCCGGCAGCCTGGCCCCGGGGCAAGGCGGCCGGCCAGAATCGCGGCCCGCAGCGCTTCGTAAAGCTGCCGGGTCAGGGGCACAGGCCCGTCCCGGTCGAGCGAACCGGCAATCGCGTCGATGAGGGCTGTCGCCATCTTGGTTCCCCGTTTCGACCGATCTTGGACCTTTTCGCAGAACCACGGCAAGGCCAAGCTGGCGGTCGCCAGGAGGCAACCATGACCCTGATCGATGAAACCGACACCAGCACCTTCCCCCGCACGCCGCGCAACACGGTGCGCCGCCTGCCCGCCCGCGCCGCCTACGACCGCAACTCGGTCGCGGCCATCCTGGACGAGGGGCTGGTGGCCCATATCGGCTTCGCCGGCGACAGGGGCCAGCCCTTCGTGTTGCCCACGGCCTATGCCCGCCTGGGAGACAAGGTGATCGTCCACGGCTCGGTCATCAGCCGGATGATGAAGGTGTTGTCGACGGGGGTGCCGATGTGCCTGACCGTCACCCTGATCGACGGCCTGGTGCTGGCGCGCTCCGCCTTCCATCACTCGATGAACTACCGCTCGGTCACCGTGTTCGGTGAGGCGGTGCTGGTCACCGATCCGGGCGAGAAGGCAGCGGCGTTGAAGGGCCTGACGGACAAGCTGACCAACGGCGGCCGCTGGGACGACCTGCGCCCCGTTACGTCCAAGGAAGTGGCCGCGACCACGGTGCTGGCCCTGCCCCTGGCCGAGGCGGTGGCCAAGAGCCGGTCCGGCCCGCCCAAGGATGATGCCGAGGACATGAACTGGCCGGTCTGGGCCGGCGTGGTGCCGCTGTCGCTGGTCAAGGGCGAGCCGATCACGGACCAGGCCTGATAACGGAAACCCCGGACACGGCGGAACCGTGCCCGGGGCCCATGGGAGCGGCGGTACTCAGTCGCCCTTCATGTAGATGCTGCGGCGCGGACGCGAAATCACCCGTTCCACCATGGGGCGGAAGGCTTCGAGCGGCATCGCCTCGAAGCTGGGATCGAAACAGTTCTGGTCGAACTTGGCGCAGAACTCGGCCGTGTGTTCGAAGTGCGGGTGGCCCCGGAACTTCTCGCGCATGTCGCGGTCGAGGCCCAGGTAGTGGAAGAAATAGTAACCCTGGAAGATGCCGTGTTTCTCGACCATCCAGTGGTTGGCCTCGGACACGAAGGGCTTCAGCACGGCGGCCGCGATATCGGCGTGGTTGAAGCTGCCCAGCATGTCGCCCATGTCGTGGAACAGGGCGCAGACGACGTATTCCTCGTCCTTGCCGGCCTGGTGGGCCATGGTCGCCGATTGCAGGCTGTGCTCCAGCCGGTCGATGGCGAAGCCGCCGGCCTCGTCCTTCAGCAGCTTCAGGTGGTCGAGCAGGCGCCCGGCCTGGGCCGCCTGGAACGGCAGTTCGTGGGTGATGATGGCAGCCCAGTCATCCTGGGTGCCATGCTCCATCGCGTGGAACTTGGCGCGTGGCGCTTCGATGCCGCCGTCATGGGCCATGGCGATGCTCCTTCAGTTGCGGAAGCCGGGATCGATGCGGTCGAGCTTGCGCAGCAGCCCGCCCCAACCCAGGTGAGCGATGCCGGCGATGCCGCGGCCCTGTTCGGCCGTGGTCTTCTTCACCGAGGCCGGCGGGTCGACATAGGCGCTGCCGCCGGCAAGTGCCGCCACCTGCTGGGCGCAGGCGCGCTCGAGGAAGAAGATGCGGGTGAAGGCCTCGGCGCAATCCTGGCCGACCGCCAGGGTGCCGTGGTTGCGCAGCAGCATCATGTTCTTGGTGCCGATGTCGGCGACCAGACGCTCGCGCTCGTCGAGGTTCAGGGCGATGCCCTCGTAGTCGTGATAGGCGAGGTCTTCGACCAGCGACATGGCGTTCTGGGTGATCGGCAGCAGGCCGTGCTGCTGGGCCGAGACGCCGACCCCGGCATCGGTGTGCAGGTGCAGGACGCAGCCCGCATCCTCGCGCGCGCCGTGGATGGCCGAATGGATGGTGTAGCCGGCCGGATTGATGAAGTGCTCGGTCTCCATAAGGATGTGGCCGGCGAGGTCGACCTTCACCAGGCTCGAGGCGGTGATTTCCTCGAACATGTAGCCGTAAGGGTTGATCAGGAAGTGATGGTCCGAATTGGGCACCCGGGCCGAGATGTGGGTGAAGATCAGGTCGTCCCAGCCATAGTGGGCGACGAGGCGATAGGTGGCGGCAAGATCGACCCGGACCTGCCATTCCTCGGGGCTGACCAGGTCCCGCACGCTGGAACCGGTCTTCTTGAGCGCAACCGTCGACATATGACTCCTCCCGCCAGGGACGCCGTGCGTCCGTGATCACATTTACCTTGTACGCCTGACCATCCCATTAGAATGTCAACAAGTTGACATTCTGCGCCGGGAGCATCGCCCTTGCCCTTCGACATCGGCCGGGCCGAACGCCTGCTGAGCCAGCGCGGCTGGCTCGCTGAACAGCCCGCCGACCTGCGCCGGCGCCTGCTGGCCGCCGCCCGCGTGATCGAACGGCGGCCGGGCGAAAGCGTCTACACCATAGGCGATCCGGCCGACGGCCTCTATGCCCTGCTCTCGGGCCGGATGAAATTCGTCAACTACCTGGCCAACGGCCGCGAGGTGGGCACCTGGGTGACCGAACCGGTGGATTGGTTCGGCGAGGTTTCCATGTTCGACGGCCTGCCCCGGCGGCAAAGCACCCTGGCTCTCGACCCGTCCGTCATCTTGCATCTGCCGGTCGCCGGCTTCAACGCCATCGTCGAGGCCGAGCCGCGCTATTGGCGTAACTTCGGCATCATCCTGTCCCAGCACCTGCGCACCGCCCTGCACTATCTCGAGGACGTGGCGACCGAGCCCAGCCACATCCGCATCGGCCGGCTGTTGCTGATTATGGCGACCGGCGAAAGCGAGAAGGAGCCGGCCCCCGGGGCGGTCGTCGAAATCAACCAGGAGGACCTGGCGACGACCACCGGCATGTCGCGGCAAAGCGCCAACAAGGCGCTGAAGCGGCTGGAAGATGCCGGCCTGATCGAGCGACGATATGGCGCGGTCATCCTGGCCGATCCCATCGGATTGGCCAATGTCGGGCGATAATATTTCCGGCGATTTCCCCCGCGGCTGAAAATATTGGCAATTTGTGTGATAGTATTCCCGCCTTGGCGCATCGCCGCCTCAATTGGACCGGGTTAGGACATTGACGTTGAAAATTATCGAAATGCTGCCGGGGATGGACGACAAGTCGCTGCAGAACCTGTTCGACAACACCACGCGTATCATCGCCGAGAACAAGGGCAAGATGCTGGCCCAGGCTGCCGAAGTGTTGCCGGCCGTCGTCGCCGAACGCGCGCGCCGCAAGGAAGCCGCCAGCACCATCCTGGCCGAACGCGCCAAGGTCCGCGCCGCCGAACGCGCCCGGACCAAGCCCGCCGCCGCACCGAAGAAAAAGGCCAAAGCGGCGGAGGAGCAGGAGGCGGTCTGACCGCTTGGCAGGCCGCCGTCACGGCTGGGCTTCAGGGCTTGGGCGCCCCTTCCTGCCTGAACGGATCGGCCTTCGCGAACGCCGCCTGGGCCTCGCAGAGCGCGACGATGCCGTCGATCAGGGGAATGTCGGGCACCACGATCTTGAAGACGCGGGTCACCACGACGATGCTCAACAGGCAGATGTCGGCCATCGTCACCGTGTCGCCGTGGCAGTAGGTGCCGGTCGCGGCATCGGCCGCCAGCCGCCGCTCCACCGCCTGCAGGCCGGTGCTGAACCATTGGATCTGCCAGGCGCGCCAGGCGGCATCGTCGAAGCCGCCGGTGGTGGTCAGGTATTTGCGCACCCTGGGCGTGATCAGCGGGTGGGTATCGGCCGCCAGCATCGCCGCGATCGAGCGCACCCGCGCCCGGCCATGGGGATCGGCGGGCAGCAAGGCCGGCTCGGGCGCTGTCTCTTCCAGGAATTCGAGGATCGCCAGTGACTGGGTCAGCGGCGGCTGGCCCGGCGCGATCAGGGCCGGGATCGCCCCCAGGGGATTGATCTTGAGGAAGGCCTCGCTGCGCTGTTCGCCCGCGTCCAGGTTGACGATGCGCTCGTGCGCCTCAAGGCCCTTGAGATTGAGGGCGACCCGCACCCGGTAGGTCGCCGAGGTGCGCCAATAGGCATAGAGCTCGAAGGGCGGTGTCCCGGTCATGGCAGTTCTCCTGTGCCCATGGGCCGCGACCCTGGATCACATCGCGGCCCAAGACAACGGGGATCTAGGCCACCACCATGCGGGGCTTCAGCAGGTCCTCGAGGCCGATGCGGCGGAACATTTCCGCGCGCACCCGGTCGGCCACGCCGTTGACGATCTCGGCGCCGTCCTGCGACGGGTCGATGTGGACCCGGAACGGCCGCTGGCCGAACGGCGTATCGACCACCGTGACGATCGCCTTCGCCACCTCGGCCACGTCCGCATCGGCGGGCTCGAGTGCCGCAAGGCCCTGCAGCGCCTTGTCCGGCACGCCGGCATAGGGGCCCTCGTTGTATTCGTCGGCCCGCGCCGTGTCGGCCGGGGCGCCCGAATGGGCGAAGTGGTTGGTGCCCTTGGTGAAGGCGCCGGGCACCACGATCGAGGTCTCGATGCCCCAGCGGGTCAGTTCGCTGGCATAGGAGACGGCGAGCGAGTCCATCGCCGCCTTGGCCGCGAAATAGGGCGAGAGGTAGGGCGGCGTGCCACCCCGGGTGCTGCTGGACGAGACCCAGACCACCAATCCCCGGCCCTGTTTGCGCAACTGCGGCAGGGCCGCGCGGTTGACCCGCTGGGTGCTCAGCACGTTGATGTCGTAGAGTTGAGCAAACTGCTCCGGCGTGAAGGCTTCCGCCGGGCCGAAGGACATGTGACCCGCGTTGTGCACCACCACGTCGAGGCGGCCGTTGTCCGCGATGATCCGGGCGATGCCCGCATTAACCGAGGCATCGGCGGCGACGTCCAGTTCCACGGTGCGCAGGTCGACGCCATGCTGGGCCGCATAGCGTGCCACCTCGGCGACCTGTGGGGCGTTGCGCCCCTCGGTCTCGCGCATGGTGGCATAGACGGTGTGGCCGGCATGGGCCAGGGCGCGGGCGGTAAGCGCGCCAAAGCCGCTGGAGGCGCCGGTGACGACGATAACCTGTTTCATGATCTCTCTCCTGTATCGCGATGGGTTGCAAGGAATTTCAGGTTACGGGATCAGATGATCCCACCGTTCACGCGCAGGGTCTGGCCGTTGACCCAGGCGCCATCCGGGCCGGCCAGGAAGGCGACGGCATTGGCGATGTCCGCGGGCTCGCCCAGGCGCTCCAGGGGGCCAGCCTGGCCAGACGGTCGACCACCTCCGGCGGCTTGCCGTTGAGGAACAGGTCGGTGGCGGTCGGGCCCGGCGCCACCGCATTGACGGTGATCGAGCGGCCGCGCAGTTCCTTGGTCAGCACGCCGGTGATCGCCTCGATCGCCGCCTTGGTCCCGGCATAGACGCCGTAGGTGGGCTGCAGCAGGCCGACGACGCTGGACGAGAAATTGATGATCCGGCCGCCGTTGCGCAGCCGGCGGGCCGCCTCGCGCAGGGTGTTGAAACTGCCCTTCAGGTTGATCGCGATCAGCCGGTCGAAAGCGGCGTCGTCGGTCTCGGCGATGCTGGCCAGGGTCATGATGCCGGCATTGTTGACCAGCACGTCGACCCCGCCGAAGGCCGTCTGCGCCGCTTCGAACATGCGGGCGACCGCCTGGGCGTCCGAGACGTCGGCCTTGACGCTCAGGGCGCGGCCGCCGGCCGCCTCGATCTTGCGCACCAGCGCATCGGCCGGAGCGGCATCGCCCGAGTAGTTGATGACGGTAGTGAAGCCGTCCGCCGACAGTCGTGCCGCCACCGCGGCGCCGATGCCGCGCGAGGCGCCGGTGACGATCGCGACCTTGTTGCTGTCCTGGTTCATCGCTCTTCTCCTGAAGGCCGTTCGGGCGAGATGTCCGCTGCCGATGGGGAGAAGATGGCCCTTTCGGTGCCCCGCATAATCAGCGATGATCCGGCAATACTGTCCGGATAAGGCGAATAATAGATGGACCGCTTCGACTCCATGCGCGTCTTCACCCGCGTGGTCGAACGGCGCAGCTTCACCGTCGCGGCGCAGGACCTGGGCCTGCCCCGCTCCACGGTCACCGACGCGGTGAAGCAGTTGGAGGCGCGCCTGGGCGTGCGCCTGCTGCAGCGAACCACCCGCCATGTCAGCCCGACGCTGGACGGCGAGGCCTACTACCGGCGCTGCCTGTCCCTGATCGCGGACCTGGAGGATGCGGAAGGTGCCTTTGCCGGCGCGCGGCCCCGGGGCCTGCTGCGGGTGGAGGTGCAGGGCACGCTGGCACGGCATTTCCTGCTGCCGGGCCTGCCCGCCTTCCTGGCCGAATACCCGGAGATCGAGCTCAGCATCAGCGAGGGTGAACGCTGGGTCGACGTGATCCGCGAGGGCGTCGACTGCGCCCTGCGCTGGGGCACGCTGCCCGACAGCGACCTGGTGGCACGGCGCGTGGGGGTCCTGGACCGGTTGACCTGCGCCGCCCCCGCCTATATCGAACGCTTCGGGCTGCCCGGCGACATTGACGGCCTGGAAGGCCACCGGATGATCGGCCTGCGCTCCCTCTCCACCGGCGCCGTGCGACCGCTGGAATTCATGGTGGAGGGATCGCTGCGCAGCGTGACCCTGCCGACCCTGGTGTCGGTGACCGGCACCGAAAGCTACCTGATGGTGGCCCGGCTGGGCCTTGGGCTGTTTCAGGTTCCACGTTTTCACGCGGCAGCGGATCTGGCGCAGGGCACGCTGGTGCCCCTGCTCGCCGCCTGTCCGCCGCCGTCGGTGCCCGTCTCCCTGCTCTATCCAAGGAACCGGCAGCTATCGCCCCGGGTCCGGGTCTTCCTCGACTGGGCCGCACGGATGTCCGCCGGCAATCTCGGGGTGGCGGCCTAGCCTATGGAACCCGGCGCGGTTCGGCGGCGAAGGTGCTGAGGCCCAGCCAGCGCTGCATGGCGCCCGCGATCGCCGGATCGCCATCCAATTCCAGCCGGCCATCCTCGATCTCGCGCCGGGCGACGGCGATCCCCATCCAGATCGCGGTCATGATCCGCAAGGAACTGGTCACCAGCAGGTCGACGTCGAAACCCGGATCGAAACCGCACAGGTCGACCTTGCCGTCGTCGACCACCAGCCACCAATTCCGCTTGGCCTGGGGCAATTCCGGGTACTGAAACTGAATCGTACAGCGCCGGGGCGGCAACGGCTGGGGATTGAGGTTGCGGCGCATGTCCCACATCAGCAGCGAGGGATCGAGATTCTTCAGCGAAAGCTGGGATTCCACCCATCGCTGCCCCCAGAAGCCCATGCCCAGGACGATGGGCCGCAAATCCTCCCCCGCCGGCGTCAGGCGATATTCGGCAACCCCCTTGGCATTGGGCACCGCGGCGATGACCCCCGCCCGCTCCAATTCCTTCAGCCGCTTCGACAGCAACGTCGGCGACATGCGCGGCACGCCGCGCCGCAGGTCGTTGAATCGGGTGGTGCCGCACAGAAGCTCGCGCACCACCAGCACCGTCCAGCGCGAGCACAGGATTTCCGATGCCATCGCCACCGGGCAGAACTGGCCGTAGCCGCCTTCGCCGTCCATCGTCACCCCCGTCACCACGCCGGCGGACAGCATACGCGCAAAGCGGGGGTGGAACACGCCGCCAGTACAGTTCGTGAACTGGACCCCGGCCGATGCGACGGGGATTGTATCGGCGATCATGACACGCATGGAGGGAGCAGACATGAGCCAGGCCGTACAGGTTTCAACAATCATCGCCGCCACGGTGCCGACCCCGGCCGAACGGGTGCAGCCATTGCTGCCGGTCCTGGCAGGCCGGGCGGCCGCCATCGACGAGGGCGACACTTTCGTGACCGAGAACTACGCCCTGTTGAAGGAGGCGGGCCTGATCGAGGCCGGCGTGCCGGCCGAACTGGGCGGCGGCGGGGCCACCGTGGCCGAACTGGCGGAAATGCTGCGCCTGCTGGCCCACGGCTGCAGTTCGACGGCCCTGGCCTTTTCGATGCACACCCATCAGGTGGCGATCCCGGCCTGGCGCTGGCAACACCAGAAGGCGGCGGCGGTCGAGCCCTTGCTCAAGCGCGTGGCGGGCGAGCGGATCATCCTTCTGTCCAGCGGCGGCTCGGACTGGATCGGCGGTTCGGGCGAGGCCCGCAAGGTCGAGGGCGGTTACCGCGTCTCGGCACGGAAGGTCTTCACCTCCGGCGCCGCGGCCGGCGACCTCTTGATGACCGGTGCCGTGGTGCGCGGCGAGGCGGGCGACTCCGTCATCCATTTCGCCCTGCCCATGAAGGCGCCCGAGGTGCGGGTGCTCGACACCTGGCGGACGCTGGGCATGCGCGGCACCGGCTCCAACGACGTGGTGGTCGAGGATTTCTTCGTGCCCGACGCGGGCGTCGCCCTGACCCGCAAGGCCGGCGAATGGCATCCGCTGTTCCAGACCATCTCGACCATCGCCTTCCCGCTGATCTATGCCGTGTACTTAGGCGTCGCGGAACGCGCCCGCGAGGTCGCGATCGAGATCGCCAAGGCGAAGCCGGCGACGGAAGACATGCTCGCCCTGGCGGGCCGGATGGATACCGCCCTGCGCGCCGCCCAGCTTGCCCATGGCTGGATGCTGCGCGTGGTGGAGCGCAACGCCCCCTCGGCGGATACGGTGAACGAGGTCATGATCGGCCGCACCCTGGTGGCCCAGCATGCGATCGAGGCCGTCGACCTGGCGCTGGAACTGGCGGGTGGCGCCGGCTTCTACCGTGCCCGCGGGCTCGAGCGGCTGTTCCGGGATATCCAGGGCGCCCGCTTCCACCCGTTGCAGGCCGGGCCCCAGGCCCGCTATGCCGGCGCCATGGCCCTGGGCCAGCCGGTCGCCCGGATATTCTGAAACAGACGAGGAGACGGCCATGCTGGTAGCGAAAGACCGTGTGGAGGTGAGGATGGAAATTCCCGGCGCCGTGATCCGTCAGCGCATGGATTTCGGCGACGCGAGCGGATACGGCCGGATCAGCGCGGAGTATTTCACGCTGGCCGCGGGCGTCGATACCACGCCCCTGTTCCAGGGGCTGGAGGGCGATCTGTGCCAGTGCCCGCACTGGGGCTTCGTCTTGCGCGGCCGGCTTACCACCACCGACGCGGACGGCAGGCAGGAGACGGCCAGCGCGAACGATCTGTTCTACTGGCCGCCTGGGCACAACGTGAAGGTCGACGCCGATGCCGAGATCATCATGTTCAGCCCCCAGCACGAGCATCGCCACGTCATCGACCACATGATCGAGAAGACGAAGGCCTGAGGAAGAACAAGGCCTCAGGCGGGGGCCGTTGCGGTCGGCGCGGTTACAGCGCCGGCCGCAAGGTCGCCCCCTGCTGGAACCGCCGCACCGCGCGCAGGCCCAGCCACACGAAGATCACCAGCACCACGGCCTGCACCGCGCCGAAGACCGGGTCGGTCGGGTTGATCGGCGTGGGCGCCGCCGGATTGAGCGCCGGCACCTTGGAAAAGGTCTGGGCGATGGCGACGAAGGCCAGGAAATACTGGGCGGCGACCATCGAGGCGGCATAGATCCGGCGCCACGGGCCGGCCAGGCCAAAGCCGTAGCGCCCGATGACGGCAGCCGCCAGCAGGATCAGCGAGATCGCGCCCACGATGTGGGACGGCAGGATCTGCGTGAAGGGAAAGCCGAAGCCGGTGGCGCTGGTCACGATCGCGCTCACCAGGAAGATGGCGGTCGCCAGCGGCGTCTCGCGGCGCTGGATCAGGCCCGCGACCATCAGGAAGCCGACGGCCAGCGCAATCAGGCTCGCCCAGGTGTGAAAGCCCGTGAATGTGGTCGGATCGAACATGATGCCCCTCCATTGTCGCACGCAGCGGCTGTTCGCTGCCCAGCCTCAAGTCTAGTGCCAACCGCCGCGCGGGATACTGTACGCCAGATGGTCGCCGCCTATACCTTGGTTTAACGGGTGGGCTGGAGGGGGGTGGCTGCCGTACAGGCACTTGGAGGGCTGGAAGGGCGAACAACGCTCATGCCAAGCTGAAGGCCTTCCGCGCAAAGATCTCCAGGCTTTACCGCGGCAACGCCAGCACCTGCCCCGGATAGATCAGGTCCGGGTCCTTGATCTGGCCTTCGTTCGCCCGGTAGAGGTCGATGTACCGCGTCCCCGTCCCCAGCTCGTTGCGGGCGATGCGCCACAGGCTGTTGCCGGGCTGGACGGTGAAGCTGGTTGTTTGGGCGGTGACGATGCCGGCGCTGGCGACCGCTTCCGGCGTGGCCCGTTCGAAGGGCAGTTCGCGGCGGGCGATGACCTTGCCGTCGGCGCCGATCTCGTCGAGACGCAGGGCGTAGCGGCCGGGGTCGACGGCTACGTCGGGGGTTACGCGCCATCGGCCGTCGGGGCCCGCCGTGGTCTGCGCGATCAGGCGCTCGCCCAGGTAGATGCGGATGGTGGCGCCGGGCTGGGCCCGGCCGGCCAGGATCGGGGCACCGTCGGCGCCGTATTCGACCAGGTCCAGGGTGGGCGCGCTGCCGGTGGGCAGCGGCGCGCTCGCCGGCGTGCCGCCCGGCCCCTGGAGAATCTTCGAGGGTTCGGCCGCGCCGGCCTGGTCGCGGTTGGTGAGCACGGCAACGGGAGGCTCGCCCGTGCCGGCCGTCGCCGGCGGCTTGGCCCGCGACGGCACGTCGACCAGCACCACCTGGTCGGAGCGGACCGAGCGGCCGTCGGGCAGCTTGGCTTCGAGCGAGAGTTCGAGCGTGCCCTCGGGCAGCGGCTTGTCGATCATCATGGCCCAGGAGCCGTCGGCCCCGCTGGCCGACGTGCCCAGGGGGGTGCCGTTGCCCCGGATCTCGACCTGGGCCTGGGCAGGCGCCCGGCCGGCCATCACGGCGGTGCCGTCGGCGGCGATGCGGGCGACGTCGAAGGTGGGCGGCACCAGGGCCGGCGCGGCGGCATCGCCGGGCGCCGCTCCCGCGGGCGGGGGGGCGGCTGCCGCGGGCGGCGCGGCGGCGGCGGGCGGCACGTCGACGCCGCGGGTCGCGGGCGGGGCCGCCCCGGCATCGGCCGCCTGCGGGCCGGGCGCGGGCGGCGCCTTGTCGGCGGCCGAAAAATGCCACAGCAGGCCCAGGAGAAGGGCGACGGCCAGGGCGATGCCCCCGCCGACGGCGACACGTTTTCCCCGCTGCTGTTCCAGAACCGCCGCCATGGCCTCGAGTCCCCCGCGACGGGGCCGATACGCCAAGCCCCATCAGTTACTGACGGGATTACCATGCCTTACCGGGGGCAGGCTGAGAAGATAGGTTGCAATTGCAAGACGGTCTTCGTCGGTCAGGTGGCTGGTGCCGTCGTCGACCACCTCCGCCATCGAGCCCTGGACATTGTCGAAATCGGGCATGGTCCCGCTGGCCAGCACCTCCGCGATGTCCTCGGCCGACCAGGTGCCGATGCCGGTGTCGCGGTCGGGCGTGATGTTGGGCACTTTCTCGCCGTCCGGGCCATCCGCCGTCCCGGCTAGGTTGAGGCCGATCAAGGCCCCGCCCAGGGGGCTGCGCGGGGTGTGGCATTCGCCGCAATGGCCCAGTGCCCGCACCAGATAGGCGCCGCGGTTGACCTGCTCCCCTTGACCGGGCCGGGGCCTGAACTCGCCGGGGCGGAAGAACATCTGCTTCCAGCCCGCCTGCAAGGCGCGCCACGAGAAGGGAAAGGCCACCTCGTGGGCCTTGCGCGGGGCGGCGACTGGGGCGAGCGAGAACAGATAGGCCTTGATCGCCAGAGCGTCCGCCCGGGTCATGCCGGTATAGGAGGTGTAGGGAAAGACCGGGAAATAATGCTCGCCCGCGGGCGAGACGCCCTCGCGCAGCGCGCGCAGGAAATCCGCGTCCGACCACTTGCCGATGCCGGTGTCGGGGTCGGGCGTGATGTTGGGGGTATAGAAGGTGCCGAAGGGCGTCGCCATGCCCCGCCCGCCGGCAAAGGGCTGGCCGCCCTTGGGCACCGTGTGGCAGGCCATGCAGCCACCCGCCCGCACCAGATAGGCGCCGCGGGCGACCTGCGCTTCGTCGGCGATGGCGGGCTGGCCGGCGACGGCGATAAAGGCCAATGCCAGGGCCCGGATGATGCGCTGGAGCAGCATTGTGCGTCCTTCGAGACGCCGCCTTCGGCAGCTCCTCAGGATGAGGTAAGTCCTTTTGCCATAAAGATTTTCCTCATCCTGAGGAGGCCCGGAGGGCCGTCTCGAAGGACGCAAGTTGGCCGGGCCTTACTTCTCGGGCCCGCGGAAGATCTTGTGGCAGGCGCCGCAGGCCTCGCCGGCCTTGTCGACCGCGACACCCAGGGCGGCGGGGTCGCCGGATTTGGCCGAGGCCAGCACGGTGTCGGCGGCGGCCTGGAAGGCGGTCAGCTTCTCGTCCCAGCCGGCCTTGTTGCTCCAGATCTCTGGCAAGGCCCGGCTCTTGGGCGTAATCGAGCCTTCGGTGAAGAGTTCGGGGAGGGTATTGGCGACATCGACCAGGCCCTGCGCCTTGGCAACATCCTCGGGCGTGATGGTGCCGGCCTTGGCCGCCGCGGCCAGCGCCTTCAAGGCAGCGCCGTTTGCCTTCATGCCGGCCTCGCGCTTTTCATACAACTCGTCGGGGGTCGCCGCGAGCGCGATACCGGCCAGGCCGGCCACCAGGCCCAGTGCGAGGGCGAAACGCGGGCCGTGAAGCTGACGCAAAGCCATGCTAATCCTCCAAAACGTTCGGGTTTCTACCGCGCCCCGGCGAAAACATAATACAATCATACCCCCCGGGCCATCCGGCCCGCTCTGGATCCGAGAAAATCATGTCACCGGTCAAAAGCCTTTGTGTGTTCTGTGGTGCCTCCACGCCCAAGGATCCCCGCTTCGTCGAGGCGGCCGCCCGGTTCGGCCGCCTGCTCGCCGCCGAGAGGATCGAACTGGTCTATGGCGGCGGCGCCCTGGGGTTGATGGGCACCATTGCCCGGGCCTGCCGCGACAACGGCGGCCGCGTGGTGGGCATCATCCCCACCTTCCTGACCAAGCTGGAAGCCAAGCTGGAAGACATCGCCGAGACCATCGAGGTCGAGACCATGCACCAGCGCAAGCGCCTGATGTTCGAACGTTCGGAAGCCTTCGTCGTCCTGCCGGGCGGCATGGGCACCCTGGACGAGACGGTGGAAATGACCACCTGGGCCCAGCTCCAGCTCCACACCAAGCCGATCGTGCTGGTCGACTACCTCGATTATTGGCAGCCCTTCCTGGCCCTGGTCGACCATGTCATCGCCACCGGCTTTGCCCGGCCTGCGACCCGCGACATCTACACCGTGGTGCCCGATGTCGCCGCCGTCCTGCCGGCGCTGGCGGGCCTCACCATCGATCACAGCCCCACGCCCATGCCGGTCGCGGAATAATTTTGCGGCACTGCATCACTTTAGACGATTGGGGGGCTGATCACCGCCAATCGCTTGTGTATGGTGCCGCCCATCCACTCCCACAACCTAAGGAACGGGTCAGCATGGTCGCGAAGATTAAGGTCGCCAATCCGGTCGTCGAGCTCGACGGCGACGAAATGACCAGGATCATCTGGACCTTCATCAAGCAGAAGCTGATCCTCCCCTACCTCGACCTGCCCATCCAGTATTTCGACCTCGGCATCGAGCATCGCGACGCCACCAACGACCAGGTGACCGTCGATTCCGCCAATGCGATCAAGGCGGTCGGCGTCGGCATCAAGTGCGCCACCATCACCCCCGACGAGGCCCGGGTCGAGGAATTCAAGCTCAAGAAGATGTGGAAGTCGCCCAACGGCACGATCCGCAACATTCTGGGCGGCGTGATCTTCCGCGAGCCGATCATCTGCACCAACGTGCCCCGCCTGGTGCCCGGCTGGACCAAGCCGATCGTGGTCGGCCGCCATGCCTTCGGCGACCAGTACCGCGCGACCGATTTCAAGATCCCCGGCAAGGGCAAGCTGACCATCAAGTTCGTGGGCGACGACGGCACCGTGATCGAGCACGACGTGTTCGATTTCCCCGGCAGCGGCGTCACCATGGCGATGTACAACCTCGACGACTCGATCAGGGACTTCGCCCGCGCCTCGCTCAACTACGGCCTGCTGCGCAAGTGGCCGGTGTACCTGTCGACCAAGAACACCATCCTCAAGGCCTATGACGGCCGCTTCAAGGATATCTTCCAGGAGATCTTCGACGCCGAATTCAAGGCGCAGTTCGACGCCGCCGGCATCGTCTACGAGCATCGCCTGATCGACGACATGGTGGCCTCGGCGTTGAAGTGGGAAGGCGGCTATGTCTGGGCCTGCAAGAACTACGACGGCGACGTGCAGTCCGACACGGTCGCCCAGGGCTTCGGCTCGCTGGGCCTGATGACCTCGGTCCTGATGACGCCGGACGGCCAGATCGTGGAAGCGGAAGCGGCCCACGGCACGGTCACCCGCCACTACCGCGAGCACCAGAAGGGCAAGGCGACCTCGACCAACCCGATCGCCTCGATCTTCGCCTGGACCGGTGGCCTGAAACACCGCGCCAAGCTGGACGACAACGCCGACCTCGCCCGCTTCTCCCAGGCCCTGGAAGAGGTCTGCGTCGAGACCGTCGAGTCGGGCAAGATGACCAAGGATCTCGCGATCCTGATCTCCAAGGACCAGCCCTGGCTGACCACCGAGGCGTTCCTGGATACGCTCGACGTCAACCTGCAGACGAAGCTGGCGTAACGCTGACAGTAGCTCTCTCCGCTGAAAGCGGAGAGAGCGGAGATTTGTGTGCCACGTAAGCTGACGAGATGGCGATACTGGCGAAGCCCTCGAAGCCCTCGAAGCCCTCGAAGCTACTCGATGATGTCGATCCGTTTCAGAGGAGGGACAACAGTGCCCACAAAACCGAAGAAAACTGGAATATCAACACCCACGGTCGATTCTGAATTGTTTGACTGCGCAAAACGCGCATGCAAGAATTCGTATGCACCCTACTCAAGGTTTCGCGTGGGGGCTGCGGTCCGGGCAGCTTCAGGTAAGATATATACAGGGACTAATGTGGAGAATATCGCTTATCCACTAGGGACCTGCGCTGAAGCTGGCGCCATCGCCGCAGCGCGTGTTGCTGAGGGCGGCAACCTTGTGCTTGTAGATGTGGCCGTCTACGCAGAGGCGGGAGATGCACAGCATGTGCCTTGCACGCCCTGTGGTGGTTGCCGCCAGCGCATTCTTGAGTTTGGCAAAAATGTTCGTGTGCAGTTTTTTGGTACTGACCTTTGCTGCCACGAGGTCACCTCTGGCGATTTGCTTCCATTTTCTTTTGAATTTGACAGCAAGGCAGAACAATGAGTAAACCTGAGGCGACGTTACAGAATGAAGATGCGCACTATCAGACCTTACTCCTCCTTAAGGATGAGCAATGGAACATAAAGTATTTATACGATAGATTGAATATTATCGATAGTAAATCAAGCGCATTACTTAGATTCAATGGCGTTATATTTGGATTTTTAGGATTATTGGTTTTCAGATTAGTAGATAAGTTTGATCCACTAACACAACAATCCCCTTTCCCTTACCCATTTTCTATGATGCTGCTTTGCCTTTTTTGTTTTTTATTTCTAGCTTATGCGGAGTTTTGCTGCGGTATAATATTTTACCTGAAATTTGATAGAATAACAGATATAAAATACCTTGAGTGCTACAAGAAAAACTTCTTTAATATAACGATAGATAGAGAGCGCTGGTTTAGAAGAGCCCTTTTGTCAACATATCTGGGAAATTTTATTTTTGTGGGTTTATTTATTGCGATAACAGTAAACGAGCTAATCGCATTGTATTGAGAAATTCTCAAAAAAGGAAAAACAGCACCCCAATTACCTTCTACGTGAACAGCGCTGTAAAGTTGGCACCGCTTCGCTGCCCGTTCCCGTCATGGATCCCTATGAGGCCACGACAACCGGTTCGGGGCGCATCTCAACCCAAATGGTGCCGCGCCAGGAAGTCGTCGATCAGGGTGTTGACTTCGGCCGGGCATTCCAGCCCTGCCAGGTGGGCGGTGCGTTTCATCACCGTGAATTCAGCGCCCGGGATCGACCTGGCCATCGCGGCCGTTTCGGCGACCGGAAAGGTGCGATCCTCCTCCCCCGCGACGACCAGCACGGGGGTGCGGATGCGCGCCATCAAGCCATGCTGGTCCGGCCGCGCCGGCACCACGCTGCGGATCGCCCAATAGACCGAGCGGGCATTGGCCCGGCCCACGGCGGCACGGATCGCCTCGCCCACCTGCGGCCGTTCGCGGGCCGACGTGGGACCGATGAAGGCATCGACCGCCTGGCCCACCATGAAGCCCGGCACCCTGCCCGCCCGCCACAGGATGCGGGTGAGCAGGAAATACTCGAGCTTCTGGCGCCAGCCGCAGGCCGAGGCCGTGCAGTTCATCAGGATCGCCACGCCGACGCGGGCAGGATAGGTCGCGGCGAAGGTGCCGCCGATCATGCCGCCCCAGGAATTGCCGACGAAGTGCGCCCGGTCGATGCCCAGGGCATCCAGGATCTCGACGATCGCCCGGGCACATTCTTCGAAACTGAACAGGCGGGTCAGGGCCTGGCTGGCGCCGTGCCCCGGCGAATCGACCAGGATCACGCGGTAGCGGTCGCTGAAATGCGCGGCCTGGGCTTGCCACATGCCGCCGTCCATCAGCAGGCTGGGCCAGAACATCAGGGCCGGGCCGCTGCCGGCCAGACGCAGGCGCAGGCGCCCCAGGCCGGTATCGACATGTCGGCTTTCCATCGACTCGCCCATTCCCGACCTCCCGCGGCGCTTGTTGGCCCCAGGCTAGGCTCCAAGGCGGGATCGGCAAATGATATGTGCGCGGGTCATCCCATGAACGATGTTCATGGGATGACCCGCCAGCATTGCGCTGTCACCGGCAACCAAAGCCTTTGGTCTGCCGCCATCGCGTTTCGTCGGTGGCAGCTCAGTCCTTGGCCGCGGCATTGAACGCATCGAGCGCTTCCTGCCCCCAAGCCTCCCGGCTCTTGTAGTTTGGCGTACCGGCCTTTTCGAAGTTTTTCTCGAACGCTGCCACGGCATCCCCCAAAGCTTTGGTTTTCAGGACAGCGGAAATGGTACTTTTGTATTCGTGTACAAGTTCATGCTTCAGGTAGCCGTAATTGGCGAAGTCGGTTTTCCAGTCCAAGGCGTTCTTGTCGCACCAGGCAAAAAAACTCTTGCGACGCGGACCTGTCCATTGGGCCCAGCCATAGCCGCCTTTTCCTTCTGGCTGCCCGATCTCGTGCAGATTGCGAAAGCCATTGCACTCGTGTCCGATATTGCCGAGCACGCCGGCCGCCTGAACCTGATTCAATTCGAAATCCGCCATCAAATTGTGCATGACGCCAGGTGCTTTCTGTTTGAAAAGAGTGTGATCGGCCATTCTTGCCTCCCCTCATCAATCCTGTTCGCGACGTGATTATTCGGCGATATTGTTTCGGAGCACGACCGTGTGGGCAGCGCCTTTCGCAAGGCCGTTCGCATCAGTGGTGACCCGGGTGCGCAGCACGCGATCGCGCACATTGCCGCCGATCAAATAAATCTGCTTGGCCTGGAGATCGGTGCGCACCACCAAGTCGCAGTGCGAGGGAAAGGAATCGCCGCCGGCCTTTATGTAGGCAGCGATGTCGTCCAACCCCCAACCGGATGTATCGACCTGGGCGGGATCTTCGGACTTTCGACCCCGCCACATGAGATCCCCGACGAGCGGGACGATTTCGTCCGAACGGTAGGCGACAATCGTGTCCTGCGTGTTTCCCGATAGGCGATTGAGCACCGCCTTCGAGACGTAAGTGCTGTGGCTCATCGAATAAGGAAACCGGCTCTTTGCCCCGGCCGTCCGCATAACAAAAGAGATAAAGGCAGCCGACCAAGGCTCGGCCTTTTGGGACTCCCAACCATCGCTGTCCGGGTAGACGCCGACCTTCATATAGGTCCACGTCCGGTGCCTCCATCCGTCCTTGGATTCATCTCCGGGCACCCCATGGCTGCCGGGCGCCGTGTGAATTTGCAGCGTGCTGCTCTCCCCATCGACATACGGGCTGCCAAAGAACCACCACTCCGCCATCGCAATAGCGGCGGCACGTTGATCGAATTCAGTAACAACCATGGTCTCCCCCGTTTCTGGCATTCGTATTTCGGTTGACTGCTGAAACCCCTTCAAGGCTTGGGAAGCGTCATGCGATATTCGAGTGGGCCGCCGTTCGGCACACTGTCGAACATGACCAACACCCGAAGCTGACTACCCTCCATGTCAAGGACGGTGACAGCTTCCGCCTTGCCTCTCTGACCCTCCACGGTTACATCCGCCAAGGTCGCCAGTAGTGACGAAGCGCCAGTCTGAGGATCGAAGACAAACAACGAATAGGGAACGTCCGATTGTTCCAGCGTCGGCCCCGCGAGCACCAACCCCCGCCCGTCCGCCGCCGGCAACATCGTCAAATCGCGAATTCCCGCCCCCTGCCCCAGCGGCAGGCGCATGACGCTTGGCGCCTTCGCGGCGAAAAGCAGATCCGGTGGCACGCTGACGATGAAGGCCTTGCCGTCGCTCGAAGGCGCACGCAGCCCGACGAGCAATGTGCCGCCAGCCACGGCCAAGCCTTCTATGTTCAGGCCGCCGTCGGCCAACGGCTTAGCGAAATACGCACCGATATCCGGTGCTTGCCGCAACACGTCGGAAAGCCGATAGGTACGCCCGGTCACTACCGGATGAGCCGGATTTGCCACTGACACCCGGATAAGGAGAAAAGAGGAGCTTCGAAATTCCACATCCTTGCGGCTGCATCCGTGTGAGCCCACGACGAGGAAGTCTGTCCCGAAAGCCGCCACGGCCTCGCCGTCCAGATCCTTGAATTTCTTCGTACCGCCAGTGCAGCCGTGATCCGCTGGCGGTGTGCCCGTGGCATCGGCAGGTGCGCTGGTGTCTATCAGGGAAATTTCGTTACCGACAACCAGCTTCCCCTCAGCGAGGGTTACGAACTGTGCCGAGCGGTTCTCGTCATTGATCACCAGACAGCGTTTTTCTTGTCCGGCGACCTCCAAACAGGCGATACCGCTTATGTCTCTTGCCGCATCTTCCGAGGATTTGCCGTGGAAACTCCCGATGACCGGGATCGCGGCTGTCGGCTGGAGCGGTGCGATTGCCTCAGCAGCCAAGAGATCGCTGATGGCCCCAGCGCAAGCCAGCACCATCACTACCGCTAAAAGCAGCGATTTTCTCATCTCTTGTTCCCCCGACGATGCAACGACGACTGCAATCATCAAGGGCATTCAATCATCGATTGAATACTCGATCAACAATATACCTTCAAGGGTTTCGACAAAACACGATCGCGCCGAAGTTAAAACCTGGGCGCGACACCGGACATAGGTCTTGGAAAAGCGAACGCGCGCTCAAACTCTTGCAGCAGGGTCGAGTAGCGTTGAGAGCCCCCGCCAGAAGTTCGACGTCCACTCGCCGTCCACGAGTAAATGGCGAGGGGGACTGTTCACGCCGCGAACAGGAAATCCGCGGCGGTCACATTGGTGTGGGCAATGCCGACCAGGCGCACGCTGTCGCCGCTGCCGTTGAAGGTCACCAGCGTATCCCCGCCGTCGGCCGCGATCGACCCGCCGCCGCCGGTCAGTTCGGCCAGCGAGTGATAGCCGAAGCCGGCGACGTCGAGCTTGTCCTGGCCGTCGCCGAAATTGTTGATGGTGTCGGCAGCCGAACCGGCGGCGAAGACGAAACTGTCGGTGTCCAGGCCGCCGTCCATGGTGTCGTTGCCGCCGCCGCCGGTCAGCGTGTCGTTCCCGTTGAGGCCCGACAGGTTGTCGGCCCCGGCATTGCCGGTGATCTTGTTGGCCGAGGCATTGCCCACGCCGGTGGACGCCGCCGTGGTCAGGAACTCCAGGTTCTCGAACACGCTGGCGAGGGTGTAGCTGGCGAAATTGACGCGGACCGTGTCGTTGCCGCTGGCCCCCGCCTCGTTCACCACGTCGCCCGCATTGTCCAGGATGTAGATGTCGTCGCCGTGGCCGCCGCGCAGCGTGTCGTTACCCGTGCCGCCGTCCAGGATGTCGTTGCCGTCGAGGCCGTAGAGCGAATTGGCCCCGCTGTTGCCGATGATCAGGTTGTTGAGGGCATTGCCGAAGCCGCTGAACCCGCCGGTGCCGAGCAGGGTCAGGTTCTCGATGTCGACCGGCAGGGTGTAGCCCAGCGTGGTATTGACCAGGTCGGTGCCGTCGCCCTGGTCGTCGACATTGTCCAAGCCGCTGTCGACGAAATAAGTATCGTTGCCTGCGCCGCCCGACATGTAGTCGCCGTCGGCCCCGCCGTTGATCGTGTCGTTACCCGCCTCGCCGTAGAGCTGATCGCCGGCGGCACCACCCGTCAGCGTATCGTCGCCGCCGTTGCCATGGATCACATCATTGTTGTAGCCGCCAGTCACCGTATCGTTGCCGCTGCCGCCCTGCACCGCCACCGAGTAATTGGTCAGGGCGCCGTAATTGAGTGTGTTGCCGGCATCCGAAAGATGCAGGACCGAGATGCCCATGTATACCAGGCCGGTCAGGTTCGCCGTGCCGCCGTCGAGCAGGCGGATCTCGTAGGTACTGATGTAATTGGTAAAGCCGGTGAAGGTCGCGGTCGACATCCGCAGCTCGGTCGTGTTGGAGTAGAGCCCCTCCATGCCGCTCACGGTCGCAACCGACAGGTCGACCAGTGGATCAAGAGCTGCGAACTGAAGTTGGTCCACGCCAGCGCCACCGTTGTAGACCTCCCCTGCGACGAATTCCGAAGCTGCATTGACATAGAAATAGTCATCCCCGTCGTCGCCGTTGATCGTATCCATGCCGGCGCCGCCGGTGAGATTGTCGCCGACATCCCCGCCATTCAACGTGTCGTCGCCGTTGCCGCCGTTCAATGAGTCCGCGGCGCCGCCGCCGCTCAGCGTGTCATTGCCGTCGTTGCCGGCCACCGTATCGGCAACCACGTTGCCGATGACGGTATCGCCGGCCGTTCCGCCCTGGATGCTGCCGAAGCCATAGATCGTGATACCCGAGAGGTCGATCGTGTTGCCGGCGTTCGAAAGGTGCAGGACAGTCGCGGATACGCCAGAGACCGTGGACAGATTGGCTGTTCCGCCCGTCATCAGCCGGACCTCGCCGGCAGCGAAGTAGTCACTGAAGCCGGCGAACTGCGCCGTGGTCAGGCGCGTCTCGGTGGCATTGGAAACCAGCTGTTCCATGTTGCTGATCACCGTCGCCGACAGGTCCACCAGGGCAACGAAACCCGCAACATGAAGCAGATCGGAATTGGCACCGCCGTTGTAGGCCTCCGCCGCGACGATTTCCGCCCCATCGTCGATGCGCAGCGTATCGTCGCCGTCACCACCGTTCAGCGTATCCTTGCCCAGGCCGCCGACGAGGGTGTCCGAACCGCCGTTGCCGGTGAGGGTGTCGTTACCACCGTTGCCCAGCAGCGAATCGCCGTTGAGGCCGCCCGACAGCGTATCCGCCGCCGTGCCGCCCTGGATCGCCGTGAAGCCGTAATTGGTCAAGGCACTGACATCGACCGTCGTGGCGGTGTTGGCCAGGTACAAGGTGCTGAGGTACATGCTGGACTGGGTCGCCATGACGAGGCTGCCGCCATTGGTGAGCCGGGCATCCGCGACGCCGATCGTGTCGGTGAAGGCGCCCAGCTTGGCAACCGTCGCCTGGGTTTCGGTGGCATTGGAGGAGAGCTGCTCGATGCCGGTGAAGGTGGCGAGGGCCAGGTCCAGCACGGCGCCCCCGCCGTTGTAATCGAAGCGGTCCGTGCCGGCGCCGCCGTTATAGACCTCGCCCGCCACATAGTGGCTGGGATCCGTGACGCTCAGGATATCGTCGCCGCCGGCGCCGTTGACCGTATCCTGCCCGGCCCCACCGGTCAGTTGATCGTTGCCGTCGCCGCCGGTGATGACGTTGTTGGCCGCGTTGCCGACGCCGGTGGCGCCGAAGTTGAAGGTGAACTCGAGATTCTCGAAATTGGTGCCCAGCGTGAACCCGGCCAGGCTGGTGCGCACCGTGTCGGTGCCCTCGGCCGCCGCCTCGGTGATCGTATCGGAAGCGTCGACGACATAAGTGTCGTTGCCCAGGCCGCCCGTCATATTGTCGTTGCCGGTGCCCCCGTCCAGCGTGTCGTGGCCGTCGCCACCGGTCAGGGTGTCGACGCCCTCGTTGCCGGACAGGATATTGTTACCGGTGTTGCCGATGATGATGTTGTTGAGGTCGTTGCCGGTGCCGTTGATGAACATGGTCCCGGTCAGGGTCAATTGCTCGATCGCCGTCCCTAAGGTGAAGCTGACCGAGGCCTGGACGATATCGGCCGAGCCGCCGCCGCCGGTCTCGTCCGCCGTGTCGCCCGCGTTGTCGGCGATATAGGTGTCGTTGCCCGAGCCGCCCTGCATGGTGTCGGCGCCGGTGCCGCCGTCCAGCGTGTCGTTGCCCGAATTGCCGATCAGCGTGTCGTCGCCGCCCAGCCCTGAGAGGACATTGGCGCCCGAGCCGCCGGTCAGCGTGTTAATCCCGCTATTGCCGGTGCCGTTGACCGCGGCACTGGTGGTGATGATCAGGTTCTCGACCCCGCTCGCCAGGGTAAAGCCGAGGGAACTGCGCACCGTGTCGGTGCCGCTGCCGCCGGTCTCACTCGCCGTGTCGCCGGCCGCATCGACGAAATAGGTGTCGTCGCCCGCCCCGCCGCGCATGTCGTCGTCGCCCGCGGCGCCATCGAGCGAGTCGTTGCCCGCCCCACCCAGCAAGGTGTCGTTGTCACCGCCGCCGTTCAGCGTGTCGTCGTTGTCGCCGCCGTCCAGCGTGTCGTCGCCCGTGCCGCCGGTCAGCGTGTCATTGCCGACCAGGCCATAGAGGCGGTTGTTGACCGTGTTGCCGGTCATGGTGTTGGCAAGGTCATTGCCGGTACCGGTAATCGAGCCGGTGCCCTGCATCAGCATGTTTTCCACACCGGCCGACAGGGTGTGGGTGGCCGTGGTCTTCACCAGGTCGGTGCCGCTGCCGCCGCCCTCGTCGACCACATCGCCGGCACTGTCGACGCTGTAGGTATCGTCGCCGGCCCCACCCTGCATCAGGTCGGAACCGCGGCCGCCGTTCAACTCGTCATTGCCGTTGCCGCCCACCAGCGTGTCGTTGCCGCTGTTGCCCAGCAGGTCGTCGGCGCCCGTGCCGCCCAAGATGATGTTGGCGACGCTGTTGCCGGTGCCCGCGAAGGCGCCGGCGCCGGTGAAGGTCAGGTTTTCCAGATAGCTGGCCAGGGTGAAGGTCGCCAGGACTGTCTTGACCTCGTCGGTGCCCTGGTTGGCTTTCTCCTCAACCGTGTCGCCGGCATCGACGATGAAAATGTCGTTGCCCAGGCCGCCGCGCAGAATGTCGGCGCCGCCGGCCCCGTCGAGCGTGTCGTTGCCTTCCAGGCCGTTGATTTCGTCCGGATCCGCCGTCCCGTTCAGGACGTCGTCGTTTGTCGTGCCGTTGATGATCGCCATGGTGGCCCCCCGACCATTATTTTGGTCGGCGGTTTCCCCCCGCGCTTCATGAACGCAGCCCGCCGACGCCATTACTTGTCGGCACAACTATATCATGCTCGTTTCGTAAAAAAATCGCCTGAACCCCCCTCAGCCGGTATGCATCCACTGTGGTGACAAAATACCTGACGGTAATTGGAATACCTCTAACAAGGACGATACTCGGATCCCGCAGCGCGAGATAAGCGGCGCAAAGAAAAATGCGCCGCGCTGCAACATGACATCATGACATAAGTGTCAGATTCATTTCAGCCGCCACGGCCGCGCCGGCTTCCCCGGTCAAAGCACCGCAGGAAATACGAGCCCGCCGCGTATTTTCAGGAGCGGTATGCCATGCCATGGTGGCGCCCGTCCGAGCAGCGTGCCCAGCGGAGCCCTAGAGAATGACGAATGACATTGGCTTGATCGGCGCCCCCCGTCGCCGCCGCTGGCCCTGGATCGTCGGTGGCGTGGCGCTTGTAATCGTCTTGGGCCTGATCTTCTGGCCCCACAGCACCACCTCGCCGTACAAGGTCCAGGCCGTGAGCCAGGGCACCTTGACCGTGTCGGTCAGCGCCACCGGCACGATCCAGCCGGTCGACCAGGTCGAAGTCGGTGCCGAAATCACCGGCCGCATCGTCGAACTGCTGGCCGACTACAACGACCAGGTCAAGGCCGGCCAGGTCCTCGCCCGCCTGGACACTGCCCTGCTGGAAGCCAAGGTGAAGCAATCCGAGGCCAACCTGCTGTCGGCCCAGGCCGCCGTGGCCGAGGCGCAATCCGCCGTCGTGCTGGCCGAAGCCAAGGCCAGGCGCACCCAGGCCCTGGCCAGCACCAGCGTGGTCTCGGCCCAGGCCCGGGATATCGATATCGCCGAACTGGCCCGGTCCCGCGCCGCCAAGCAGGCGGCGGAAGCCGGCGTGAAGGTGGCCGAGGCGATCTTGTCCTCCGACCGCTCCAACCTCGACAAGGCGACCATCCGCTCGCCCGTCGACGGCGTGGTGATTTCCCGCGATGTCGAACTGGGCCAGACCCTGGTCGCCAGCCTGCAGACGCCCGTGCTGTTCAAGGTCGCCCGCGACCTCAAAGCCATGGAGCTGTATCTCGACGTCGACGAGGCCGACATCGGCCATGTCGCGGTCGGCCAGAAGGCCAGCTTCTCGGTCGATGCCTACCCGACCAGGCTGTTCGATGCCGAACTCACCTCGGTGCGCCTCGCCCCAAAAGCGAACAGGGCGTGGTGACCTATGAGGTGCTGGCAAGGGTCGCCAATCCCGAATTGCTGCTGCGCCCGGGCATGACCGCCACCGCCGACGTGATCAGCGCCGTGCGGAATGACGTCCTCCTGGTGCCCAACGGCGCCCTGCGCTTCACCCCCGCCGATGCCGCCATCGATCCGCTGGAGAAGCTGCCGCCCGACCAGCGGCGTATCTGGTTGCTGGAGGACGCCACCCCCAGGCCGCTGATCGTCACCATCGGCCTGAGCGACGGCCGCCTGACCGAGGTTTCCGGCGCCGGCCTGGCGGCCGGGGCCCAGGTGATCGTCGACATCCAGCGCGAAACCCCGGCCCGCTGACGCCATGACCCTGGTCAGCATGACGAATATCCGCAAGGTCTATGGCGAGGGCGAGGCGCAGGTGATCGCCCTCGACGGCATCGACATGACCATCGCGGCGGGCGAGTTCGTCGCCGTGATGGGGCCCAGCGGCTCGGGCAAGTCGACCACCATGAACATCATCGGCTGCCTCGACACGCCGACCTCGGGCTCGTTCCGCTTCAACGATATCGAGGTGACGACGCTCGACCGCACCGGGCGCGCCCTGCTGCGCCGGAACTACCTGGGTTTCGTGTTCCAGGGCTTCAACCTGTTGAAGCGGACCAGTGCCCTCGACAATGTCGAACTGCCCCTGGTCTATCGCGGCATGGCCAAGGCCCAGCGCCGCGAACTGGCCGCCGCGGCGCTTGAAATGGTCGGCCTCAAGGGCCGCGAGCGCCATACCCAGGCCGAGCTGTCGGGCGGGCAGCAGCAGCGCGTGGCGATCGCCCGCGCCATCGTCACCCGCCCGGCCCTGCTGCTGGCCGACGAGCCCACCGGCAACCTCGATTCCGAGCGCAGCCGCGAGATCATGGAACTGCTGACCGACCTCAATCAGGGCCAGGGCATCACCGTGGTCATGGTCACCCACGAGCCCGACATGGCCGCCTATGCCAGCCGCCAGATCCGCTTCCTCGACGGCCGCATCCTCTCGGACGTGCGCGCCGACCGGGTGCCGGCATGATGTCCTTTGCCGCCACCCTGCGCATGGCGTTCCAGGAGCTGCGGCGCAACCTGATGCGGTCGGCCTTGACGACGCTGGGCATCGTCATCGGCATCGCCGCGGTGATCGCCCTGGTGACGCTTGGCCAGGGTGCCACCGCCAGCATCACCAACGAGATCTCCAGCCTGGGCCGCAACCTGATCATCGTGGCCCCGGGCAATGCCGGCAAGGGCGGCCCGCCCCAGGCGGCACCGCCGTTCAAGCTGGCCGACGTCCGCATCATCGAGCGCGACGTGCCCGACGTGCTGGCGGTCGCCGCCGTCTCGACCGCCGCAGCACCCGTGGTCCTGGGCAGTGCCAGTTGGGCCACAACGGCGATCGGCACCGACGCCAATTACCTGGCGGTGCGCGAATGGGCGCTCAGCGCCGGGCGGCCGTTCGACGACGGCGAACTGCGCTCGGGCCGCTCGGTCTGCGTCATCGGCCAGACCGTGGTGCGCGAGATCTTCGGCGCCCAGGATCCCATCGGCGCGCCCTTGCGCATCGCGGGCTTCCCCTGCACCGTCATCGGCACCCTGACGGCCAAGGGCCGGTCGATCCTGGGCACCGACCAGGACGACCTGGTGATGATGCCGCTCAAGACGTTCCAGCGCCGGGTCTCCGGCTCCCAGGACGTCAGCCTGATCATGATCTCGGCCGCCAGCGCCGAGGCGACGCCGAAGGTCAAGACCGACATTCAGGCGATCCTGCGCGAGCGCCGCCACATCACAGCGAACAAGACCGACGATTTCCAGGTCAACGACGTCTCGGAAATCGCCAAGATCATCGGCGGCGTCACCGTCATCCTGACCGCCTTTCTGGGCGCCATCGCCGCGATCTCGTTGCTGGTGGGCGGCATCGGCATCATGAACATCATGCTGGTCGCGGTGACCGAGCGTACCCGCGAGATCGGCATCCGCCTCGCCATCGGCGCCCTGGAACGCGAGGTGCTGGCCCAGTTCCTGTCGGAAGCCGTGCTGCTGTCCCTGTTCGGCGGCATGATCGGCGTCGTCCTGGGGTTGACCTTGTCCGCCGTCGGCACCCAGCTCCTCGGCCTGCCCCTGCTGATCGACCCGGGCGTGGTGGTCCTGGCGACCTTGTTCTCGGGCCTCGTCGGCATCGTCTTCGGCTTCTTCCCCGCCCGCCGCGCGGCCCGGCTCGACCCCATCGACGCGCTCCGGCACGAGTAACGCGCTGGTTCGCGTCTCAGGGCGTGGCGGCCGCCTTCCCTGAGACGTCGCGCAGCACACTGGGAAGATTCCGACGAACGCCTTCGCGAAACGCGGCGAGGCTCTGCTCGTCGGATTGCGGCGGCCAGCCGCCCGGTCCTGTCAGCGCACGAATGGATTGATCCCAACGTTGGGCATCACCTGGCGTACTCGTCTCGTAGAACCTCATCGAGGCCAAGGCCTCGGGTGACGCATTGCAGAGGACGGCATCATCCCGGCGCCAGCTAAGGGTACGCGCCTCAAGCGCAAGTACCATGTCCGAAAGCCGCCGCAGTTCATCGGCCGATCGCCCCGCAAGGCTCGCGAAGACGGGCTTTGCCTCGACAAGCAGGACCGGGATTCGGGTCGCCGCAATCTGCCGGTTGGGGCACTTCGCCCCATCGGCCAACGCCACAACATACATGTAGGAGGCCAGGAGCGCCGCTGTTTCGGACAGGTTGCGAAGCGGCGGTTTCCCCAGGACCCTGCCTTGCGATGCCAACCAATAGTTTTTCATCTGGAGCATCGATACGAGCATGCTGTCGCCATTGCGGATTCGGATCATCGCCAGGTCAAGCAGGCCCCAGAACTCGGCCTCGTCCTTGTAGGAAAAGGCGAGCCGGCTATAGGCCGTGTAATTCTTCACGGCCAGACAACGAGCAGCCGCCTTGACCACCGGCAGGTCCAGCCTCGCCCGCCGTTGCGGGTCACTCAGGATATCGGGTACCGGATCGGGGCCGACGATCAGCCCCTGCTCCACCATCGAGAGCGCGGCCTTGTCCGGTCCCGACACGGCCCGGGCACATTCCTCGCCCAGCGCGACACGCGGGTCCGAGGTTCCGCCGACGGCACCGGCCGGTCCCCCTGGATCGGCGGCACATCCCGCCAGAAGCAGAACCCCACCAACAAAGATGCCGGACAGAGCCCCCGTTCGCATCGCCACCACATCCGATAAGTTGAATTCCCACATCATCTGCGACCCGAAAAGATAGGGCAAGCCTGTATCGTGTAATTGCCGCTCCTTCCCTGGTTGCGCCGGAATGCTTCACGTCGGCGGCGAAAAACCAAAGCAGGAGAGGCGCCATCGGCGCGCTCAGGTACGAGTGGAAGACACCATTTTCGTTGAGGCTGACATCGTATATGATATCCCCCGCGTATGTTTTCGATACGAACCTCATAGAGACTATTTCGAAAAACTTGCCCCGCCCGTCGCTGAGCCGCTCGGACAGCCGAGTTGCGTGGTTCGACAGGCTCACCATGAGGAAAATCTTTCTGCCACAAAGATTCTCCTCATCCTGAGCCTGTCGAAGGACGCCCGGCCTCTCGGCGAGACAGGATTTTCAAAACAGTCTCTCAGTCGCCGAGAAGCAATTCGGCTTGATCGTTCGACGGCCCGGCGAATACTTGCAACACCTTGGCTCCCACATCGCAGGAGGAGAAAGGAAATGAGTGCGTCGTCCTACCCGTTGCGCCTGCCGATTTACCTGATGGAGCAGGCCAAGGAAGTTGCCGCCGCGAGCGAAACGTCGCTGAACCAATTCTTCCTTGCCGCTATTGCAGAGAAGGTGGGCGAGGTACGGACCACACTGAAGGAACGGGCGGCTCGTGCCGACCTGGACAAGGCGCGCGCCGTGCTCGACCGCGTGCCGGATGTTCCACCCGGCGATGACGATCCCTGGCCACCTGCAGATCGATTGAAGTAGGCAGGTTCCCGGCGAAACGCCCCTTCCCCGCTTGGCGCCGGAATGCTTCACTCCGGCGGCGAAAAACAAAACGAGGAGAGGCGCCATGGCGCTGGATGCCGAGACGCGGGCGCAGTTCATCGAGACCCTGGGCCGCTTCGTGCGCGAACGCCTGCGCCCGATCGAGGCCAAGGTGGCCGAGGATGACGCGATCCCGGCGCAGATCATCGCCGAGATGCGCGAGTTGGGCCTGTTCGGCCTGTCCATCCCCGAGGAATACGGCGGCCTGGGCCTGTCTCTGTCGGACGAGATCGAGGTGATGTTCACCTTCTGCCAGACTTCGCCCGCGTTCCGCTCGGCCTTCGGTACCAATGTCGGCATCGGCAGCCAGGGCCTGGTGATCGATGGCACGGCGGCGCAGAAGGCCAGGTACCTGCCGAAGCTTGCGACCGGCGAGCTGGTCGCCTCGTTCTGCCTGACCGAGCCCGAGGCGGGCTCGGACGCCGCCTCGCTGAAGACCAGCGCGCGGCTGGACGGCGATACCTATGTCCTGAACGGCACCAAGCGTTACATCACCAACGCGCCCCATGCCGGCCTGTTCACCGTGATGGCGCGCACCGATGCGGGCAACAGGGGCGCCGGCGGCATCTCCGCCTTCGCGGTCGAGGCCGGAACCCCGGGCGTCCATGTCGGCAAGCCGGACAAGAAGATGGGCCAGCAGGGTGCCAAGATCGCCGACGTGATCTTCGAGGATGCCCGGGTGCCCGCCGCCAACCTGATCGGCGGCATCGAGGGCAAGGGCTTCAAGACCGCGATGAAGGTGCTGGACCGCGGCCGCCTGCACATCTCCTCGGTCTGTGTCGGCGTCGCCACCCGCCTGCTGGAAGACAGCATCGCCTATGCCCGCGAGCGCAAGCAGTTCGGCCAGGCGATCAGCGAGTTCCAACTGGTCCAGGCCATGCTGGCCGACTGCAAGACCGAGCTCTATGCCGCCCAATGCATGGTGCGCGATGCCGCCCGCCGCTTCGATGCCGGCGAGAATGTCTCGACCGAGGCGGCCTGCGCCAAGTATTTCTGCTCGGAAATGGTCGGCCGGGTCGCCGACCGCGCGGTGCAGATCCATGGCGGTGCCGGTTACGTGGCCGATTACGGGATCGAGCGCTTCTACCGCGATGTCCGCATCTTCCGGATCTATGAAGGCACCAGCCAGATCCAGCAGATGGTCATCGCGCGCGGCCTGACACGGGCCTGATCCCATGCTGGGCCAGGCGCCGATCATCCTCGAATACCCGGCGGAGGTACTGATCCTGCTGCTCGACGGGATCGGTGTCTTCGTCTTTGCGATCAGCGGCGCGACGCTGGCCCTGCGCCAGCGCCTGGACCTGTTCGGCGTGCTGATGCTGGCCTTCGTCACCGCCCTGTTCGGCGGCATCACCCGCGACCTGCTGCTGGGGGCGACGCCGCCCGAGACGCTGACCTCCTGGCACAATTTCGCCATCGCCATGGTGGGCGGCACCTTCACCATCTATGCCCAGACCTGGGTCGAGCGGATCAAATGGCCGGTCCGCCTGTTCGATGCCATCGGCCTTGGCCTGTTCGCGGCCGCGGGCACCCAGAAGGCGCTGGCCTACGGTGTCGATCCCTTGATGGCCGCCGTGGTCGGCATGATCACCGGCATCGGCGGCGGCATCCTGCGCGACGTGCTGGTGACCCGCACGCCCCTGGTGCTGCAGTCCGAGATCTATGCGGTGGCAGCCCTGGCCGGCGGGATCGTGGTAACGCTCGGCGCCTGGGTGGGGCTGCCGGCGCTGACCACCATGCTGATCGGCGCGGCATTGTGCGTGGCGCTGCGCCTGCTGGGCCTCTATCGCCAGTGGACCTTGGCCGTGCCACGGCGCAGACTCCGCAAGTAGCGTCCATCGAGGGAGCGTTCGATGTCCGAGAAAGGCCTGGTCTTTCCCAGCCGCCCGCTGACGGCCCGGCCGCCCGGCACGGGGCTCGCCTCCAGCCTGTGGTCGATCCTGGTCGCCGTGCTGGTGCTGGGCGGCTTCGTGGTGATCACCGTGCCGCCGATCCCCGATCTTCTCGCCGACTGGTCGATCCGCAAGACGGCGCAGCCCTCCCCCAATAGCCAGATCGCCGAGGGCGAATGCAAGACCCATCTGGTCCTGGTGACCTGCAACGCGACGCTGACGCTTTACCGGCCCGGTCAGCCCAAGCTCGAACACGAAACCACGATTTATTTCGTCGATCTGCACACCGGGGACTACAGCGCCATGGTGATGGCCGATCCCGCCCGGCCGGAATATCTGACCACCGACCTGGCCCTGGAGACCTTCTGGAACCGGGCGATCACCCTGGGCCTGTCGATCCCCCTGTTCGCGCTGCTGGCCTGGGGCATGCTGCGCTATGGTTTCGGCCGGCTGCGTGAAGGGCGCCGGCTGCGCGCTGCCCTGCGCGACAAGCCGATGCGGCCCACCATGCTGCGCCTGGAAGGCCGCGGCCCGAAGGGATGGGCGGTCGCCGGTGTCGATCACAACGGGGCGCCGGTGCGCCGGGTGTGGGCCGTGCCGCGCCGGGCAAAGCCCGTCGTCCTCGATGCCGACAAGGGGCTGATCCTGGGTGTTACCGTCGATGGTTCGGTCGCCATGCCGCTGGACGCCAAGTTGCGCTGGGTCGATTTCACCAAGCAGGAACGCGAAGCCCTGTCGAACTCGCTCACGGCTTGAGAGGACATCCTGCCTCACCCTGCGAATAGGGCTTCCCATCGTCCCGCCGGCGAACGATCCTGATCGAATGAACGATCGACAGACTCGTGCGGCAGTTGCCCTGCCCCTGATATGGGCAGAACTGGCCATGGCATCGTGGGAAACCATTGTGCACAGAACCTTCCTGATGATGACCGGGAGTTGCACGGTGGAAGAGTATCAGCGGATGACGGTCGAGAAGCTTCTCGCCCTCAGCCACTCGACCCAGATCCTGGTGTCCGGCCGCACCGGCCCGGCCGCCATCGCTTCGGCCTTGCGGCCCTGGCACGGCCCGGCGACCGCCAACGCCAAGCGCCTCCGGGGTAGCTGAGCCCCCTCCAAGCGGACGATGCCGCCGGGGCACCGGCCGGGCACTGTCACCCCCATAACGATAAGGGGGATCCGCCATGGCAACAGGAACCGCGCCGGACATGGCCCGGGTGTTCGAGCCTGTGCGCCTGGCCGGGCTTACCCTGCGCAACCGCCTCAAGAAGGCCGCGACCTTCGAAAGCCGCTCGCCCGGCGGCGTGCCGAGCGTGGCACTGGCGGATTTCCACGCCGGCGTCGCCCAGGGCGGAACGGCGCTCACCACTGTCTCCTACTGCGCCGTTTCGACCGACGCCCGCACCTTCGCCAACCAGATGCACATGCACGAGGGGATTTCGGGCGAGCTGCGCCGGCTCTCCGACGCGGTCCACGCCCATGGCGGCGCGATTGCCGGCCAGCTTGCCCATTGCGGCGCCTTCACCCGGCTGCGCCCGGTACGTAGCCGCCGGCCCAAGGGGGCATCGGCGCGGCTCAACGATTACGGCGTCCTGGCCGGCATCCCCTTCGCCGATGCCATGGGCAGCGCGGATTTCGAGGCGCTGCTGGCCGATTACGCCAGGGCCGCCCGCATCCTGGTCGGGGTCGGCTTCGACGCGCTGGAAATCCACATGGGCCACGGCTATCTGCTCAGCCAGTTCATCAGCCCCGCCACCAACAAGCGCCGCGACGACTATGGCGGCTCGCTCGCCAACCGCATGCGCCTGCCCCTGCGCGCGCTGGACGCCGTGCGCAAGGCGGTGGGCGACCAGGTGCCGCTGATCGCCAAGATCAACCTGGCCGACGGCTTCAAGGGCGGCCTGGAGACGGCCGAAGCGGTCGAGGCCTGCAAGCTGCTGGCACAGGGCGGCATCGATGCGATCGAAATGAGCGGCGGCTTCGTCAGCAAGACGCCCATGTACCTGTTCCGCGGCGCCAACCCGATCGACTATGTGATCAAGGGCGAGGCCAACCCCCTGTTCCGCGCCATGCTGCGCCTGATCGGCCGCCGGGTATTCCGCAGCGATCCTTTCACCGAGTTGTTCTTCCTCGACCAGGCCCGCCGTGTCCGCGCGGCGGTCGACGTACCCCTGATCTACCTGGGCGGCGCCACCTCGGCTGACGGTATCGCCCGGGCGATAAACCAGGAAGGCTTCGATCTCGTCTCGATCGGCCGCGCCCTGCTGCACGACCCCGATTTCGCGCAAGCCCTGCGCACCAACCCCGGCCACGTCAGCCCCTGCAACCACTGCAACGCCTGCGTCGGCACCATCGGCCAGCCGGAGGGGACAAGGTGCCTGCTCCATACGGCTTGACGCAGGTTCGTCCGGGGCCTTGCGCGCAAAACGGGGCCGGTCCGGCTTGCACGGCCGCCAGCACAGGAGGACGATGACCCACATCGTCGGCTGCATTTTCCTGGGGGAGGGAAACATGCCTGCTGGGTGGGGACACAGCGCCCGTTCGGGCGCGCCTGTACACGCGAATAGGCTCGTTGCCTGCCTTCTGGCCCTGGCGGTGGTCGCAGCCTGGCTGCTGGTGGCGCCGGGCGCACGGGCCCAGCAGGCGCCCTATCTCGAACTGGTCGAAACGGTGCCGGACCAGACCGGAAGCCATTGGGTCCAGGTCAGCCCGGGAGCAATCTCGCTGCGCGAGCCCCAGGGCGCCTATGCCGGCCAGATCGCCTGGTCGGCACCGCCGGCCACCATGGATGCGACGGGCTTCTCGATCACCGTCAATGTGCAGGTGCAAGGGCCTGCCGCCCGCATCCAGGCCGGCGGCGAAGTCGGCGGCAGCGGATTCGACATTGTCGAGAACCCGCCGGGCATCCTGGTACTGGCCGAAGTCGGCGAGAGCAAGTCGGGCAGCGCCACGCTCACCGTCAGGCCGCGGAGCGGGCTTGCCGACGGCTCGATCGCCGAACTCCTGGTCGGCGCCTCCTTCGGGCCGCATGTGATCTACCGCTACCGCGTCTCCAACACGGCCGGCGGCACGACCGGCGGGATGCCGCCTCCCCTGCCCCCGCAGATGCCGGCGGAAACCTTGGAGGCGGTGCTGGATTGCCCCAGCGAGATCGTCCGCTCCGCCCTTCCGTCGATCATCTGCAATATCGTCATCACCAGGTGGCGCCGCAACACGTCCGCGCCGGTCGAGGTCCTGATGCCTGCGGCGATCGATACTTTCGGCAACCACCCCAGCGGGCTCCAGGTGCTGGGTGCCGGATCGCACGACGTCTTCGAATGGGATAGCCCCTACAACTGGAGCCTGCTGGTCTTTGCCTGCCCGTCGCAACAGGGGACCGGGGCCAACTGCTACGACTCGGCCACGGTTCCCGACGCCCCCGCTTCGGTGCCGATCATCGTGCGCCAGAAGGGCGGCCCCGACGTCAACCTGCTGCTGACCATGAACGTGATCGGCCGGGGTGGGACGGGAACCGGCGGCGCCGGGCAAGGCACCACCGCCCGCATCGGCAGCGCCTGGCGGGCCGGCGACTTCTTGCACATCGAGACCGGGGCGCTTACCACCGGCCCGATCCTGCTCGACTGGCTCAGCGCCCGCTGGCAGATCGAGCCGGTCGCCGGCACCCCCTTTGTCCGCTTCCGCAACCACTGGAAACCCGACCACTATATCCACGTGGAGTCAGGCACCGTCGCAGCCGGGCCGATCAGCCCCGATTGGTGGAGCGCCATGTGGCTGATCGAGCCCTTGGAAGGCGGCCGCTATGTGCGGATCAGGAACCGCTGGCGGGAAAACGACTACCTGCACATCGAAACCGGCACCCTGCAGGCTGGACCCATCCAGCCCGGGTGGTGGAGCGCCGTCTGGTGGGCCCTGCAATAGCCGCCTGCCCGGCCAGCCGCGCCGCCGCCGCCGCGGTGCGCGGCAACCGTTCCCCTTGACCTTCTGCTCGCACTGCGCAAAGAACCCACCGGGTTTTATCTGCGCAGAACCAGAAGACCGAGGAGAGTTGATAATGAGCATCCGTTTCGACAATCGCGTCGCCATCGTGACCGGCGCCGGCGGCGGCCTGGGCCGCAGCCACGCCCTCGCCCTGGCGGCCCGTGGCGCCAAGGTGGTGGTCAACGACCTGGGCGGCGCGGTCGATGGGTCGGGCAGTTCGGCGGGTGCCGCCCAGCGCGTCGTCGACGAAATCAAGGCCCTGGGCGGCGAAGCCGTGGCCGACACCAATTCCGTGTCGACGCCCGAGACCGCCGAAGCCCTGGTGAAGACCGCGATCGACACCTATGGCAAGCTGGACATCCTGATCAACAACGCCGGCATCCTGCGCGACAAGAGCTTTGCCAAGGGCGAGCTCGCCGACTTCAGGCTGGTGCTGGAAGTCCACCTGCTGGGCTCGGTCTATGTCACCAAGGCGGCCTGGCCGCACCTGCAGGCCAACAACTATGGCCGCGTGGTGATGACCTCGTCGGCCTCGGGCCTCTACGGCAACTTCGGCCAGGCCAACTACGGCTCGGCCAAGCTGGGCCTGGTCGGGCTGATGAACACGATCAAGCTGGAAGGCCAGAAGAACGACATCCGCGTGAACACCATCGCGCCGGTCGCCGCCACCCGCATGACCGAAAACCTGCTGCCGCCGGCGGTTCTCGATACCTTGAAGCCGGAACTGGTCACCTCGGGCGTGCTGCACCTGGTTCAGGAAAACAGCCCCAACGGCGTGATCCTGGAAGCGGGTGCCGGCTATTACTCGGTGGTGCAGATCGTCGAGGGCACGGGTGCCAAGCTGGGCGCCGATGCGACCGTCGACGACGTGGCCGCCGCCTGGGACAAGATCAGCGACATGAGCGGCGCCACCCCTGCCTTCTCGTCGAACGAGAAGCTGGCGACCATCTTCGCCTCGTAATCGATTGTGCGTTTCTCGTCATCCCGGCCTTGAGCCGGGATCTTGTGACGCGAAAGCATCGAGAACACTGGTCTTGAGATCCCGGATCTGCGCTGCGCTCCGTCCGGGATGACGCAAGAAGACTGCGGGGCCCTTCCGGGCCCCGTTTTCGTTCAGGCCAGGCGCGCCCGAAATTCGAGATAGGCCGCCAAAACCGCCTCAGGCGCCTCGACCTGCGGGTAGTGCCCGACCTCCTTCAGCATGGTGACATCGGGGCTGGGCACCAGTTCGCGGTAGCGCGCCACCATGTGGGCGCCGGACACCGGATCGACCGCGCCATCGATCAGTTTCAGCGGCACCGGCGAGCGCTGCAGGGCGCCGACCCAGCGTTCGCGATGCCGGCGGCGCTCGGGGATATAGCGGATCAGCTTGTGCATGATCCGCGAGCCGCCGCCGGCCGACATCAATTGCCAGAAGCCGTCGATCACCGCCGCACTGGGCGGCGTGCCTGGCCCGAAGAGGCGGCTCATCGTCCGGGTGAGCCGCTCCTTGTTACCCAGGCGGCCGACCAGGGGCCCGAGCGGCGACAACAGCAGCTTCTGTGTCAGGACCGCGCGATGGGTCTCGGGAAACAGGCCGCCGTTGAGCAGGCCGACGCTGAGGATCTGCGGCCGGTGCCCGCCCTCGCCCTGGCGGGCCAGCAATTCCTGGGCGACGGTGTCGCCATAGTCATGCGCCAGGATGTGATAGCGCCCCACCCCCTGCCGGCGCAGGAAGGCCTCGAACAGGTCGGCCTGGTCGAGGATCGAGTAATCATAGGCGCGCGGCTTGGCCGAAAAGCCGAAGCCGATCATGTCCAGGGTCAGCAGCCGGAAGTGCCGGCTCAGGGCCGGCCACACCGCTTCCCAGTCCCACGAGGCGGTGGGAAAGCCGTGAATGAGCAGCAGGGCCGGCTTGCCCTCCTCGCCGGCCGCCTGCCAGAAGATCCGATGGCCGCGGTAGTCGAAGCTGCGGCCGCCGGCGCGCCAGGCGGTCAGCGGGATCTGGATCATCATCGGCCCTCGAACCGGCCGGGGCGCTTCTCGAAGAAGGCGGCGATCGCCTCGTCGTGATCGTCCGTGTGATGGGCCAGGGCCTGGAACGCGGCCGACATTTCCAGCACGCTCTCGTAAGGCGCCCGCTCGCCCTCGCGCAGCAGGCGCTTGGTCAGGCGCAGCACGTCGGGCGGCTGCGCGGCGATGCGGCCGGCGAAGGCGCTCGCTTCGGCCGCCAGTTCGGCATCCGGCACGACGCGCGAGACCAGGCCCCAGTCCCTGGCGGTGGCGGCATCGATCAGGTCGCCGGTGAAGAACAGCTCCGCCGCCCGGGCCGAGCCGATGAGACGTGGCAGGATCCAGGCCCCGCCGTCGCCCGGCACCAGGCCAAGCTTCAGGAACGAGACGGCGAACTTCGCCGCCTCACCGGCGATGCGGATATCGCACAGGCAGGCCAGGCCGCAGCCCTGGCCGATGGCCGGGCCGTTCACCGCGGCGATGGTCGGCACCTCGATATTGCGGATCGCCTGGGCCAGCCTCTGCACCGTGCGACGATAGCTGTCACGCTGGACCTTGGGGATGCCCGCCAGGATACCGACCTTGTCGCGCATGTCCTTGACATTGCCGCCGGCGGCGAAGGCGCTGCCCTTGCCCGTCAGGATGACGGCGCGGACCGAACGGTCGTCGTTGGCGCGCTGGCACAGCGAGACGAAATGATCGAGTTCCTCGAGCGAGCCCAGGGCATTGCGCGTCTCGGGCCGGTTCATCACCAGGCGGACGACGTGACCATCCTGTTCCCACAGCACCGGGTCGGTTGACGTCATGATGCCTCCCTAAGGCGTCATCCCGGCCTTGAGCCGGGATCTTTCAACAAGATTGCGTGCTGGTCACGAGATCCCGGCTCAAGGCCGGGATGACGACGTTGGCTTGAGTTTTCATTTCAGATGATCGGGGCGTCGAAGCGCAGGAGGTGGACGGCGCTGCGGTCGTCCTTGATGCCGAAGTCGTCGTCGTCGATCACCACCAGGGTGCGCTCGTCGATCCAGGTCATGCCTTCCAGCTTGGCCGGCAGGCCGGGCTCGCGATCGGAATCGACGATCAGCCGCTTCTCCAGGATGGGAACCCCTAAGCGCCGCAGGGCCCGGCCGTCGGTCTCCTCCAGGGTCGGGCGGCGCTCCGGGTCCATCCAGGCGGGGTCCAGGCGCATGTCGGCGGTCAGGCGGACATGGAAGATCTTGGACGAACGGTCGACCCGTTCCACCACGAGCAGGTCGTAGGGCCCGACCGAGGTCATGTCGCCCACCTTCACATCCTTGCGCTCCGCCCCCGGGTCGCCACGGAAGGCGACGGGCCGCTCGAAGCGGTAGAGATGCTCGCACTCGACCTCGCGCTTCTTCACGTCGAAGGTGACGATGCGGATGTTGCGCGACCATTTGGCCACTTCAGGGACCGGGTGTTCGAGCGGGCTTTGCGTGACGAAATGCAGGTAGCGGCCGTCGGGCGACAGGGTCAGCCCCTCGATCCCGCGATTGAGCCGGCGCTTGGCCCAGATCTCGGGCAGGCGCTCGCGCACCGGATAGGGCGCCTTGCGATAGAACTTGCCCACGCCCTTGGGGACAATTCGCTCCATCACCGTCCCGTCGGCCGCGACATGCAGCAGGCTGGGGCCGTATTCCTCGCCCACCCAGAAGGTGCCGTCCTGGGCGGCGGCGATCGCCTCCGGGTCGACCCCGCCGGGATCGCCGTGCAGCAGATTTCCCTTCAGGTCGAAGGCCTGCTCGATCTCGCGGGCATGTTCGGGGTCGCGCGGGTTGGGCAGGCCGGTGATCGGCTCGCCCTTGGCGTCTTTGAGGCCGATGCGCGCCGCCAGGCGGATGCGGATGGCGCTGATGTCCAGGCTGATGATCGAGGGCTGGAAATCCGGCTGGGGAAAGATCTTGGCGTCGCCGTCGCCGGCGCACAGCACGTCCGCCCCGTTCCCCAGGATCTTGGACGCCTCGTCGCAAGGGATGTTGGGGCCGCGGTCGGTGATGGCGAACAGCTTGCCCGGCGGATCGCCCGGGCGCCGCGACAGGCCGGAACCGATGCCCAGGGACAGGCGCAACTCGCGGCCTTCGGCACCGACGATCTTGCCCAGGTCGAAAGGCCGGATGGGCAGTGCGATGCGGCGTATTTCAATCAGCTTGGCCGGCATGGCGAATCACGTTTACTCCCTGGGCGTTCATTCTACCGCTCTTGCCTTCGCCTCGCGCTGTCGTGCCAACGGCGCAGGCTGAGTGTCGAGAGTGCCGTGAGAAGCCCGAAGATCGCAATCCCCGCGACGGCAATCAGGGCCAGCGCCGCGAACATGCGTGGCACGTTCAGCCGCTGCCCCGCCTCGATGATCCGCCAGGCCAGGCCCGTCGCCCCGCCGGCCGTGGTCGAGGAGACAAATTCGGCGACCACCGCCCCGATCAGGGCCAGGCCCCCGGCTATGCGCAGGCCCACCAGAAAATGCGGCAGGGCCGAGGGCAGGCGCAGCAGGAACAGCGTCTGCAAGCGCCCTGCCCCTTGCAGGCGGAACAGGTCCTCCAGCCCCGGATCGACCGAGCGCAGCCCGAACATGGTGTTCGACAGGATGGGGAAGAAGGCGACGATGGTGGCGCAGACCAGCATCACCGCGAAAGGATCCTCGACATAGATCAGCACCAGGGGCGCGATCGCCACGATCGGCGTCACCTGCAGGATCACCGCATAGGGGTAGAGGCTGCGCTCGATCCACCGGCTCTGCACGAACACGACGGCCAGCAGGAGGCTGGTCACGGCCGAGGTGACGAGGGCCGCCAGCGTGATCTGCAAGGTGACGAGCAGGGACGAGGCCAGGATCACCCGGTCGTTCCACAGGCTGGCCGCGATCACCGACGGGGCGGGCAGGATATAGGGTGGCAGGTCGTTGATGCGGACCATCGCCTCCCAGGCGCCCAGGACCACGAGGGCGACCAGCAGGGGGGCCAGGCGCTGCGCATGGCTCATGCCGCCTGGCCCATCGCGGCAGCGAGACTGGCCGAGACCCGGCCGCAGGTCGCGGCATAGTCGGCCGAGGCGCGAAAGGCCGCCCCCATCGCCGCATGAGCGGTGTCGTGGCTGGCCACCAGGTGTCCAGGGCGCGGCGCCATCACCACGATGCGGCTGGAGAGATAGGCACTCTCGAACACGCTGTGGGTCACGAACAGCACGGTCAGGCCAAGCCTCGCCCACAGGGCATAGAGCTCGTCGTCCAGGCGCAGGCGGGTGATCTCGTCGAGGGCGGCAAAGGGCTCGTCCATCAGCAGCAGGTCGGGCTTGGCCGAGAAGGCCCGGGCGATCGAGACACGCATCTTCATGCCACCCGACAATTCCCGCGGCACGGCCCGCTCGAAGCCGCTCAGCCCCACCTGCTCGATCGCCGCCTGGGCGGCGCGGGTCCGTTCGGCCCTGGCCACGCCCTTGAGGCGCAGGGGCAAGGCGACATTGTCGAGCACGCTGGCCCAGGGCATCAGGGTCGGCTCCTGGAATACCACCCCGATCTCGGGCCGCCTGCCCGCCCAGGCGAGAGCGCCGGCGCTGGGCTGTTCCAGCCCCATGATCAGGCGCAGCAAGGTGGACTTGCCGCAGCCCGAAGGCCCCAGGATCGACAGGAACTCGCCCCGTGCCACGGCCAGGTCGACACCGTGCAGCGCCTGTGTCCCACCGGGAAACCGGTGGGACAGGCCCGCGATCTTAAGCAGGCTCACTTAAGGCCGACGCCCTTGTTCACGAATTGCAGGGAATAGGCCTTGGCGAAGGCCAGGTCGGCCGGGTAGATGCCGACCTTCACCGTGCCGTCGAAGAAGGATTTCCAGCGTGCATCGGTCATCGCCCCGATGCCCAGCGTCAGGGCATCGCCGGATTCGACGATGCCGTGCTCGTTCAGCACCTTGATGGCATAGGCCAGTTGCTCGTCGTCCATTTCAGGGTTGGCGGCCTTGATCGCGGCATTGGCCTTGGCGGGATCGCCATGCAGATAGGTCTTCCAGCCGATGATCGAGGCATCGACGAAGCGCTGGACCACGTCGGGATGCTTCTCGACGAAGTCGCGCTTCACCTCGATCGTGGTCGAATAGGTGTCGTAACCATAGTCGGCCAGCAGTATCACCACCGGTTTCACCCCGGCCTTCTGCACCGTGAAGGGTTCGGACGACAGGTAGCCCTGCATCACCATCCTGGGGTCGGCCATGAAGGGGGCAGGCGAGAAATTATAGGGCCGCACCTGATCGTCGGTATAGCCCTGGGTGTGCTGCAGCCACAGCCAGAAGGTCTGCATCGCATCCTTCGACAGCATGATCGGCCGGCCCTTCAGCGAGGCGAGGTCGGTCGCCCCGGTATCGGGGTGGGCGATCAGCACCCGCGGCTCCTTCTGGAAGATCGAGGCGACCGCCAGGACGGGGATGTTGTTCTGGACATAGTTGAGGGCGCCGTAACCCTCGCCGCCCATGTTGAAATCGATCTTGCCGGCCGCCAGCAGCAGGGAATGGTTCACCTGCGGCCCGCCCATGCGGATCTCGACCTCGAGCCCGTATTTCTCGTAAGTGCCGTCGGCGACCGCCTGGTAGAAGCCGCCATGTTCGGCCTGGGCCAGCCAGTTGGTGCCGAACACCACCTTGTCCTTGGCCACCGCCGGCGCCGCCGCCAGGGCAGCCGCCATCACCAATCCCGCCAATCGCCCCAGCATGCCCGCACTCCACCGTTTTGGATGCAAACAGGATAAGGCGTGGGATGGGATGGGCAAGCGGAACCTGGAAACCACAGAACGTCATTCCGGCGAAGGCCGGAATCCATTCTGGGCCAGCGCGCGACGTCTCAATGGATTCCGGCCTTCGCCGGAATGACGGGGAAAGAGTCCCCTCCGCCGCGGCAGAGGGGACCAGATCAGATTACGACGCGGCCTGAAGCGGCGGCGCCTTGCGTTCCTGCTTGATGCCTTCAGCCACCAGGAAGGCCAGTTCCAGGGCTTGGGCGGCGTTGAGGCGCGGGTCGCAGTGGGTGTGGTAGCGGTCGCCCAACTGCTCGTCCGAGATCTCGACGGCGCCGCCGATGCACTCGGTCACGTTCTGCCCGGTCATCTCGACATGGATGCCGCCGGCATAGGTGCCCTCGGCCTGGTGGGCGGCGAAGAAGCCGCGCACCTCGGCCAGGATGCGGTCGAAGGGCCGGGTCTTGTAGCCGGTCGACGACTTGATCGTGTTGCCGTGCATGGGATCGCACGACCACACCACCTTGCGGCCCTCGCGCTTCACCGCGCGCAGCAGGGCGGGCAGCTTGCGCTCGACCTGGTCGTGACCCATGCGGGTGATCAGGGTCAGGCGGCCGGGCTCGTTGGCCGGGTTCAGGGCGTCGATCAGGGTGATCAGTTCGGACGGCTCCATGCCCGGGCCGACCTTGCAACCGATCGGGTTCTTGATGCCGCGCATGAACTCGACATGGGCGCCGTCCAGGTTACGGGTGCGCTCGCCGACCCACAGCATGTGGGCCGAGGTGTCGTACCAGCCGCCCTGGGTCGAATCCTCGCGCGTCATCGCCTGCTCGTAGCCCAGCAGCAGGGCCTCGTGGCTGGTGTAGAAGTCGGTCTGGCGCAGGCTGGGCGTGGTCTCGCCGGTGACGCCGCAGGCGGCCATGAAGTCCAGCGACTCCTCGATCCGCTGGGCCAGGTCGCGGTAGCGCTCCATGGTTTGCCCTGAGACGAAGCCCATGTTCCAGCGGTTCACCTGGTGCAGGTCGGCGTACCCCCTTGCGCGAAGGCGCGCAGCAGGTTGAGCGTCGAGGCCGCCTGGAGATAGGCCTGGAGCAGGCGGTTGGGATCGGGCACCCGGGCTTCCGGGTTGAAGTCCATGCCGTTGACGATGTCGCCGCGGTAGGACGGCAGGCTGACGCCGCCGATTTCCTCGTTCGGGGCCGAGCGCGGCTTGGCGAACTGCCCGGCCATGCGGCCCACCTTCACCACGGGGCAAGCCGCGGCATAGGTCAGCACCACTGCCATCTGCAGGATGACGCGGAACATGTCGCGGATATTGTTGGGGTGGAATTCGGCGAAGCTTTCCGCGCAATCACCACCCTGGAGCAGGAAAGCACGGCCTTCCGCCACCTCGCCCAGCGACTTCTTCAGGTTCCTGGCCTCGCCGGCAAACACCAGCGGCGGATACGACCGGAGCTTGCCTTCAACCACCTCGAGGGCGGCGGCATCGGGATAGTCGGGCACCTGCCGGATCGGCAGGTTGCGCCAGCTGTCGGGGCTCCAAGGCTTACCCATAGGACTTTCCAAACCTAAATAAGGCCAAAATTGATAGGGGAAACACATATAGGCGCTTCACCTGCGCTTTGCCAGCCTTTGCGCGGGCGGGTGGAGGCCCCCTGTGCCGCAATCGATCAAGGCGATGGCGGTTCCAGACAAGCCGCCCGAAGCGTGCTCCGCCACCGTCAATTCGACGGCCCGCCGACCGCCTCTGATCTTTGAGAAATATAAGATTCCGTAGCGGTAAGCGGTGTTGTCCGCGCCCCGACCATCTGGAAGACTGCACGCCGTGATCGAGTCCGAACGAAGCGGGCAAACCCGCCGGCAATGACCACCACCCACCCTAAACAGCTCGACACCGGGAGGAAGTAACCATGGCATCGATATCCCTGCATCCGTCCATCGACAATGGCATTGCGCCGGGCTCGAAGGATTTCGCCGGCGGCACCTTGGTGTGCAAATGCGCCGACCGGCCGGTCAAGGTGAGCGTGGCGGCGCAGACCGCGCACAACCACGCCTGCGGCTGCACCAAGTGCTGGAAGCCCAAGGGCGCCATCTTCTCGGTCGTCGCCGTGGTCTCGCGCGACAAGGTCTCGGTGACCGAGAACGCCGACAAGCTCGCCATCGTCAACAAGGACGCGCCGATCCAGCGCCATGCCTGCAAGGGCTGCGGCGTCCACATGTACGGCCGCATCGAGAACACCAACCATCCCTTCTACGGCCTCGACTTCATCCACACCGAACTCTCGCCCCAGAGCGGCTGGTCGCAGCCCGAATTCGCCGCCTTCGTCTCCTCGGTCATCGAATCCGGTGTCCGGCCGGAACAGATGGGCGCCATCCGCGGGCGCCTGCGTGAACTGGGGCTGGAGCCCTATGACGCGCTCTCGCCGGCCCTGATGGATGCCATCGCCACCCATGTCGCCAAGGCCTCGGGCGCCCTGGCGGCCTGATCACCGAACTTGCACACAACCGGCCGGGCCGCGCGCCCGGCCGGCTTTGCCATAAGGAATACTGTCATGGACGTTCGCGCCGCCGTCGCCTTCGAGGCCGGCAAGCCGCTCGAGGTCACCACCGTGCAACTGGAAGGCCCGCGCGAGGGCGAGGTGCTGGTCGAGATCAAGGCCACCGGCATCTGCCACACCGATGCCTTCACCCTCTCAGGCAGCGACCCCGAGGGCCTGTTCCCCGCGATCCTGGGCCACGAGGGCGCCGGCGTGGTGGTCGAGGTTGGGGCCGGCGTCACCACGCTCAAGCCGGGCGACCATGTCATCCCGCTCTATACCCCGGAATGCCGGCAGTGCGACTACTGCCTCAGCCGCAAGACCAACCTGTGCCAGAAGATCCGCATCACCCAAGGCCGCGGCCAGATGCCCGACGGCACCTCGCGCTTCTCCTACAAGGGCAAGCCGGTGCTGCACTACATGGGCACCTCGACCTTCGCCAACTACACCGTGGTGCCGGAGATCGCCCTGGCCAAGATCCGTACTGACGCGCCCTTCGACAAGGTCTGCTACATCGGCTGCGGCGTCACCACCGGCATCGGCGCGGTGATCAACACGGCCAAGGCGACGGCGGGCTGCAATGCCGTGGTCTTCGGTCTGGGCGGCATCGGCCTCAACGTGATCCAGGGCTTGCAGCTCGTCGGCGCCAACATGATCGTCGGCGTCGACCTCAACGACGACAAGGAAGCCTGGGGCCGCCAGTTCGGCATGACCCATTTCGTGAACCCGAAAAAGGTCAGCGGCGACATCGTCGCCCACCTGGTGGAACTGACCAAGGGCGGCGCCGACTATAGCTTCGACTGCACCGGCAACACCACGGTGATGCGCCAGGCGCTGGAATGCGCCCACAAGGGCTGGGGCGAGAGCGTCATCATCGGCGTCGCCGGGGCCGGCCAGGAGATCTCGACCCGGCCGTTTCAGCTCGTCACCGGGCGGGTCTGGCGCGGCACCGCCTTCGGCGGCGCGCGCGGCCGTACCGATGTGCCCAAGATCGTCGACTGGTACATGGACGGCAAGATCCAGATCGACCCGATGATCACCCATGTCCTGCCGCTCGAGCAGATCAACGACGCCTTCGACCTCATGCACCACGGCAAGTCAATCCGCGCCGTCGTCACGTTCTGAGGTTTTATGTCGTCATCCCGGCGAAGGCCGGGATCCATTTCCGGGCAGCTCGCGCTGGATCAGAATGGATCCCGGCCTCCGCCGGGATGACTCCACACAGGGTTGGAGTAACCCCATGACGATCGAAACCGTCGAGACCCACCGCGCCCATGGTGGCACCCAAGGCGTCTATCGCCACGCCTCGGGTGCCACCGGCACCACCATGACTTTCGCGGTCTTCGTGCCGCCGGCGGCGGCCAAGGGACCCTGCCCGGTGGTCACCTATCTGTCGGGCCTGACCTGCACCCATGCCAATGTCATGGACAAGGGCGAATACCGGCAGGCCGCGGCCGAGCTGGGCCTGATCGTGGTGTGCCCCGACACCAGCCCGCGCGGGGAAGGCGTGGCCGACGATCCCGCCTGGGACATGGGCCAGGGCGCCGGCTTCTATGTCGATGCGACGCAAGCCCCCTGGGCGCCCCATTTCAAGATGTGGTCCTACGTCACCCAGGAGCTGCCGGCGGTGATCGCACAGCATTTCCCGGTCGACACCGCGCGACAGGGCATCACCGGCCATTCCATGGGCGGGCACGGCGCCCTGACCGTCGCCCTGCGCCACCCCGGCCGTTTCAAGTCGACCTCGGCCTTCGCCCCGATCGTCGCCCCCACCCAGGTGCCCTGGGGCCAGAAGGCCCTGCCCGGCTATCTGGGCCCCGACACGGCGCTGTGGCGCCAGCACGACGCCGTCGCCCTGATCGAGGATGGCGCCCGCCCGCCCGACCTGCTGGTCGACCAGGGCACCGCCGACAGCTTCCTGGCCGGCCAGCTCAAGCCCGAACTGCTGCAGGCCGCCTGCGATGCCGCCGGCATCCCCCTCACCCTGCGCCTGCAGGAGGGCTACGACCATTCCTATCACTTCATCTCGACCTTCATGGCCGAGCACCTGGCATGGCACGCCGAGCGCTTGAAGGCTTGAGCCGATTTTCGCCAAACCGTCACGCAAAGCGCTTATCTTGCCGATTTGAGATCCAAATCAGTGAGATAGGCCCATGAACCTTGATGACGACGAAGTCGTGGCGCGCATCCGACGCGACATGATGGACAGCTACGAGGAAGAGCTCGAACTGGAACTCGAGGACCACGAGTTCGGGCCCGACGGCGAGGAAGTGAGAGCGCCGGACACGGCCGAGGAAAAGGAATTCCGCCGGTTCTATTTCCGCGAATTGCTGCGCCTGCAGACCGAATTGATCAAGGTCCAGGACTGGGTTGTCAATTCGCGCCAGAAGATCGTCATCGTCTTCGAGGGGCGCGATTCAGCCGGCAAGGGCGGCGCCATCAAGCGCATCACCCAGCGCCTCAATCCCCGCGTCTGCCGGGTCGCCGCCCTGCCCGCGCCCAACGACCGCGAACGTACCCAATGGTACTTCCAGCGCTATGTCTCGCACCTGCCGGCGGCCGGCGAAATCGTCCTGTTCGACCGTAGCTGGTACAACCGCGCCGGCGTCGAGCGGGTGATGGGCTTCTGCACCGACGACGAATACGAGGAATTCTTCCGCTCGGTGCCGGAATTCGAGCGGATGCTGGCGCGCTCGGGCATCAAGGTGCTCAAGTACTGGTTCTCGATCACCGACGAGGAGCAGCACATGCGCTTCCTCAGCCGCATCCACGACCCGCTGAAGCAGTGGAAGCTGAGCCCGATGGACCTTGAATCCCGCCGCCGCTGGGAGCTCTACACCAAGGCCAAGGAAGTGATGCTGGAGCGCACCCACATCGCGGAAGCGCCCTGGTGGGTGGTGCAGGCGGTCGACAAGAAGCGGGCGCGCCTCAATTGCATCAATCACCTGCTGACCCAGATCCCCTACGAACCGGTGGAACACCCCGCCATCGTCCTGCCCGAACGGACCCGGCACGACGACTATATCCGCAACCCGGTGCCCCAAGAGATGCTGGTGCCCGAGATCTACTGATCTCCTCCCTTGCGTCGTCCCGGCCGCCGCGCCGGGACGACCACCCCCCTTTCCCAAATCCCGGCCCGCCCGCACTGCCTAGTCCGCATGGACCATGCAGTGAACCGGCATCGGCGTGATGTTCAACCAGATCGGGAACAACCCGGCGGCCTACGGTGGAATCACGTGGCCGGTGGGGTGGCGATTTTGGCGATGATCGCCTTGTGAGGCGTGCCCGTCAGGGCAACGGCCTGATCCAGCAAAAGGGTGCACCGGGTTTGTTGGTGCAGCCAAAGCCGCGACAGACGGGGTCAAATCGGGGGTGTGCGTCATGGTAAAAGGCTTAAGCAATCGGCGCCGGGCATCGCGCGCCGTCGTCCGTGCCAGCGTGATCGCCGGCATCCTGGGCGGCACCGCCTCGGCCCTGTCGGAAGTGATCGACTTCGACAACGGTGCCAGCCTGTCGGTCAATGTGACCACCACCTACCAGGCCGGCATCCGCGCCGAAGATGCCAGTCCCCGCTCGTTCTCGCCCACGACCGACTATGCCCATGTCGTGCTGCTGCCGCAGATCCCGATCCTCCAGCCGATCGACGTCTCGACCCATGTGCCGCGCAGCTACAATTTCGACGATCCCAACCGGAATTTCGAAAAAGGCGACATGTTCACCAACATGTTCAGCGCCCTGGTCGAGGCCAACTTCAAATACGAGGACTGGGGCTTCAAGGCCAGCGGCAACGCCTATTACGATTTCGTCTATCACGCCGACAATTCCAACGACGTCAACTTTCCCGACGGCATCAACAAGCACGGCGGCCCGGCCGACGAGTTCACCGGCCAGACCCGCTATGCCAACGGCGGCCGCTTCCGCGCGCTGGATGCCTTTGCCTATGGCACCTTCGATGTCTTCGGCACCGACCTCTCGCTGCGTGTCGGCAACCAGGTGGTGGCCTGGGGCGAGAGCCTGTTCTTCGGCAATATCTCGCTCAGCCAGGGCGTGGTCGACACCACAAGGGCGAATACGCCGGGCGCCGAGGTCAAGGACATCCTGCTGCCGGTGCCGCAGGTCTCGATGAACTGGGGCGTTACCGATCGGCTCAGCATCCTGGGCTATTACCAGTTCGACTATGACTACAACCAGCTCGATGGCGTGGGCAGTTACTTCAGCCGGTCCGACATCATCGGGCCGGGGGCCGAATTCGCCTATGGTTCGGTCAACCCCTTCCCCGATGTCATTGCCAATTACGCCTCGGCCTGCACCCTGAGTTCGTCGATTCCCAATTGCAGCGCGCTGGGCCTGCCGCCGCAGATCGTGCAGATCCTGTCGAACCTGCTCAGCAACAACCTGCTGGGCATCGGCGATGCACAGAACGGGCGCTTCGACGTCGCCTACCGGGGCGAGAAGAAGCCCAACAACAATGCCCAATGGGGCCTGGGCCTGAGCTATGCCCTGACCGACGACATCAACGCCGGCCTTTATTTCCTCAAATACCACGAGAAGAACCCACTACCGGTCTTCGGCATCTCGACGGTACAGACCGACCCGTTCCGGCCCGGCACCCTGGGCGGCGCCCTGACCAGCGTCTGCGGCCTGCTGGGCATCGATTGCAGCGGCATCCAGCAGCAGGTCACCAATGCGATCGACAATATCGTCGCCGACGTTGCCCCGCTGTACCTGCCCTATACCTACGTCGCGCAATATTTCGACGACGTGAAGCTCTACGGCGCCAGCGCCTCGACCACCATCGGCCAAGTCAATCTGGGCTTCGACTTCGCCTACCGTCAGGATGCGCCGATGCTGGTCGACGGCAATATCTCAGGCATCACGGCACCCCAGCCGGTGCGGGGCGATGTCGTCCAGACCAATTTCAACGCGCTCTACGTCATGGGCTCGACCCCGTTGTGGGACTCGCTCAGCATCGTCGGCGAGGTCAGCTTCAACTATGTCGTCGATCACGAGACCCTGTACCTCTACGACATCCACGGCCAGCCGCTGAAGGACGGCAATGGCAACAACATCAACAAGTTCGACGACCTGACCGGCGACCGCTTCTCCTGGGGTTATCAGGCGCAGTTCGAATTCGGCTACAACGATGTCTTCCCCGGCGGTTGGGACATGTTCGTGCCGGTCATCGTCGGCCAGGCGATCGGCTCGCCGGCCTATAACGGCTCGCTGGGTGCCTTGACCGGCAACGGCGATTTCCGGGTCGCCACCGGGGTCAAGCTGCGGCACCTCAACAACCTCGAGGTCAGCATCATCTACAACGCCTTCCTCGGCTCGTATCACCGGGTCGAGCGGCCGCTGGCCGACCGCGACTATGTCGTCGCCACGGTGAAATACACCTTCTGACCTGCCCCCCGGTGCGGGGCGACTTGCATACAAGTGGGGTAGACAAGCATACGGGTGGGCGGGCAAGGTCGGGGCAACCCTTCCCGCCTTAGGCCGTCATGTCCGATGAAAAAAGTCCTGCTCGACCCGTTCCTGCTCGCCCTGATCGGCGTGGTCGTCCTGGCGGTGGTCTGGCCAGCTCCCGGGGTGACCGGCGGTTTCCTGCATATCGAATGGGTGGCATCCTACGGCATCGCCATCGTCTTCTTCCTCTACGGCCTGACCCTGGCGCCCGAGAAGATGCGCGCCGGCCTCAGCCATTGGCGGCTGCACCTGGTCGTGGTGCTGGCGACCTTCGCGCTGTTCCCGCTGGTCGTCCTGGCCGCCGGCCCGGCAGTGCGGCCCCTGCTGCCGCCCGAGGTGTGGATCGGCTTCTTCTATATCGCCGCCCTGCCCTCCACCGTCTCGTCGTCGGTGGCCATGACCTCGCTAGCCAAGGGCAACATCCCCGGCGCCCTGTTCAATGCGAGCCTGTCCAGCCTGATCGGCGTCTTCGCCACCCCGGCCCTGATGGCCTGGTTCCTGGCCAGTTCCGGCGCCGCTTCCCTGCCGCTGGGCGATGTCATCCTGAAAATCGTGCTGCTGGTGCTGGTGCCGACGGCGGTGGGGCAGCTACTGCATCGGCCGCTGGCGGCCTGGGTTGCGCGCAACGCCGGCTGGATCAAGACCATCGACCGGCTGGTGATCCTGTCGATCGTCTACAATTCCTTCTGCAATTCGATCGCCGAGGGCATCTGGACCCGGCACGAGCCGATCCTGCTGGTCGAGATCGCCGCCGGCGCGGTGGCCCTCTTCTTTATCGTCTACGGCCTGCTGCTGATCCCGTGCAAGCTGCTGAAGTTCAACCGCGAGGACCGTATCGCCGCGCTGTTCTGCGGCTCCAAGAAATCGCTCGCCACCGGCGTGCCGCTGGCCGGCATCATCTTCGCCACCATGCCGCCGGCGGCGCTGGGCCTGATCATCGCGCCGATCATGCTCTATCATTTCCTGCAATTGGTGATCGTCAGCGTCATCGCCAACCACTACGCGGCGCAGAAAATATAGTCACAGCCGTCATCCCGGCGAAGGCCGGGATCCATTGTCGTGGAACACGAGATGGATCTCGATTGCCATTGCCATGGATCCCGGCCTTCGCCGGGATGACGATCAGGTCGTTATTGCCGTCATATTTCAAACCGAAGGGATCCCCTTAGATGTTACATCTCTCGACGGTGGATGACGTGTTTGAACTATCGGGTCGGAGTTCGGTCATTGTCGTGCCGGGGATACCGAGGCACAGCGAACACAACTGGAAAATCAGGGGTGGCGACGCCGTTACGCTCGAAACGCCCGACGGCGACATCCTCGAAACCATCGTTGGTGGTATCGAATTCTCATCGCCGCCGCATCCAGACTTCATTCCTATTATGCTCGGTCCTGGCATAACAAAGCAGATGGTTCCTATCGGCACGAAGCTATGGGTCGACGAAAGCGCGACTTCCTGAACCATTCATGAGCTCACAACCTAGGCCGCATCCTCCGCCCGCACCAGGCGGTAGCCCACGCTGGGCTCGGTCTGGATATAGCGAGGCTGGGCCGGGTCGGGTTCCAGCTTGTCGCGCAGATGGCCGATGTAGACCCAGAGGTATTGCGTATAGTCGGCCTGGGCCGGGCCCCAGACGGTTTCCAGGATCTGCCGGTGGGTGACCACCCGCCCGGCGTTCAGCACCAGGACACGCAGCACATCCCACTCCCGCCGCGACAGCTTCACCGGCGCACCGCCTTTCGTCGTGACACGCGCGGCGATATCCACCCGCAGGTCTTCGGAGGCCCAGACCGAGTCGGCCGGGCTGGCGTCGCGGTGGCGCAGGGCGGCGCGCAGGCGGGCCAGCAACTCGCCGGTGCCGAAGGGCTTGGTCACGTAATCGTCGGCACCCAGGTCCAGGGCCTTGACCTTACTCGCCTCCTCGCCCCGGGCAGAGAGGATGATCACCGGCACTTTGGTCCAGCCGCGCAGGTCCTTGAGCACATCGATGCCGTCGCGGTCGGGCAGCCCCAGGTCCAGCAGGATCAGGTCGGGCCGGTTGGCCCGCGCCCGCCGCTCGGCATCCGCCGCCGTCGCCGCCTCGACCATGTGATAGCCATGGGCGCCCAGGCTGGTGCGCAGGAAGCGGCGGATCTGCTCGTCGTCATCGACCACCAGAATGGTCACGGCGGGATCAGGCATCGTCGCCCTCGCTGTCGGGCGGCGGCAGCGGGCCTATGGGATCGATGGGCAGGGTAACGCGGATCATCGCCCCCTCGCCCTGCGGCGCCGGCAGCGCCTTGATCGTGCCGCCGTGGACGCCGACGAAGCCCTTGCAGATCGACAGGCCCAGGCCGGTGCCGGCCTGGCGCCGGTCGCCCGCCCGCACCCGGTAGAACTTGTCGAAGATCAGGTCGCGCTCGGCCTCGGGAATGCCCAGGCCCTGATCAATCACATCGATCACGAGATTGCTGCCGGCGCGGGCCAGGCGCATCACGATCTCGCTGCCGGGATCGGAATATTTCTGGGCATTGTCGAGCAGGTTCACCAGCACCTGCTCGATCAGGATCGCATCGAGGTTCATGGGCGGCAGGCCGGGTTCGGCCTCGACCCGCACCTGGTGGCGGGCCAGCAGGGTCTTGGCCCGGCGCAGGGCGCTGCCCACGACATCGCGAATATCCATCCAGGCCCGGCTGGGCTTCAGCACCCCGGCCTCCAGCCGGGTCATGTCCAGCAGGTTGCCGACGAAGCGGTTCAGGCGCTCGCTTTCCTCCTGCACCGTGTCGAGCAGGTCGTTGCGGTCCTGTGCCGTCAGCCCTTCGTGGTTCAGGCGCAGGCTGGTCGCCGCCCCCAGGATCGAGGCTAGCGGCGTGCGCAGGTCGTGGCTGATCGAGTTGAACAGCAGGCTGCGCAGATGCTCGGTCTCGGCGGCGACGCTGGCCTCGGCCAGTTCATCGGCTAGGCGCACCCGCTCGACCGCGATCGCCGCCTGGTCGCACAGCGCGTCGACCAGGCGCCGCTCGTCGGCGTTCAGGGTCCGCTCCGCGCCCTTGCGCTCGATGCCGATGACGGCGGCGGGGCCGGACGCCGTCTTCATCGGCAGGAACAGCCGCTCGGCCCCGGCAGGGTGTCGGCGCCGCGACCGGCGGGACGGCCCTGGTCCCAGCACCATTGTGCCGCCGCCCGTTCCGCCTCGCTCAGCGTGTCGTCGGGCGGGTAGCCGGCGCGGATGTCGAGGCGGCCGGTCTCGTCGGGCAGCAGGAGCACCACGCGCGCCTTCAGCATCGAGGCCAGTTGATAGGCGATCGCCCACAGCAGATCGTCGAGCGCGGTCACCCCCGCCAGCTTGCGCGCGAAACTGTAGAGCGCGGCGGCATCGGCCGCCCGCCGCCGTGCCGCCTCGGCCAGCAGGCGCAGGCGCGCCGCCAGCCCGGAGAGAAACACCGCCACGCCCAGGAAGACGAACAGCGCCATGATGTTCGCCGGGTCCGCCACGGTGAATTCGTAAAGCGGCGGCATGAAGAAGAAATTATAGGCCAGCGTGCTGGCAAGCGCCGTGAACAAGGACGGCCAGCGCCCGAACGAGAGGGCCGAGGCCATCACCGCGGCGATATAGAACAGCGATACCACCGAGTTGGAGCTGACCATCGCCGCCAGTTGCGCGGCACCGGTCACGGCCGCCACCAGCAGGGTGCTCCACAGGAACGGCTTGGGGTCGAACGAGGCCTTCGCGACCGGTTCCGTCCGCGCCGCCGCTTCGACCTTGGCCTTGGCGACGGCCTCCAGATCCGGCAGGACGTGGACCTCGATCGGCCCGGCCCGGCGCAAGAGGCGCGAGACCAGGGAGCCGCGCAGCCATTCCTCGAAGCGGGACTGCCGCGATTGCCCCACCACCATGCGCGTCACGTTGCGCTCGTTGGCCGCCGCCACCAGGGCTTCCGCCGGGTCGGCACCGCTCACCGTCAGGGCTTCGGCGCCCAACTGCTCGGCCAGGCGCAGGGTATCGGCGATCTGGTCCCGGGCGGCTTCCGAGAGGCGTTCGTGGGCCAGGGTCTCGACATAGACGGCGAACCAGCGGGCATGCAGGCGTTCGGCGATGCGCGCCGCCGCGCGCACCAGGCGCTGGGACGACGGGCTGGGACTGACCGCGACCATCAGGCGCTCGCCCGCCGGCCAGGGGCCGGAAATGGCATGGGCCCGCATGTAGTGGACCATCTGGTCGTCCACCCGCGCCGCCGCCTGGCGCAGGGCCAGTTCGCGCAGGGCGGTGAGGTTGCCGGGCGAGAAATAGTGGCGCACCGCCCGGGTCGCCTGGTCGCCCAGGTAAACCTTGCCTTCCTTCAGGCGCTTCAGCAGGTCTTCGGGCGTCAGATCGACCAGTTCGATCTGGTCGGCCCGTTCCAGCACGCTGTCGGGCAGGGTCTCGCGCACCCGGATGCGGGTGATCTGGGCCACCACGTCGTTCAGGCTTTCCAGATGCTGGATGTTCAAGGTGGCATAGACGTCGATCCCGGCCGCCAGCACCTCGTCGACATCCTGGTAACGCTTGGGATGTCTCGACCCCGGCGCATTGGTATGGGCCAGTTCGTCGATCAGGACCAGGGCCGGCCGCCTGGCCAGCACCGCGTCGATATCCATCTCGTCGAGTTCGCGCCCGCGATAGGCGTGCAGTCGGCGCGGCAGGATTTCCAGGCCCGCCAGCTTGTCCAGGGTCTCGCGCCGGCCGTGGGTCTCGACCACGCCGACGACCGCGTCGATGCCGTCGCGCCGGGCGGCATGGGCGGCCTCCAGCATGGCATAGGTCTTCCCCACGCCGGGGGCGGCGCCGAGGAAGACCTTGAGCTTGCCGCGCCGCTCGGCCTGCGCGTCGGCTAAAAGCGCGTCGGGGGCCGGGCGGGCGTCTGAGTCGGCTGCTGGTTCGGGCAAAGCGCCCTTCCCTGGTTATTGTGGGCCGAGCTTATCAAGGGCGAGGTTCAAGGCCAGAACATTGACCCGCGCCTCGCCCAGCACGCCCAACTGGCGGCCCTGGATGTGGGCTTCGACCAGCGCCTTCACCCGGGCCTCGTCCAGGCCGCGGAGGCGGGCAATTCGCGGCACCTGGTAGAAGGCCGCCGCCGGCGTGATGTCGGGATCGAGGCCGCTGCCCGAGGTGGTGACCAGGTCGACGGGGACCATGTCGCCGCCATCCTCCGCCTTACGATCGGCGACGCCCTGCTTCACCCGGTCGATCAGGGCCTTGGAGGTGGGGGCATAGTTGGAGCCCGACGAGGCCGCGGCATCCCAGCCGGCTCCGGCGGCCGAGGGCCGCGAATGGAAGTAGCGTTCCCCAGCGAAGCCCTGGCCGAGAAGCGAGGAGCCGATGACCTGGCCGGCCTCGTTCCTGACCAGGCTGCCATGGGCCTGGTCGGGGAACACGGTGGTGGCGATGCCGGTCAGGGCCAGCGGATAGAGCAGCCCCGTGATCACCGTGAAGGCGGCGACGAGAACCAGGGCAGGACGGATGAGCGACAGCATGATGTTGGTCTCCGGATCAGGCCAGACCCAGCGCCGAGACGATCATGTCGATCGCCTTGATGGCACCGAAGGGCAGCAGGATGCCGCCCAGGCCGTAGATCAGCAGGTTGCGGCGCAGGAGAGACGCGGCGCCGACAGCGCGGTAGCGCACGCCCCGCAGGGCGAGTGGGATCAACGCGATGATGATCAGGGCGTTGAAGATGATGGCCGACAGCACGGCGCTTTCCGGGGTCGACAGGCCCATGACGTTGAGGCTGCCTAGCTGGGGATAGGTCGCCGCGAACATCGCCGGGATGATGGCGAAGTATTTGGCAACGTCGTTGGCGATCGAGAAGGTGGTCAGCGAGCCGCGAGTCATCAGCATCTGTTTGCCGATGCCCACCACCTCGATCAGCTTGGTCGGGTCACTGTCGAGGTCGACCATGTTGCCGGCCTCGCGCGCGGCCTGGGTGCCGGTGTTCATGGCGACGCCGACATCGGCCTGGGCCAGGGCCGGGGCGTCGTTGGTGCCGTCGCCGCACATGGCGACCAGGCGGCCCTTGCCCTGCTCTTCCCGGATCAGGGCCAGCTTGTTCTCGGGCGTCGCCTGGGCCAGGAAGTCGTCGACGCCGGCCTCGGCCGCGATGGCCGCGGCGGTCAGCGGGTTGTCACCGGTGATCATCACCGTGCGGATGCCCATGGCGCGCAATTCGGCGAAACGCTCGCGGATACCGCCCTTGACCACGTCCTTGAGGTGGACGACGCCCAGCAGGCGGCCGTTCTGGGCCACCCCCAGGGGCGTGCCGCCCGACCTGGAGATGGTCTCGACCGCCGTGTTCCATTCGCGCGGCACGCTCTGCGAGCCGACGAAGGCAAGCACCGCATCGACCGCGCCCTTGCGGATCGACACGGGCCCACGGACGGCATCCTTGTAATCGATGCCGCTCATGCGGGTCTGGGCGGTGAAGGGCACGAAATGGGCATCCATCGGCCCCATTTCATGAGCGCGGATGCCGTATTTCTCCTTGGCCAGGACGACGATGGAACGGCCTTCCGGCGTCTCGTCGCGCAGCGAGGCAAGCTGGGCCGCCTCCGCCAGGTCCTTGAGGTTCACGCCGGGCATGGCGATCAACTCGGTCGCCACCCGGTTGCCCAGCGTGATCGTGCCGGTCTTGTCCAGCAGCAGGGTATCGACGTCGCCCGCCGCCTCGACCGCGCGGCCCGATGTGGCCAGCACGTTGAAGCGGATCAGGCGGTCCATGCCGGCGATGCCGATCGCCGACAGCAGGCCGCCGATGGTGGTCGGGATCAGGGTAATGAACAGCGCCGCCAGCAGCACCACCGGGACCGAACCGCCGGCATAGTTGGCATAGGGTTCGATCGTCACCGTGGCGAAGACGAAGATGATGGTGAGGCCGGCCAGCAGGATCGACAGGGCGATCTCGTTGGGCGTCTTCTGGCGCTTCGCCCCTTCGACCAGGGCGATCATACGGTCGAGGAAGGTGTTGCCGGCAGCCGCGGTGATGCGGACCTTGATATGGTCCGACAGCACGCGGGTGCCGCCGGTGACGGCCGAGCGGTCGCCGCCGGATTCGCGGATCACCGGGGCCGATTCACCCGTGATCGCGGATTCGTCGACCGAGGCGATGCCCTCGATCACCTCGCCGTCCGACGGGATGATGTCGCCGGCATCGACCACCACGACGTCGCCGACCCGCAGCTTGTTGCTGGACACGGTGGTGACCTGGCCCGTGTCGTCGACACGCCTGGCCATGGTGTCGGAGCGGGTGCGGCGCAGGCTGTCGGCCTGGGCCTTGCCCCGACCCTCGGCCACGGCTTCGGCGAAGTTGGCAAACAGCACGGTGAACCACAGCCAGGCGGCGATTTGCCCTGAGAAGGCGCCGCCGGTACCCGTCACCAACTCGCGGATGAAGACGAAGGTGACGAGAACCGAGATGATCTCGACGACGAAGATCACCGGGTTGCGGATCAGGGTCCTGGGGTTGAGCTTGGCGGTACTGTCGACCAGGGCCCGGCTGACGATCTTGCGATCGAACAGCGAGATGGGCCGGGCGTCGTGGGTGATGGACATGATGGATTACCTCAGAACAACTGGCCGGCCTGGAGGGCGAAGTGCTCGACGATCGGGCCCAAGGCCAGCGACGGGAAGAACTCCAGCCCGCCGACGATCAGGATCACGCCCACCAGCAGGCCGACGAACAGCGGCGTGTGGGTCGGGAAGGTGCCGGCCGAGGGCGGCAGCTTCTTCTTGGTGACCAACGAGCCGGCAATGCCCAGCATCGGCATGATCATCAGGAAGCGGCCGATCAGCATCGCGATCCCTAGGGTGGTGTTATAGAAGGGGGAGTTGGCGGTGAGGCCCGCGAAGGCACTGCCGTTGTTGCCCGTGGCCGACGAGTAGGCATAGAGCATCTCGGAGAAGCCGTGCGGGCCGGCGCTGAGCAGGCCCTTCAGGCCGTCCGGGCTGACTGCGGCGATCGCCGTGAAACCCAGAATGCTGAACGGCAACACCAGCAGCGCCAGGAAGGCCAGGCGCACCTCGCGGCTCTCGATCTTCTTGCCCAGATATTCGGGCGTGCGCCCGACCATCTGCCCGGCGATGAAGACCGCGAGGACGACGAACAGCAGCATGCCGTACAGGCCGGCACCGACACCGCCGACGATGATCTCGCCCAACTGGATGTTGATCATCGGGATCAGGCCGCCCAGGGGCGTGAAGCTGGAATGCATGGCGTTCACGGCACCGCACGAGGCGGCGGTGGTGGTGGTCGCGAAGATCGCCGAATTGACGATGCCGAAGCGAACCTCCTTGCCTTCCATGTTGCCGCCGGGCTGCAGCACGGTGACCTGCTGGTCGATGCCGGCGGCAGTGAACTGCGGGTTGCCCGCGGACTCGGCGCTATAGACGACGCCCAGGCCCACCAGGAACATGATCCCCATGGCGGCCAGGATGGCCCAGCCCTGGCGCTGGTCCTTGACCATGCGGCCGAAGGTATTGGTGAGCGAGGCGCCGATCGCGAAGATCGCCACCATCTGTAGCAGGTTGCTGAGCGGCGTCGGGTTTTCATAAGGGTGCGCGGCATTGGCGTTGAAGAAGCCGCCGCCGTTGGTGCCCAGCATCTTGATCGCCACCTGGGACGCGACCGGCCCCTGGGCGATGGTCTGGCTGGCGCCTTCGACCGTGGTCGCCTGGACATAAAGATCCAGGTTCTGCGGCATGCCCTGCCACACCAGCACCAGCGCCAGCACGATCGAGATCGGCAGCAGCACATAGAGGGTAACGCGCGTGATATCGACCCAGAAATTGCCCAGGCCCTTCATGCTGGCACGCGAGAAGGCGCGGATGAAGGCGATGGCCAGCGCAATGCCGGTGGCGGCCGAGGTGAAGTTGTGTACGGCGAGGCCGACCATCTGGCTGAAATAGCTCATGGTGGCTTCGCCGACGTAGGACTGCCAGTTGGTGTTGGTGGTGAAGCTGGCCGCCGTGTTGAAGGCAAGATCCGGGCTCAGCGCCGGCAGCCCTTGCGGGTTGAGCGGCAGCACGTCCTGGAAGCGCAGGACCAGATAGGTCACCAGCAGCCCGGCCAGGTTGAACAGCAGCATGGCGACGCCATAGGCCAGCCAATGCTGATCGGACTTGGCGTCGACACCGCCGGCGCGATAGAGCAGCCGTTCGATCGGCCCGAGGACGGGCGACAGGAAGACCCGCTCGCCCTGGAACAGCCGTGCCATGTAGCCGCCCAGCGGCTTCACGCACAGCAAAACGAGACCGCAAAAGATTGCGATCTGCAAAATACCATTCGAGGTCATGGGAGGACTCGCTTCAGAACTTTTCGGGCCGGATCAGGGCGTAGACTAGGTAGCCGAGGATGAAGACGGAGACGGCGGCGCCGAGGGCATATTCCATGGCCGCCTCACATCCGCTCGCAGGCATAGGCGTAGGCGACGCTCAAGGCGAAGAAGGCCAGCGTCACGCCGATGAAGAAAAGGTCCATGTGTCAGGCTCCTGAATGCAGCCCGCAAGATAGGGTGGCGCCCCCTAAACGCGCCCTATGAGAAAACCCGCCGTCGTCATCCCAGCGAAAGTCCGGGATTTTGCTCGGAACGGTTTTTTGACCGTTTGGGCCCGCTCTTTTTCGTCATGGCCGGGCGAAGTCCCGGCCATCCACGTCGCCACGCCGCCTCTTGCGTCAACGGATGTAGCTCGTCCCGACGTGGATGCCCGGCACAAGGCCGGGCATGACGATCAAAAATGGTTCCAAGGTTCCCAAGGACAGCCAGGCGATCCCGGCTTTATCCGGGTGTCGGCGATGCTATTCTCGGCCCCGCCATCCCGCGTCATGGCCAGGGAGTCAGAACAAGCATGAGTGCCCACCCCCGTGATGAGGCGTCGCCCGTCACTGCCTTCGGCCCCGATTTCCCCTTTGCCTTCGACGACTGGATCGCCCACCCCGCCGGCCTCGCCGATCTACCGGCCGCCGCCCATGGCACCGAGGTTGCGGTGATCGGCGCCGGCATTGCCGGCATGGTGGCGGCCTACGAGCTGATGAAACTGGGCCTCAAGCCGGTGATCTACGAGGCCGGGCGCATGGGCGGCCGGCTGCGGTCGGAGCCGTTCGAGGGCGGCAGCGGCCTGATCGCCGAATTGGGCGGCATGCGCTTTCCCCGCTCCTCGACCAGTTTCTATCACTATCTCGACACGCTGGGGCTCAAGACCCGGCCCTTCCCCAACCCGCTGAACCCGGCGACCCCCAGCACCCTGATCGACCTGGAAGGCCGGCAGATCTATGTCGAACAGGGCGGCGAGTTGCCGCCCCTGCTGCGCGAGATCAGCGAGGCCTGGTACGACGCGCTGGAGGACGGCGCCGATTTCACCAGCCTGCAGCGCGCCATCCGCCGCCGCGACGTGGCCACGCTCAAGGAAATCTGGAACCGCCTGGTGCCCTTGTGGGACGAGCGCACTTTCTATGATTTCGTCGCCACCTCGCGCTCGTTCAGCCGGCACTCCTTCCGCCACCGCGAGGTGTTCGGCCAGGTGGGTTTCGGCACCGGCGGCTGGGACAGCGACTTTCCCAATTCCATGCTCGAGATCCTGCGGGTCGCCTGCACCAACCTGGACGATAACCAGCACCTGGTCGAAGGCGGGGTCGAGCAACTGCCGCGCGGCCTGTGGACCCTGGCGCCCGAGCGCCTGGTGCACTGGCCGGCCGGTACGACCCTGGCCAGGCTGCACGGCGGCGCCACCCGCGGCGCCGTCACCAGGATCAGCCGCACCGCGCCCGACGAGATCGGCATCACCGACCGCTGGGGCGACTCCCGCCGCTACAAGGCGGTGCTGGTCACCTGCCAGTCCTGGCTGCTGACCACCCATCTGCATTGCGACGAGAGCCTGTTCTCGCATCGCCTGTGGATGGCCCTGGACCGGACGCGCTACATGCAATCGTCCAAGACCTTCGTCATGGTCGACCGGCCGTTCTGGCACGACCGCGACCCGGTCACCGGGCGCCACACCATGAGCATGACCCTGACCGACCGCATCACCCGCGGCACCTATCTGTTCGACAACGGCCCCGACAAGCCGGGCGTGATCTGCCTGTCCTATTCCTGGATGAGCGATGCCCTCAAGGTGCTGCCGCTACCGGTCGAGCAGCGGGTGCAACTGATGCTCGACGCGCTGAAGCGGGTCTATCCGGACCTCGACATCGGCCGCCACATCATCGGCAGCCCGATCACGGTTTCGTGGGAGAGCGACCCGCATTTCCTGGGCGCCTTCAAGGGCGCCCTGCCCGGCCACTATCGCTATAACCACCGCATGTACACCCACTTCATGCAGGGCGAGATGCCGCCCCAGGAACGCGGCATCTTCCTGGCCGGCGACGGCATTTCCTGGACCCCGGCCTGGGCCGAGGGCGCGGTGCAGACGGCGCTCAATGCGGTGTGGGGCATCGCCCACCACCTGGGCGGCAACAGTCCGGCCGGCAATCCCGGGCCGGGCGAGGCCATGCCCCGCATCGGGCCGATCGCGCTGGGCGATTGAGCCTAGCTCTTGGTGGGCTTCTTCGCCGGGGCCGGCGGCTTCTTGGCCGAGGCAGGCTTGGTGGTGGCGGGCTTGGGCTTGACAGCCGGGGGCTTCTTGGTCGAAGCGGGCTTGGGCTTGGCCGCGGTGGGCTTGGGCTTGCCGGGCTTGGCGGCGGCGGGCTTGGGCTTGCCCGGCTTGGTCGCCGCCGGCTTGCGGCTGGAGGCGGGCTTGGCGACGGGCTTCTTGCCCGGCTTACGGCTGGCCGCCGTGGGCTTGGGCTTGCCGGGCTTGGCAGCCGCGGCAACAGCCCTGGCCCTGGTGGCCGCGGTCGCCACTTCGAACTCGCCCTCGCGCCGGTCGTAGACCAGCGCCTTCATGTCCGGCCCCTGGGCCTGGAACTCGCGCGGGTCGTAGACCGACAGCGAGCGGTAGTCGGCAGCGTAGAAACACGACAGGCCCGCGGTGCGGCAGACCGTGTCGACCGCCACCTCGGTGGTCTCGGTGCCCGAAGCCCCCAGGTCGACGCGCTTGGCCAGCAGGCCGCGATCGATCGAATTGGTGCTGAAGAAGACCTTGAGGTCGGACCGGGCGGCGATGGTGTCGAGCACGTTCTGGGCCGTGCCCTGGGTTGCGCCGCCCAGGGCGACGTTGCCGTCCAGCGTATCGCCGCTGAGCCCGACCTGTGCCTGGGGCCCGGCGGCGCGGCCAGCACTGGGATCGATCGCGGCAAAGGCGGCGACATCGTCACCCGCCTCCTCCTCGGCAATCTCATCGACTTCTACCGACGGGCTGGACACCGGGTTGGCCAGGCTGGCCACGGTCCCGGCGACTGCAGCGGCGGCGACGGAACGGGTGCCTGCGACCGCCGTGGGGGTTCCCCCGCGACACGCGCCTTGGCACAGCCATCGAGCATCGGCAGGCTGATCGCAAGGCAAGCCAAAGCCACCCAATGTATGGCGGAAACACGCGCCATGCCCCTCGTCCTTTGCCCCTCAAAGGCGGGTCGAACGATCGAACCCCGCACTGCACTATACATGAGTCGCACGCAGCTTCGTGGCGGAAAGCTCCCGGTGCAACGGCAAATCGACACTGATTAACCCGTTTGCCTTAACGTTGCGGTTAATCGAGCCCGTCCCCCGGCAACGGCCCGCGCGGGTCGCGGACCCAGGCCTCGATATCGCGCCACGCCCGCGGCCCCCGCAGGTCGCGCATCAGCATGTGATAACCCCGGGTGTAGTCCACCCGCCGAAAGTCGGGCGTGGCCCGGCGCAATGCCGCCGCAATGGCCTGGACCGACTCGAAGCGCACGAGCTGATCGTCGAGGCCGTAGAGCAGCAGGGTCGGGCAGCGGACGGCGGCGGTGGTGCGCTTGGCCTCGTCCATCAGGTCGACTAGGCCTTGCAGCGCATCGACGCGGGTCTCCTTCGCGACATTGGGGTCGTCCCGCAACTCGCGCATGATCGCCGCGTTGTCGGTCGGCTTGACCTGAATCCCTTCGGGCGCGTTGATCCGGTTCCAGGGCATGGCGAAGGCCATGCCGTCGAGCAGCCACTCGCCCGGGAACGGAATGTCCGCCCGGCCCCAGACCGCGGGCGCGACCAGGATCAGGCCCTCGACGGCCGGCGCATCAGGCCCCGCCATCAGGTTGATGGCGACCGCAGCCCCCATGCTCTCGCCCAGCAGATAGAGCGGCACGCCGGGATTGCGCGCCGCGACCAGACGCACCGCCGCCGCCGCGTCCTCGACCAGGGCCCGGGTACCGGGCCACAACAGCCGGGTCGGGCTTTGCCGGCCAAAGCCGCGCTGGGTATAGGCATAGGTGGCAATCCCGCGGCTGGCCCAGAACCGGGCCGGCAGGGCGAAAGCATGGGCATAGTCGTTGAACCCGTGGAGCGCCACGATCACCGCTCGCGGCTTCTCCCCCGGCGGCGGCGCCCAGACGGTGAGCGGCAGGACCGTCCCGTCGGCGGTCACGATCGCCCGATCGTCCAGGCGCGCGGTCTGGGTGGCTGGGCCCGTTCCCGTCACCACCGCCCCGCACCCGGCCAGCAATACGGCTGCCAGCGCGATCACAGCAACGCGGGATCGGCAAACAAGGAAACGAAGGGGCGTCATGCCACGCTAGCCGCGTCGCCTGGGCGGTCGGCCTCGTTTGCGCGCGGTCGCCTTTTTCGGCTCCTCATCTGCCTTGGTGCGATGGCCCACCAGCCATTCATAGATCCGCGTCGCGGGCCGCCGCACCTCGGGGCTGAAATCGAGCAGGAAGCGCTCGCCGCGTACATAGGCGACGAAAGCGGCGTAGACCGGCGCCTGCCGGTCGTTGTGCCCCGTCTCCTCGAACCAGACGATCAGCTTCTCGCCATAGCCTCGAGCCTGCGCTAGGCGCAGAAGGCGGTAGAGGTCGTCAGTGTAGCTATTTTCACCGGTCTCCAGGTCGCCGTTCAGGGCAGCGTCGAGATTGGCAGTCGCGGTGCCGAAATTGTCCCGCGCCAGCTCAAGCCCGGCGTCGAGGAGCTTCAACCCGGCCGGATCAAGTTCGCTGAGGGCCGAGCGCAGCCCAGCCGCTTCCTCGGTCCGCCCGGTGGCCAACCAAAGCCACGCCAGATTTGTATCGAGCAGCGTTTCATTCTCGGGCGAAACGTGTCGAGACTCGCGGTAGGCATTTTCCGCTCGGGCATAGTCCTTGAAACGATCGGCGAGCAGATTGCCTTTTATGACGAGCGCTCCCGCAGCCCGCTTGCGCAGCGCGGGCTCTCCGGTATCGCCGAACCGGGCGAGTACCTCGTCATAGACGGCGATCGCCTGCTCGCTCCGACCCAGGCCCCCCAGCCTGTATCCCTTGTTGACGAGCGCTCTCGCAACCTCCTCGCGCAGTGTGGGCTCCGCAGCATCGCCGAAGCGGGCAATCATCCCGTCATAGACGGCGACCTCTTCCTCACTCAGACCCAGAACGCCCAGCCTGTACCCCTTGTTGATGAGCGCTCTTGCAACCCCCTCGCGCAGCACGGGTTCGGCGGCATCGCCGAAGCGGGCGACCACCTCGTCATAGACGGCGATCGCCTCCTCGTTCCGATTCAGATCGCCCAGTGTGCTTCCCTTGTTGACGAGCGCTCTCGCAACCTCCTCGCGCAGCGCGGGCTCTCCGGCATCGCCGAAGCGGGCGATTATTTCGTCATAAATATCGATTGCCTCCTCGCTCCGATCCAGGCCACCTAGCGTGATCCCCTTGTTGGCAAGCGCTCCGGCTACCTGCTCACGCAGCGCGGGCTCCGCAGCATCGCCGAAGCGGGCAATCATCCCGTCATAGACGGCGACCTCTTCCTCACTCAGACCCAGAACGCCCAGCCTGTACCCCTTGTTGATGAGCGCTCTCGCAACCTGTACGCGCAGCACAGACTCCCCGGCATCGCCGAAGCGGGCGACCACCTCGTCATAGACAGCGATCGCCTCCTCGTTCCGATCCAGGTCGCCCAGCGTGATTCCCTTGTTAACGAGCGCTCTCGCGACCCGCTCGCGCAGCGCAGGCTCCGTGGCATCGGCGAAACGGGCAATCATCCCGTCATAGACGGCGACCTCTTCCTCACTCAGACCCAGAACGCCCAGCCTGTACCCCTTGTTGATGAGCGCTCTCGCAACCTGTACGCGCAGCACAGACTCCCCGGCATCGCCGAAGCGGGCGACCACCTCGTCATAGACAGCGATCGCCTCCTCGCTCCGATTCAGGCCGCCCAGCCTGATTCCCTTGCTGATGAGCGCTCTTGCAACCCCCTCGCGCAGCACGGGTTCGGCGGCATCGCCGAAGCGGGCGACCACCTCGTCATAGACGGCGATCGCCTCCTCGTTCCGATTCAGATCGCCCAGTGTGCTTCCCTTGTTGACGAGCGCTCTCGCAACCTCCTCGCGCAGCGCGGGCTCTCCGGCATCGCCGAAGCGGGCGATTATTTCGTCATAAATATCGATTGCCTCCTCGCTCCGATCCAGGCCACCTAGCGTGATCCCCTTGTTGGCAAGCGCTCCGGCAACCTGCTCACGCAGCGCGGGCTCCCCGGCATCGCCGAAGCGGGCAATCATCCCGTCATAGACGGCGATCGCCTCCTCGCTCCGATTCAGGCCGCTCAGCCTGATTCCCTTGCTGATGAGCGCTCTTGCAACCCCCTCGCGCAGCACGGGTTCGGCGGCATCGCCGAAGCGGGCGACCACCTCGTCATAGACGGCGATCGCCTCCTCGTTCCGATTCAGATCGCCCAGTGTGCTTCCCTTGTTGACGAGCGCTCTCGCAACCTCCTCGCGCAGCGCGGGCTCTCCGGCATCGCCGAAGCGGGCGATTATTTCGTCATAAATATCGATTGCCTCCTCGCTCCGATCCAGGCCACCTAGCGTGATCCCCTTGTTGGCAAGCGCTCCGGCTACCTGCTCACGCAGCGCGGGCTCCCCGGCATCGCCGAAGCGGGCAATCATCCCGTCATAGACGGCGATCGCCTCCTCGTTCCGATTCAGATCGCCCAGTGTGATTCCCTTGTTGACGAGCGCTCTCGCAACCTCCTCGCGCAGCGCCGGCTCTCCGGCATCGCCGAAGCGGGCGATTATTTCGTCATAAATATCGATCAAGATCTGAGGGCTCTCGGCTGTCTCCAGACGCGAAGCCAAATCGCCGAGATCACCAAGCTCGGTGCCGGTCCGCGATTGTTGCAAGTTAACAGCTGTGCGCATGGGCATGGCGCTTTCACCGGCCGCCTGCCGGCTGTAGCGAGCGGGATCCTCGACATATTCCACGGCCGCATCCACCGCCTCGCACCACATGGCGTGCAGGGGGCCAGCACCCGACCGCGCCCGTCCCGCCGAGGAAATGCGGCGCAGTTCGTCGGATGAATAGAAATTCGCCAAGAACGCCACCAGCCAGCGCACTCTTTGTTTGGTGCGGCGCGTGCCGTGGCGCATGAGATACCAGATGTTGAGAAAGCGCTCGACGAGTTGGTAACCCGAGCGAGCGCCCGAGACCGACACCTCCTCGATCAGCCCATCGTTCTTGAGGCGGGAGAGTTGAGGTGAGATCGTCGTCACCTCGATCGCCGTGGCTTGGGCCAAGTCGTGCGACGTGATGGGGTCCCAATGCAGCGCTACGGCATCGATGACGGCACGCTGCAATGTGGTGCGGTATTCCTCGACCCGTGCCTTGTAGTAGGGCGTCACTTGGTCGAGCAGGGCTTCGAGATCAGCCATGACCGTGTCGGTTTCGGCACTTTCGAGCAGCCGGTAGAGCATGGCCAGTACGCGCGGGTTGCCGCCGGTGAGTTCGTGCAGGGTGTGCAGGCGCTCGGGCTCGCGGTGCAGGATTTCGATGACGAGCCGCCCCGCCTCTCCCCGTACCTCGGCGAGAGCGCGCAGACACCGCACGAGTTCCTCGCGTGACAGCGGTTCCAGCAGGTGGGGGGCGAAGAATTCGTAGAAGGCAGCGGTGCGATCCCCGGTCTGGCGCAGGATTTGGGTCGCCGCGCCGTAGAGGATCGGCCCGCCGGGCGCCTGTAGGGCACGCCGCAGGGCCCATTGCTCCTGCTCGCCCAGGGCATCCACGATCAGGTCGAGATTGTCGACCAGCAACAGCGGCCGCAAGCCGAGCCCGCTCGCCTCGGTGATAAAGATTTCGCCGGCGGCCCCCTCCTCCCGCCAGACCGGGCTCGCCGTGAGCTGATCGAGGCGAGTGGCCATTTCATGCCGGTCATTGGCTTCACACCATTCGGCGAGCGCGTCAGCGCAATTGCGCCAGAAGTCGGCCAAGGTCAGCACATTGTACTGCTCCTCACGAAAGCGCAGCGGGACGAAGCGACAGCGGAGGTCGTCGTCGCGGGTGACACCGATGGCGACACGCCGCAGCAGGCTGGTTTTTCCCATCCCGCGCGGCCCCACGATCAAGTGGTGCTCGGCCGGCGCATCCGCCGACACCACTCGCAACTGGTCCAGCAGAAAGGCGGCGAGATCGCCGCGCGCGATGAAATTGGCCAAGAAGGCTTCATCGTCGAGCCGATCCTGATTGTAGAACGACATGCTCATGCGTGCAGATACCTCAACCAATAGCGCCTTAGAAGGCCGGAGCTAAAGCGCCAACGCCCCGCCCTATCTTGGAGGAAGCCGTCGTTGGCCAGGACGCAGAGCATATCCTTGAGCAGGCGCACCGAGATCGTTGGGTGTTCCGATCGAAGCCGGGCGAACAGCGTATCAAAAATCTCGCCGTCCACCGCCTCGCAGCAGACATCGAGGATGGCGTGGAGGAGGAGGCGTTCGGCCGCGGGGAAGTTCTTGTCGATATGTTCTTCCCAGGCCGCGAAGTTACTGCGATAGACGGGCTCGAGCAGCGCCGCGAAGGCCTCGTCGATATCCTCCTTGCGGGCGCGGCGCCGTCCGCTGAGGTTCTCACCTCGGGGCTCGATACGGTTGGCAACGAGCTTGAGATAGTAAGGTGAGAGCCACCCCAGTTCCGCCGCCAGATGGGCGAGCCCCTCCGCGTCAAGGGCGAAAGGTTTTCGGACCAGACCGCGGCTGCAGCAATCGGCGAGGTAGGAAGCGGCCGCAGCTTCGCCGAACGGGTGCAAGGCGAATACTTCGAGGTCGAGGAATGCACCTTGTATGCCGCTGCGCCGGGCGACCGCGTCCAGGCCGATGGAGCCGGTCAACAGCCAGCGCACTCCCGGATAACTCTGCCGCAGATTGCGCAAGTGGTAGAGAAACGCCTTGGTCCCGTCGGGGTCTTGCGCCAAGCGTTCCATCACGAAGAGCGAAATTTCGTCGATCAGGATCACCGTGGGCTTTCTCGCATCGTCGAGCGCGGCGACCAGCGCTTCGGCGAAATCCTTGGCATCGAGCCGACCTAATGCCTCGATCGGGTTTCCGTCTGCGGTACCGGCCAGGAACTGCTTCAGGCGCTGCTTGAGGTTTCGAGTTAGCTGATCGGCGAAACCGGCGGTCTGTTCGAGTTTGCGGCAGAGCGCACCCAGAAACTCCTTTTCGGTACGCATGCCCTCGACATCGAGAAATACGATCTCCCATCCATTTCTCAGCAGATCGTCCGCGACCTCCCTCATCAGCCAAGTCTTGCCGACACGGCGCGGCGCGAGCATTTGAACGCTCACACCTGCCTCAAAGATGCGAATCAACTCCGCCCGCTCCTCGCGCCGATTGTGCATATTCCCTCCCGATCCAGAATCCAAGAGAGGCTATTCAAAAATGAATAAATCCACAATAAAATAAATTCATAATCAGATAATTTCAATTTTACCCAATCAAAGTAAGGCGGCAACCGCCGCGCGCAGGGCGGGCAAGGCGTCGGTCGAGAACCAGGGATTGCGGGAAAGCCATGCGTTGTTGCGCCAGGAGGGATGGGGAAGCGGGAAGACCTCGGGAAGATAGGCCCGGAAATCGCCCACCGTCTCGGTCAAGCTGGCCCGGGCCCGCGTCCCCAGGTGCCAGGCCTGGGCATAGGCGCCGATCGCCAGGGTCAGACGGATTTGCGGCAGGCCCTCGATCAGGCCGGCGCGCCAGGCGGGCGCGCATTCCGGCCGCGGCGGCCGGTCGCCACCGCGCGGATCGGTGCCTGGATAGCAAAATCCCATCGGCAGGATGGCGATCCGCCCCTCGTCATAGAAGGTTTCGCGGTCTATGCCCAACCACTGGCGCAACCGATCGCCCGACGGATCGTTGAAGGGGATGCCGGTCTCGAAGACGCGCATGCCCGGCGCCTGCCCGGCGATCAGCAGCCGGGCGCTGGGCCGGCCGCGCAACACGGGACGGGGTTCGTGGTCCATCTTGGCCGCGCACAGGCGGCAGGCCCTGACCCGGGCGAGGAGCTGGTCGAATGGCTCGGCTGTCATCAGTTGAATCTGGCGCAGGAAGTTCCCGCCTGTCTCGTTTCATGACCATAGTGAGGCGCAGGGCAGATGGCGTGCCGAATGGCGGAATTCGAGAATGAGCGCTGAATTCGGCGCAAGTATGGTGCCGGAGGACGAAGCGCTGATGCGGCGAATCGCGGTCGGCGACGAGGCTGCTTTCGCGCTGCTGATGGACCGGCACCTGTCGCGTGCGGTGGCCCTGGCCACGCGCGTCACGGGCAGCCGTGCCGTGGCGGACGAGATCGCCCAGGAATGTTTCCTGCGCGTCTGGACCAAAGCGGCCAGTTGGCAGCCGACTGCGCGCGTCTCGACCTGGCTGTGGCGAATTGTGATGAACCTATCCCTCGATCATATGCGGAAAGCCCGCCCCGAACCCCTCGACGACGTGCCCGAACCGGTCGATCCCGGCCTCAGCCCGGAAGCGGAGACGGAACGCAATGCCCTGGGCCGCGCCCTGGAGGCGGCGCTGGCCGGCCTGCCGGCCCGCCAGTCCCAGGCCGTGCGCCTGTGCCTGATCGACGGCTTCAGCCAGTCGGAAGCCTCCGCCGCCCTCGACGTCACCGAGGGTGCCCTTGAATCCCTGCTCGTGCGGGCCCGCCGGGCCCTGCGGGCCAGTCTCGCCGCCTATGCCCCGGCGGAGGTCGGACAAGCATGAGCCCGCAGCAGATCTACCAGTTCACCGACGATCTCGACCGCTTCGGCCCGGATCTCAGCCTGTGGCCGGCCGACCGGCTGGGCGACGCCAGCCGCCTGCTGGCAACCTCGGCCACGGCACGGGCCCTGCTCGACGATGCCGTGCGCATTGCCGGACGATTGGCGCGGCCGGCGCCGGAGGTCAGCGCCTTGAAGGCGCGCATCCTGGCGGCGGCCAGGGCCGGCGGCCAGGCAATGCGCGACAATGTGGTGCCGTTTCGGGCGCGGCCGATCGTGACCCGGGCCGGCATGGCGCTGGCAGCCTCCCTGGTCTTCGGCCTGTTCGTCGGCTGGACGGGCATGATCAGCGATCCCTTGAGCAACAGCGGTGGCGACGACCTGGACGGCTCCACCATTCAGGCCCTGATCGTGGGAGACAACTATGACTCGTGAGCGCCGCTGGATCGTCGGCCTCGCCATCGTCGCGACCCTTTCGCTGGCGCTGAACCTCGTGGTCGCCGGCATCGTCATTGCCCATCGGTCGGACCCGCCGCCGCCGCCGTTCGACCTGGGCAGCCCCGGCGTCATCGACCAGATGTTTCGCGATCTGTCGCCCGAAGGCCGCGCCGTCATGCTGGAAAGCATGCGCGACGGCCGCAAGGAATTGCGCGACAGCTTCAAGGCCCTGCGCGAGATCAAGCGCGAGATCAAGCATATCATCGAGGCCGACACGGTGGATCAGGTGGCCCTGACGGCGGCTCTGGACCGGCTGGCCGGGCTCACCACCGCCGTGCAGGCCCGCCTGCAACAGGCCTTTGTCGAAGGTGTGGTCAAGCTCTCGATCGAAGACCGCAAGCGCCTGCGGCCCGGCCGCGGCGGCCCGCCGGGAGACGGCCCGCCGCCACCGCCCCCACCGGGCGACGGCCCGCCGCCTCAGGTGCCGTAAGCCTGGGCCAGCAGTTCGTAGGAGCGCAGCCGGGCGGCGAAGTCGAAGGTGATGGTCACGATCATCAATTCGTCCGCCCCGGTCGCCGCCACGATCTCGTCCAGCCTGGCCTTCACGCCCGCCACCTCGCCGGTGATGCCGCGGGCAGCGACCTGGTCGAGGCGGCGCCTGACCTCCGCCGGCAGCGCGGTGAGATCGATGTGGGCCGGATCGGGGAACGGGATGTTGCGCCCGGCCAGCAGGTTCAACACCCACAGGTCCCGCGTCCTGGCCAGGTAACGCGCCTCGTCCTGGGTGTCGGCGGCCAGCGCGAAGATCGCCAGCATCACCCGGGGCTGGGCCAGCAGGCCGGGGCGGAAGCTGCGCCGGTAGGCCTCGAGCGCCACGGCGAGATTGTCCGGGTTGATGAAATGGGCATAGGCGAAGCCGCAGCCGATCGCCCCGGCATAGGCCGCTGAATCGCCGCCCGAGCCCAGCAGCCAGACATCGGGCATGCCCGGCCCCACGGGCTGCGCCGCAACCCGGGCGAAGGGATGGTCCGGCGGCAATGGCCCGCGCAGGAAGCCGCACAGGTCGACCAGCAATTCGGGAAAGACTTCCGGGCCATAGCCGGTCGGCCCGGGGCGCAGGGCCGCGGTGGTCAGTTGATCGGCGCCCGGCGCCCGGCCCAGCCCCAGATCGATCCGGCCGGGATACAGGGTCTCCAGCATGCGGAAGCTCTCGGCAACCTTGAGCGGTGCATAGTGGCTGAGCATGACGCCGCCGGTGCCAAGGCGGATGGTCGAGGTCTGGGATGCCAGGTGCCCGATCAGGATTTCAGGCACCGAACCCGCGAACGCCGCCGAAGCGTGATGCTCGGCACACCAGAAGCGGTGATAGCCCAGCCGGTCGACGGCCCTGGCCAGTTCGATGGTCTCGGCGATCGCCTGGGAGGGCGTCCCGCCGGCGCGGATCGGCGACTGATCCAGGACCGAGAGGCGCGGCCTCATGCCTTGCCCCGCAGCGTGGGCACGATGCCCTCGGCGATCAGTCGGTCGACCTCAGCCGGCGTGTAACCCGCCGCAGACAGGACCGCGCGGCTGTCGGCGCCGAAGGCCGGCGGGGCACGGCGCACGCTGGCCGGCGTGCGGCCCAGCTTCACCGCCGGGCCGACGCTGCGCCAGCCGTCGTGCTCCACCACCATGTCGCGGTGGCTTGTATGCGGGTGGGTCAGGACCTGACCGATCGTCTGCATGGGCCCGGCCGGCACGCCCGCCGCCAGCAGCTCGAGGGTGAAGGCCTCGCCGTCAACCTGCGCCAACAGCGCCGTCATGACCTGTGTCAGCGCCGGGCGATTGGCGCTGCGTGAGGAATTGGTGCGGAAACGCAGGTCGTCAGCCAAGTCCGGCCGGCCCAGGATCTGGCAGCACTTGCGGAACTGCCCGTCGTTGCCCACCCCAGGAACACCGGGTTGGTACGTGTCTGGTAGAGATCGTAAGGCGCCACATTGGCGTGGCTGTTGCCGGTCAGGACCGGTTCCTTGCCGGTCATGAACCAGTTGGCGGCGTGGGGATGCTGCAGGGAGATGCCGGTATCGTAGAGCGTCGCCTCGACGAACTGGCCCCTGCCCGAGCGTGCCCGCTCCGCCACCGCCATCAGGATGCCGATGACCGCGTTCATGCCGGTCGCCATGTCGATGATGGCGATGCCGATGCGCACCGGCCCCGATTGCGGCGAACCGTTGACCGAGATCAGCCCGGTCATCGCCTGCACCACCGCGTCATAGCCCGGATTGCCGCCCAGCGGCCCGTCGGCGCCAAAGCCTGAGACGCGGCAATGGATCAGGCGGGGAAACCGCTCGCTCAGCACGGCCTCGAAACCCAGGCCCCAGCGCTCCATCGTGCCGGTCTTGAAATTCTCGACCAGGATGTCGGCCTCTTCGAGCAGGCGCAGCAGCACCTCGCGCCCGGCCGGCTTGGAAATGTCCAGGGCCATGCCCTGCTTGTTGCGGTTGATGCCGGTGAAATAGGCGCTGGCATCGGGATCGCCCGGGGCATAGGGCGGGCCCCATTCGCGGGTCTCGTCGCCTTGCGGCGGTTCGATCTTGATCACGTCGGCGCCGTGATCGCCCAGGATCTGGGTGCAATAGGGCCCGCCAAGCACACGCGACAGATCGATTACCCGCAGGCCTTCCAATGCCCCACTCATGCCCGACGCTCTCCGCTCTTCTTCGCGGGCCAGTGTGTGACGGCGCAATCGGTGGCACAATGGCGGCGGCAACAAGGACGGGAGAAGCCATGCCACGCCTAGAATTCTTTTTCGATATCTCCAGCCCCTGGACCTACCTCGCCTTCACCCAGATCGAGCAGGTGGTGGCCGAGATCGGCGGCACGCTCGACTACCGGCCGATTCTGGTGGGCGGCGTGTTCAACGCGGTCAACGACAGCGTCTATGCCTCGCGGGAGAATCCCAACCCGGTGAAGCTGCGCCACTATGTCAAGGACCTGGCCGACTGGGCCCGTTATGTGGGCATCACCATCGGCCAGCCGCCGGTGTTTCCGGTGAACAGCGTGAAGGTCATGCGCGGCTGCTTCGTGGCTGCCGAGAAGGGCTTGCTGCGGCCCTACGCCCGGGCCCTGTTCGAGGCCTATTGGGGCCGGCTGGAGGATATCTCGCAGGACAGCGTGATCGTGCCGGTGCTGGACCGGGTTGGCATCGGCCGGGCGGAATTCTTCGAGAAGATCGGGACCGCGGCCTACAAGGACCGCCTGCGCGCCAATACGGACGAATTGATCGCCCGGGGCGGCTTCGGCTCGCCGACCATGTTCGTCGACGGCACCGACATGTATTTCGGCAACGACCGCCTGCCGCTGGTCGCCGCGGCGCTCCGCACAAAGCCCTCTCCTCCGCGGGAGGAGAGGGTTGGGTGAGGAGGTCGTGAAGGCAGACACCGGCATCTCGCGGCGGCGCGACCCACCTCCCCCAGCCCCTCCCCCCGCAAGCGGGCGGAGGGGAGCGGAATCGGGCTGATCAGTCGTCGTTGCCAGGCTCGTCGTCGAAGCCTTCGTCTTCGAATTCGAGCTCGGCGATGAGCAGCACGGCGCTGTCGCCCTGGTCGTCCTCGATCACGTCGATGGCGCCGATTTCATAGACATCGACTTCGTCCTCGTCGAACGGCATGGCGAGCCGCAGCTCGGTGTTGCCGTCCAGCTTCGACAGTTCGGCGATCAGTTCCGATACCTTCATGGCGCTTACCTCTTGGCCCGTGCCGGCCGTTGCAAAGTCCGGCGACCATAGCCGGACTTTGTTGCAAGTCGAGAGGCTTTTATCGGCGATCCCGCATCCGGGGATCAGGCCGCCTTGGCCTCGATCGCACGCAGGATCGCCGCCAACGCCTCGTCCGCCTTGGCACCGTCCGGGCCGCCGGCCTGGGCCAGATCGGGGCGGCCGCCGCCACCCTTGCCGCCCACCGCCTCGACACCCACACGGATCAGGTCGACCGCGCTGAGCGAGCCCGACAGTTCCTCGGTGACGCCCACCACCAGGGCGGCCTTGCCGTCGTTCACCGCCACGAAGGCGACGACGCCGGCGCCGATCTGCTTCTTGGCCTCGTCCACCAGGCCGCGCAGATCCTTGGGGTTCACCCCGTCCAGCTTGCGCGCGACCACGGTGACGCCGCCGACCTGCGCCGATGCCATCCCCTCGCCGCCGCCACCGCCGCCGGTGGCCAGCTTCTTCTTCGCCTCGGCCAGTTCGCGCTCCAGCCGCTTGCGCTCGTCGAGCAGCGCCGCGACCCGGTCGGGCAGTTCGGCCGGCGTCGCCTTCAGGGCGTTCGCGGCCCGCTTCAGCAGGCTTTCCTCATCACGCAGATATTTGAGCGCCGCCTCGCCGGTCAGCGCCTCGATCCGGCGCACACCGGCGGAAACGCCCGATTCCGACAGGATCTTCAGGACGGCGATATCGCCGGTCCGGCGCACATGGGTGCCGCCGCACAGCTCGGTCGAGATGGCATGTTCCAGGTCTTCGCCGCCCATCGAGACGACGCGCACCTCGTCGCCGTATTTCTCGCCGAACAGGGCCAAGGCGCCGGCCCTCACCGCGTCGTCCGGGGTCATCAGGCGGGTGGTGACGCCGCCGTTGCCGCGGATGGCGGCATTGACCGCATTCTCCACCGCCTCGATCTCGGCCTCCGACATCGCCTTGTTGTGGCTGACGTCGAAGCGCAGGCGATCTTCCGCGACCAGCGAACCCTTCTGGGTCACATGAGGGCCGAGGACGTCGCGCAGGGCCTTGTGCAGCAGGTGGGTCGCCGAATGGTTGGCACGCAGCCGGTCGCGCCGGACCGTGTCAATGGCCAGATGCACGGTATCGCCCACGGCGATCTCGCCGCCCTCGACCGTGCCCTGGTGCAGGTGCAGGCCCAGCTTCTTGGCGGTATCGGCCACGGCCACGCTGTAGCCTGGGCCCCGAATGGTCCCGGTATCGCCGGCCTGGCCGCCGGATTCGCCATAGAACGGGGTCTGGTTCACCACCACGCTGACCTTGGTGCCCGGGGCGGCGCGATCGACGCGCTTGCCGTCCACCACCAGGCCGACCACGCGGGCCTCCGCCTCGTTGGTGTCGTAGCCCAGGAACTCGGTAGCGCCCACCTCTTCCTTCAGCTCGTACCAGACCAGATCGGTCGAGGCCTCGCCCGAGCCGACCCAGGCCTTGCGCGCCTCGGCCTTCTGGTGCGCCATCGCCGTGTCGAAACCCTCGGTGTCCACGGCGATGTTACGCGGGCGCAGGGCGTCCTGGGTCAGGTCCAGCGGAAAGCCATAGGTGTCATAGAGCTTGAAGGCGACGTCGCCCGGCAGGGGCTGGCCTTCCCCTAAATCGGCGACCGCCTCGTCCAGCAGCTTCAGGCCGCGTTCCAGGGTCTGCTTGAAGCGGGTTTCCTCCAGCTTCAGGGTCTCGGTGATCAAGGCTTCCGCGCGGATCAACTCAGGATAGGCCATGCCCATCTGGCCGATCAGCGCCGGCACCAGCCGGTACATCAAGGGATCCCTGGCGCCGATCAACTGGGCGTGGCGCATGGCACGGCGCATGATCCGGCGCAGCACGTTGCCGCGGCCCTCGTTCGAGGGCATGACGCCGTCGGCGATCAGGAAGGAGGAGGAACGCAGGTGATCGGCGATCACCCGGTGGCTGGCCTTGTGGATGCCGTAGGGATCGGTCGCGGTGGCATCGGCCGAGGCGAAGACCAGAGCCTTCATCAGGTCGGTGTCGTAATTGTCGTGCACACCCTGGAGCACGGCCGAGACCCGCTCCAGCCCCATGCCGGTATCGATCGACGGCTTGGGCAGGTTGATCCGGCTGCCGTCGGCCGACTGCTCGTACTGCATGAACACGAGATTCCAGATCTCGATATAGCGGTCGCCGTCGGCGTCCGGGCTACCGGGCGGGCCACCGAACACGCCGGGGCCGTGATCGAAGAAAATTTCCGAGCACGGGCCGCAGGGACCGGTATCGCCCATGGCCCAGAAATTATCGGACGTGGGGATGCGGATGATGCGCTCGTCGGGCAGGCCGGCGATCTTCTTCCACAGGGCATGGGCCTCGTCGTCGGTGTGATAGACGGTGACCCACAGCTTGTCCTTGGGCAGGCCGTATTCCCTTGTGATCAGGTTCCAGGCCAGCTCGATCGCAGTGTCCTTGAAGTAATCGCCGAACGAGAAGTTGCCCAGCATCTCGAAGAAGGTGTGATGCCGCGCGGTATAGCCGACATTGTCCAGATCGTTGTGCTTGCCGCCGGCGCGCACGCATTTCTGGGCGGTGGCGGCGCGGACATAATCGCGCTTCTCCTTGCCGGTGAAGACGTCCTTGAACTGGACCATGCCGGCATTGGTGAACATCAAGGTGGGATCGTTGGCAGGCACCAGCGGGCTCGACGGCACATGCCGATGGCCGGCCTTCACGAAATAGTCGGTGAAGGTGGAACGGATCTCGTTGATGCTCTTCATGATCCTCTGAACCGTGACTGGGCCTAAACGCTTGATCGTGCTTTCTTACCGGCTTGGATGCGGCAGGACCATTGAAAAACTCAATACTCGTCATCCCGGATGTAGCGCAGCGCAGATCCGGGATCTTGCGACCAGCGTTCTCGGCGTCCGATCGTCACGAGATCCCGGCTCTGCGGCCGGGATGACGAATTTTTGGAACCGCCTCTAAGACGGCACCGCGGCGGTCAGGCCGACGGGGTGCTTGGCGTAGAACACGGTCACGAAATCCGCCACCTCATAGGTAAGGGGTGTGTGGGCGGGAAACCAGAGCACGTCGCCGGCAACACAATCATAGGCCTTGCCGGCCGACGTCACCGTGAAGGCGCCGTCCAGGACCACGACCAACTCGTCGAAGGGCAGGCTCCAGGGGGCGGTCAGCTTGCGATAGGTGACCACGCCGCCGCCCATGGACTGGCTGATCTCAGGGCCGACCAGCTTGGCGATGCGGGCGTAGTCCTTCTCGGGCCTGTCCGGGCTGCCCATGTAGGTCTCGAAGGTGCGGTCGGCCGCCTTGAAGCACTTGATTTCAGGCATCGGCATCCTCCATCAGGCGGGCCACGAGGCTTTGGACATGGTGGATCGGCGCTTCCAGCGCCGGCGAGAAGCAGCCACCCTCGAAAGCCCTCGAGACCCGGCCCCGCTGCAAGCGCTCGACCATCCCGATGTCCTGGACATTGAGGTCGCCCCACAAAGCGTAGAGCGCCTCGCGCCTGGGCCCGAAGCGCTCGGCCGTCGCGCCCTCGCCCGGGAAATAGAAGTCGAGACGTTCGATCGAGCGGCCATGGTCGACGGGGGTGACGGTCACGGTGAAATAGTGATCGGGCATCAGGAAGATCAGCGTGTTGGGAAACAGCGCCAGGAATTCGCCGGACCGGGCCAGGCTCTCGGGCAGGCCGGGGAACCTCGGCAGGGCTTCGGCGCCCGGCTCGTCGCGCGCCGCGGTCAGGTTGCCCGTGCCGACCACGAAGCCGTCGATCACGTCGTAATGATCTTCCGCCTTGGAATATTCATTCACCTGCGGGTGGACGAAGGGCAGATGGTAGGTGTCACAGAAATTCTCGACGATCAGCTTCCAATTCGCCGCGACCTCGAACTCGACCTGCCGGGTGTGACTGGCGGCGGCGAAATCATAGGCCTGCCAGCGCCGGTACAGCGCCGCCGCATAGTCGCCGAAGTCGGGGGCATCGCCCGACAGGTTGACCAGGATCAGGTCGTGCCATCGGGCCAGGCGCACGGGTTTCAACCCGTTGGCGGCGGGATCGAAGCCCCGCACCTCGTGGCTGGCCATGCCGCCGAAGAAAGGTGTCGCCCGCAAGGCCCCCTCCAGGTCGTAGGCCCAGGAATGGTAGGGGCAGCGCAGCAATTGGCCATGGCACGCCGCCTCGACCAGTTTCAGGCCACGGTGCATGCAGACATTGTGGAAGGCCCTGATGGTGCCGTCCCGGCCGCGGACCAGGACGATGGGCTGGCCCACGGCATCGACCGGCAGGGCATCGCCGGGCTGGGGGAGATCGGCGCCGACCGCCACCGCCAGCCAGGACCGCGCCAGGACGCGGTCCCGCTCGACCGCGGCAAAGGCCGGCCCGGTATAGGCGTCGGCGGGCAGGCCCTGGGCTTCGACCAGGGGCCGGTCAAGGCGGGCAAGGAGGGAACTGGGTTGTGGCATTGGATGGAATCCGTATAAGCAACAATGAGTTATAAAATACTCCTAATGCTCCACTTCACGTCATCCCGGCCTTCGCCGGCATGACGGCGCGAGGTATTACGACAGGGCCGGCATGATCACGAACAGGGCGGAGGCCGGCCGGTCGGCGGCGGCATTGAAGAAGGTGTGCGGCTGGCGCGGGTCGTAGGTCAGGGTGTCGCCGGGGCCAAGGGTGATCACCTCGCCCTCCAGCCGCAGGGCAACCTGTCCCGTCAGGCAGAAGACGAAGACCTCATTGGCGGCCAGGCGGTAAAGCTCGTCGCCGCCGCTGGCGCCGGGTGCCATCTCCGACAGCACCGCCTGGAAGCGCGCGGTGCCCTTGGGCGAGACCAGGAAATCATCGAGGCCGCTGCCGCCGAATTCGATCGGCTGGCGGTCCCAGGCCCGCACCACCTGCTCGGGCGTCGCGTCGAACAACGCGCCCACCGGCAGCGCCAAGACATCGCAGATCGCCAGCAGCGAGGCGACCGAGGGCGAGGTCTGGTCGCGCTCGACCGCGCTGAGAAAGCTTTTGGTGAGGCCGGTCCGGGTCGCCAGGGTGTCGAGGGTGAGGTTCAGTTCGCGCCGCCGCTCGCGCAGGCGGTGGCCGATCAGGGCCTTCCTGCGGGCGCGTTCGGTCGCAAGAGCGCTCATGCGTGTTTCCATAGGGTCATGGAAGTACGCTATGGCTAAACTTTTTAAATCACTAGTGGATTCTCAGACCACGCACAAAAAAACGGGACGCCGATGGCCGGCGCCCCGTGGGGCCTCGTCCAAAGAGCCCAGATCAGATTAGGCGGTGCCATCCGGCCGCGGCAATGGCCGGATGGCAAAATAGTTCGGTCGCCTCAGGCGTCGGCCTCGCTGCCGTCGGCATCCGCTTCGGGCGCGCCCGCCATGGCGGCGGAGACGATGCCGGCATTGGCGCGGATCTTCCGCTCGATCTCGTCGGCCATCTCGGGATGGTCGGCAAGGAACTGCTTGGCGTTCTCGCGGCCCTGGCCGACCCGCTGGCTGTCGTAAGAGAACCAGGAGCCGGATTTCTCGACGATGCCGGCCTTGATGCCCAGGTCGATCAGCTCGCCGGTCTTGGATGTGCCCTCGCCATACATGATGTCGAACAGGGCCTCGCGGAACGGCGGGGCCAGCTTGTTCTTGACCACCTTCACCTTGGTCTGGTTGCCGACCACCTCTTCCTTGTCCTTGATCGCGCCGATGCGGCGGATGTCGAGGCGGACCGAGGCATAGAATTTCAGTGCGTTGCCGCCCGTGGTGGTTTCCGGGCTGCCGAACATGACGCCGATCTTCTGGCGGATCTGATTGATGAAAATGACCATGCAGTTCGACTTGGAGATCGAACCGGTCAGCTTGCGCAGGGCCTGGGACATCAGGCGCGCCTGAAGGCCGACGTGGCTGTCGCCCATCTCGCCTTCCAACTCGGCCCGGGGGTGAGTGCCGCCACCGAGTCGATGACCAGCACCTCGACCGCGCCGGAGCGCACCAGCGTATCGGCGATCTCGAGCGCCTGCTCGCCGGTGTCGGGCTGGGAAATCAGCAGCTCGTCAGTGTTGACGCCCAGCTTGCGGGCATAGATCGGGTCGAGTGCGTGTTCGGCGTCGACGAAGGCACAGATGCCGCCCTTGCGCTGGGAATTGGCCACCACCTGCAGGGCCAGGGTGGTCTTGCCCGAGGATTCCGGCCCATAGATCTCGATCACCCGGCCGCGCGGCAGGCCGCCGATGCCCAGCGCGATATCGAGGCCCAGGGAGCCGGTCGAGACCGCCTCGGCCTCCACCACGCTTTCGCGGGCACCGAGTTTCATCACCGAGCCTTTGCCGAAGGCCCGTTCAATCTGCCCGAGGGCGGCCTCTAGGGCCTTCTGCTTATCCATTGTGTCCGATCCAACGACGCGCAAAGCAGGCGACGACATGAGGAGATCCCCCTTATTTCAAAGCCGCGGGCAGTATTCAACCTGCAGCGAATGTACCTTATTTGTTCTCCTTCGCAATCACCTTTTGTTCCAGTTTTTCCACTAGCGGCCGTCGAGCACCTCGCGCACGAGCTGGCCCAGTTGCTTCAGGCTGAAGGGCTTGGCCAGGAAGGTAAACGCCAGCCCGGGGTCCAGGCTCTTGCGGAACTGTTCCTCGGCATAGCCCGAGATCATGATGACCTTCAGCGCCGGCAACCGCTCCATCGCCATCCGGGCCAGAGTCGGCCCGTCCATCGACGGCATGACCACGTCGGAGACCATCAGGTCGATTCGCTCGGTCCCCGCCTCGATCAGGTCCAGCGCTTCCTCTCCTGTCGCGGCCTCCAGCACACGGTAGCCCTGGCGGCGCAGGGCGCGAACGGCGAAATTGCGCACGGCATCCTCGTCCTCGACGATCAGGATGGTCTCGCTGCCCGAGGTGGCCGGCTCGGCCCGCTCGGCCGGCTCGGGCACGGCTTCCGCGGCCCCTTCGACATGGCGCGGCAGCAGGATGCGGAAGGTCGTCCCCTGCCCCGGCTCGCTCTCGGCGACGATCGAGCCGCCGGTCTGCTTGACGATGCCGTAAACCGTCGACAGGCCCAGGCCGGTGCCGGCGCCGATTTCCTTGGTAGTGAAGAAGGGCTCGAAGATCTGGGGCAGGACATCGCGCGGAATGCCGTGGCCGTCGTCGGTGACCTCGATCATGACATAGTCGCCGGGCGGCAATTGCATCGCGGCGATCCGCCTGGCCTCGCGCTTACCGGCGTTGCGGGTGCGGATCTGGATGCGCCCGCCCTCCGCCATGGCATCGCGGGCATTGACCACCAGGTTGATGATCACCTGGTCGAACTGGCTGGGATCGACGCGGACCAGCCCCAGGTCCTGGGCATGGTCGAGGTCGAGCTTGATATTGGCGCCGATCAGCCGGCGCAGCAGGGTCGAAAGATCGTTCAGGGTATCGCGAATGTCGATGATCTTGGGCCGCAGCGTTTGCCGCCGCGAGAAGGCCAGGAGCTGGCGCACCAGGTTGGCCGCCCGATTGGCATTCTGCTTCACCTGCATGATGTCCGGGAACGAATCGTCCTCGGGCCCGTGCCGGGTCAGCAGCAGGTCGCAGAAGCCGATGATCGCGGTCAGCAGATTGTTGAAGTCGTGGGCGATGCCGCCGGCCAACTGGCCGACCGCCTGCATCTTCTGCGACTGGACGAACTGCGCCTCCAGCGCCTTCTGGGCGCTGACGTCGATCATGTAGACGATGCGGGTCGGCCGCTCGCCGCTGCCTGCCCGCCTGGCCCGGGTGGCGAACATGCGCGTGGTAATCGCCGGCGTCGCCTTGAAGCGCAACTCGGCACTGGTGCCCTCGACCCCGGCCAGGACCTGGGCGAAATCGGCGGCGGTCTTGGCCTCGCCCTCGGGCCATTCGATCAGGTCGCGCAGATTCCTGGAGAGGATCAATTCGGTGTCGGCGACGCCCAGCGCCAGTTCGGCGAAGACCGGGTTGGCCTCCTCGACGCTGCCCTCGGCGGTCAGGGCGGCGATCCCCACCGGGGCATCGTCGATGAAACGCCCGAAGCGCTCGGCCGATTCCGCCAGGGCCTGGACCGAGCGGACGATTTCGCGCAGGTCGATGACCAGACCGCCGCGCGTGCCGCCGCCCAGCACGTCGGTCTGCAACACCACCTCGACCGGGAACGGCGGGCCGTCCAGGGGCAGCAGGTCGGCGTGGAAGCGGTCGTCGCCGGCATCCTGGTTGTCGGCCGGCTTGAACAGGCCGAAGACCGACATCTTGCCGCTGCCGACCTCCTCGACCGAGCGCCCCAGCCAGTCCGCCAGGGTGCCGTTGACGCCGGTCACCACGCCGTCGCGGTCCATTTCGAACCAGCCCAAGTCCGCGTGCTCGAAGATGCCGGGGTCGATCCGCGTCGGCCCCGCCAGTTCGCGCACGCTGAGCAGATAATAGTTGGTGAAGGGGCGCACCGGCCGGCCGGCCACTTCGACCTGGCGCCCGCCGCGATCGAGGATGAATTGCTGGGGCGTGCCGTCGGCCGGGAAATCGAGCCAGGCCTCGGGCACGGTCTCCTCGGGCAGGCGCGCCCGGTGCCAGGGCAGATTGTGCTGCAGAATCAGCCCGCCCGGCCCGACGATGGCCCGGGCGACCGACGACAGCGCTATCGCCGGGCCCATTTCCTCCATCATCGTGTCCAGCGCTTCGCGCTGGCGCCGCCTGGCAATCGCGTTGCGGATGGTGATGGCGCTCATCGGAATCGCCACGGCGATGGCGCCCACGAGGCTGTAGCGCAGGTCGTCGATGGCGATGCCGACGCCGATCAGGGCGCCGCCGGCACCGGCCAGGGTGCCGCGCACAAAGGGCAGAATCGACCGCGGTTCGCGGCGGCGCCCATTGGTACGGTTCGATTCCGGCTCGGCCATGTGTACTGCTTACGGGACTGGCGCGCGCTTTGGAAGCGGCCCGCGACGGCGCAGCACGAAGCCGATCACTTCGGCGACCGCGCGGTAGTGTTCGGGCGGCACTTCCTCGTCGACCTCGACCGTGGCGTAGAGCGCCCGGGCGAGCGGCGGATTCTCGAACAGCGGCACCGATGCCTCCTGCGCCACGGCCCTGATGCGGGCGGCGATGGCGTCGACACCCTTGGCCACCACCACCGGCGCCGCCATGCTGGCACCGTCGTATTTCAGGGCCACGGCATAGTGTGTCGGGTTGGTGATGATGACGTCGGCCGTGGGCACCGCCGCCATCATGCGCCGGCGCGAGCGTTCCCGCTGCAACTGGCGCAGGCGGCCCTTGATGGCGGGATCGCCTTCGGCCTGCTTGTGCTCGTCCTTGACCTCCTGCTTGGTCATGCGCAGGCGGCGCAGGCGATCGAGGCGCTGGAACAGATAGTCGGCGCCGGCGATCACCGTCAGCACCGCGAGCGCCCCGCCGAACAGCCGGATGATGGTATCCAGCACCAGCCCCGCCAGCAGCCCGAATTCATAGCCTGGTGCGGCGACCAGGGCATCGAAGGTGGGGAGTGCCGCCATCGTCGCCCCGACGCCGACGGCGACGATCTTGGCGATACCCTTGAGGAACTCGACGAAGCCGCGGCGCGAGAAGATCCGCGACAGGCCCTTCATCGGCGACAGCTTCGACAGGTCGGGCTTCAGCTTCTCGGTCGAGAAGATCAGCTTGTGCTGCAAGGCGTGGGCGCCGATCGCCGCCGCCACCAGGAGCAGCAGCGGCAGGCCCAGGGCCACCATCAGATCGCCCCCCACCTCGCCCAGCAGGTCGCTGCCGGCGCGCCCGTCCATGGGCATCTGCCAGCTATGGTCGATCAGCCCGGCTAGGCGGCCGCCCAGCGCCGGGCCGGTGACGGTGGCAATGAGGATGATCGCGCCCAGCCCCGCCGACAGCATGAACCAGTGGCTGACCTCGGCACTTTGCAGGACGTCGCCGCGCTTTTCGGCATCGGTGATGCGTTTGGCGGAAGGGTCTTCTGTTTTGCCGGAATCGTCTTGTTCTTCAGCCATGCCGCCTCACTGTACCAGGGGGCCCAGCGCATCGACGAAGCGATCCGCGAACAGGCTGATGCTGAGGCCGATGGTGGCGGCAAACAGCAGGAAGGCCAGCGGCAATTGCAGGGGCATGGCGATGAAGAAGACCTGCATGACCGGCATCAGCCGGTTCATCACCCCAGCAGCACGTTGAAGACGATGCCGAAGGCAAGGAAGGGTGCTGCCATCTGCAAGCCCAGGGTGAAGGTGTCTGCAACCACCCCGGTCGCCAGCGTGGCGAGGTCGCCGACGGCCAGCGGCGCGGTCGCCGGAAACAGGCGGTAGCTTTCGGCCACCGCGCCGATCAGCAGATGGTGCAGGTCGGCGAGGACGATCACCGTGGTGCCCGTCATGATGACGAAGTTCGCCGGCACCACCGATTGGGTCCCTTGCGTGGGATCGACGTTCTGCGCGACCGCCAGGCCCGACTGCACCGCGATGATGCTGCCGGCGACATGCAGCGCCACCATGACCATGCGGGCGATGCCGCCGATGGCCAGGCCCAGCAGCACCTCGCCGCCGATCAGCGGGACCAGCAGGGCCGCCTGCACCGGCAGGGCAGGCAGGGCGCCGGCCTGGGGCGCAATCAGCACGGTGAGGAACAGGGCCAGGATCAGGCGGATGCGGGAGGAGACGTACATCTCGCCGAACACCGGCAGGACCATGACCATGGCGCCGATGCGGGCAAAGACCAGGGCCAGCGAAAAGACGCCGCCGGGCAGGATCTGGTCCAGCATCGAGGGCGCCTTACCCGCCGGTGCCGCCGGAGACGATGCGCGCCATGATCTCCTGCGTGAAGGTGCCCATGGCGGCGCCCATGAACGGCAGGAACAGCAGGAGTGCCGCAAAGATCGCCAGGATCTTGGGGACGAAGCTCAAGGTCGCCTCCTGGATCTGGGTCAGGGCCTGGATCAGCGAGATCGACAGGCCGACGATCAGGGCGACCGCCATGATCGGCCCCGAGACCAGCATGATCGTCAGCAGCGCTTCGCGCGCAACATCGAGGGCTTCACCGGCGTTCACGAGGACTTCCTTCTGGCTCGTCCGTGGGCAGCTTCAGTGCGTCAGATCGGCATCCGCATAATGTCCTGGTAGGCGGCCACGACCTTGTCGCGGACGGCCACCACGGCCTGCAGGGTGACGTCGGCATTGGTCAGGGCCGTGACCACATCGGTCACGCTGGCCTTACCGCTGGCGGCGGCCAGCGAGGTCTGGTCGGCACGGGCGCCGGTGGCCATGGCGCTGTCCAGCGCCTGGCCCAGCACGTCGCCGAAGCTGGGACCGGCCTGGGCGCTGCCCATGCCGGCGGCGGGGGCCGCCTCGGTGCCGGTGCCGGCACCACGGCGCAGGGCATCGGTATAGGCGCTCAAGGCGCGGCCGGCGATCGGGTCCATGGTCTGTCTCTCCGTTAGCCGCGCAGCAGGTCGATGGTGCGCATCAGCATGCTGCGCGCGCTGTCGACCACGTTGAGGTTGGCTTCATAGGAACGCTGGGCCTGGCGCATGTCGCTGACCTCGACCAGCATGTTGACGTTGGGGGTACGCACGTAACCATTGGCATCCGCCGCCGGATGACCCGGCTCGTAGCGCGTGCCGAATTCGGACTGGTCGCGGGTCACGCCCTTGATCGCCACCGTGTCGGTGCCGGTTGCCCGGTCCAGCTCGCTGGCGAAGGTCACCACCTTGCGGCGATAGGGATCGTCGCCCGGCTTCAGGCCCACGGTCTCGGCATTGGCCAGGTTTTCGGCGATCACGCGCATGCGCACGCTTTGCGCCCGCATGCCGGCGGCCGAGATCATCAGGGTCTTGTTCAACTCGTCGATCGCCATGATTTCCTCAACCGCTCTGGCCGCGACCCAGCGCGGTCTTCAGCATCGACACCTGCTTGCGGTAGATGCCGGTGATGGTGTCGTAGTCCATCTTCGTCTCGGCCAGGCGCGCCATCTCTTCCTCGAGCACGACGGCATTGCCGGACGGGGTGGTCTCGAAATCGTCGGCCCGGGTCGACAGCGCCGTGCCGCGGTTGGGCTCGATGGTGCCGCCCAGGTGGCCGGCCGCCGTCACCGCCAGGCCCGCCGATGCGCTGGGCGTGGTGCTGCCCGACTGGGCCGCGACGTGACGGGCGAAGCTGTCGGGTGCCAGGTCGCGCGCCTGGTAGCCGGGGTATCGGCATTGGCGACGTTCTGCGCGATCACGCGTTGCCGGGCGCCCAGGAATTCCATCCGGCGCACCAGCATGCCGATCACCGGGATGCGATCCAAATCCATCGGGCTTTCGCCTCTGCCAGTCGTTGCGACCGAGGCCATGCTGCGGCCATCGCACTTAACGGCTGGTAAACGCCTCGGTGAGCACTCGTTAACCTTAATCGCGCAAGATCGGCCAACGTTCGAAGGAAACGACCCGCCGATGACCGAACCCCATCCCCCCGACAGAAGGCCGTGGCCCTGTCCTACGCCCCGGGCGAGGACGAGGCGCCGCGGGTGGTTGCCAGCGGCCGCGGCGAAGTGGCCGAGCGGATCATCTCCCTGGCCCTGGCCCATGGCGTGAAGGTGCGCGAGGACGGCGACCTGGTGGAAATCCTCGAGACCATCGAGTTGGACGAGACCATCCCGCTGGCGGCCTTCGCCGCCGTCGCCGAGATCCTCGCCTATGTCTACATGGCCAACAACCGGCTGCGCGACCTGCGCCTTGGCGGGGGCGCCCCATGATGCCGGAGCTGCTGCGGGCCGGCATCGCGCTGGCCGCCGTCGTCGTCCTGATCCTCGCCTTCGGCGCCGTCATGCGCCGTTTCGGCCACGGCCCGGCGACCCGCGCCGGCAAGCGCCTGGCGGTCACCGAATCCCTGAGCCTGGACGCCCGCCGGCGCCTGGTCATCGTGCGCCACGACGGGCGCGAACATCTACTGCTTCTAGGCCCGGCCGGCGACCTGGTGGTCGAGCGCGGGCCGCTGCCGCCCGAGACGCCATGAGGGAGACGCCATGAGCAAGTTCCTGCCCCGGCCGGCGATCCTGATCGGCCTCGCCATCGGCCTGCTCGGCTTTGCCGGCGCCGCCGCCGCGCAATCGCTCTCGCTCGACCTGGGCGGCGACCGCTCGGGCATGACCTCGAACCTGGTGCAGATCATCGTCTTGGTGACGGTGCTCAGCCTGGCCCCGTCGCTGCTGGTGGTCATCACCTCGTTCGGCCGCCTGGTCGTGGTGCTGTCCCTGCTGCGCAGCGCCATCGGCGCCCAGCAGACGCCGCCCAACACGATCCTCATCGGCCTCGCCCTGTTCCTCACCGCCTTCATCATGGCGCCGACCTTCGACAAGGCCTGGAAGGACGGCATCTCGCCCTATATGGAAGGCCAGATGGACGAGCGCGCCGCCTTCGACGCCAGCGCCGCCCCGTTCCGCGACTTCATGCTGAAGCACACGCGCGAGCCCGACCTCGCCCTGTTCATCGATTTAGGGAAAATGGAACGCCCCGCGACCCCGGAGGCGACGCCCCTGATCGCCCTGGTGCCGGCGTTCATGATTTCCGAACTGCGCCGCGCCTTCGAGATCGGCTTCCTGCTGTTCATCCCGTTCCTGGTGATCGACATGGTGGTGGCGTCGATCCTGATGGGCATGGGCATGATGATGCTGCCGCCCGTGGTGATCTCCCTGCCCTTCAAGCTGATCTTCTTCGTCCTGGTCGACGGCTGGCACCTGACCGTGGCCAGCCTGATCCAGAGCTACGGCGGCGGCTGACAACCAATCTTGCCAGTACGGCCCGGGGCGGTTAACTGTCCATCAGCACCGGCAACGCTGGATCGGCCATGCTGAAGGAATTCGGTCACGAGATCTGGATTGCGGACGGACCGCAGGTCGCGGTCGCCGGGTTTCACTATCCGACGCGAATGGCCGTCATAAGGCTCGCGGACCGGGGCCTGTTCATCTGGTCGCCGACCCGGCTTACCGACGCCCTGCGGGTAGAAGTGGATGCACTCGGCGAGGTGCGGCACATCGTTGCGCCCAATTCGCTTCACCACCTGTTTCTGCCGGAATGGCAGCGCGCCTATCCGGCCGCCAGGCTCCACGCCCCGCCGGGACTGCGCAAGAAGCGCCAGGACATCGCCTTCGATGCCGACCTCGGCGATGCGACGGACCCGGATTGGACCGGCGAGATCGACCAGGTCCTGATGCGCGGCAACCTGATCACGACCGAGGTGGTGTTCTTTCACACCAAGAGCGGCACCGTGCTCTTCACCGACCTGATCCAGCAGATACCAGCCAACCTGCTCTCGGGCTGGCGGGCCGTCGTGGCGAAACTGGACCTCATGGTGGGCCCCGAGCCGTCGGTGCCGCGCAAGTTCCGCCTCGCCTTCACCAACCGCCGCCCCGCGCGTGACGCGCTGAAGCACCTTCTCGCATGGCCCGCCGAGAAGGTGCTGATGGCCCACGGGGCACCGGTCGAGAAGGATGCCCCCGCCTTCCTGCGCCGTGCCTTCGGCTGGCTGATCGGCCCCCGGGCCTAGGGGACAAAATCCAACGTTTGGCTCCCGGTCTGTGAGCCTCCTGATCTCACCCCGTCGTCATCCCGGCGAAGGCCGGGATCCATTCTGGGGTAGCGCGCGATGTTGCAATGGATCCCGGCCTTCGCCGGGATGACTCGATAGCCCGGATGCCTCCACGGGTATCGAGCCTTGGATTCGATCCCCTAGGGTGCCGGGCGGTCCAGTTCGGGGTAGTGGCGGAAGATGCCGGACTCGTTGAAGGGGATGCGCCGGCTCGAGGCCAGGTAACGTGCGATGTTCGGGCGGCTGCGGACCAGTTCGCGCAGGGCCGACAGTCCTGGATAGTGCTCGGCGAAATTCTTCATGGCGCGGGGGAAGGCATAGTGCAGCCCTTCCACCACCTGGAACAGCGACAGGTCCACATAGGTCAGCGACTTGCCGAATATGTGGCTGTCGCTCTTGGGGTTCCGGGCCAGCACGCGCTCGAAATAGCCCATGTATTTGGGCACCCGGTGCTCGAGGAAATGGCCCGCCCGCAGCTTGGCCGTCTTCTTCTGGTCCTCGTAGTAGAGCTCGACCGCGATCGGGTGGTGGGTGTCATGCACCTCGGCGACGAAATCGGTGATCGTCAGTTGCAGCCCGTTCAGGACCAGGCGCTTGGCCTCGGCCTTAACAGATCGCTAAGCGCCTATTGATTAGCCTTGGCAGCCGCGACGGCAATGGCCGAGCGGCGGCGGCGCGCCTGGACCCGAAGGCCGCTGCCCTAGGGGCAGAACGCCGCGCCGGTGCTCGCGTTGATACACATCAAACCCCTTGGATACCAATCATTAATATACTCGCTCGACAATGGGCTCGATCATGCAGACACCGCCAACGGATCATCACCTGCGCCGGCCCGCCGTCATCGTCCTGGATGACGACCCCGATATTGCGCAGGTGCTGCGGATCAGGCTGGAGCGTGACGGTTTCAATGTCATCACCGCCCCCACCCTGGGCGAATTGGAGGCAGCCTGCCGCCGGGCCCTTCCGGCGGCGGTGGTGGTGGATCTCAACCTGGGGTGCCATGACGGCCTTCAGGCTTCGGAACTCCTCGCGAAATTGAGGTTTCGCGGGCCGGTCTTCCTGATGAGCGGATCGGACGAGCGGGTCATCGGCGCGGCCAGGCGTCACGGCGAGACGCTGGGCTTGAGCATTCCCGGCATCTTCCACAAACCCTTCTCGCTTTCGATGCTCTCCGCCGCGATCCGGGCCTCCGTCGCCGTGCCCGATGATCCCGACGCCAGTTCGGTCGCGGCCGACATCAAGAACGGCATCATTCGGCCCTATTTCCAGGTCCAGGTCGATCTGGCCACGGGCAAGATCGTGGGCGCCGAAGCCCTGGCCCGCAGAGTACCCTTTTCCGGCGCGGTCGGGCTGCCGGGCGGCTTCCTGCCGATCGTGGAGCGAGCAGGCCTTTGGTGCTCGCTGACCGAGCGCATCCTCGCCGACACGGCAAAAGCCATCGAGCACTGGCGGGAGTCCGGCATCTCGCCGTGCAAAATCTCGGTCAACCTGGCCGCCGTCAATGCCTCCGATCCCGACTTCGGCCTGACCGCCGCCAGCATCCTGAATGCCCGCAGCGTCGATCCCAAATGGATCAGCTTTGAAGTAACCGAACAGACCGCCATGTCGAACACCGGTGCATCCCTGCGCGCCCTGACCTGGCTGCGGATCAAGGGCTTCGACCTGTCGCTCGACGATTTCGGCACCGGGTTCTCGTCGCTTTCCGTGCTCCATGCGATGCCGTTCTGCGAGCTGAAGATCGATCGTTCGTTCGTCCAGCGCATCGGCAACGACCGGGACGCCCGCGTGATCGTCAAGACGACGATCGACCTCGCTCACAATCTGGGCCTCCTGTGCGTCGCCGAAGGGATCGAGGACGAAGCCACCTGTGCCGCCCTGGCGCAGATGGGCTGCGACCGCGGCCAGGGTTACCTGTTCGGCAAGGCCGTGGACGCCGCGACCTTTGGCAACCTGCTGAAATCCGGAGCGATCGACATCCCATGCAAGACACCACCCGCCGCCACCTGATGGCGATCGCGGCCGGCGCACTCCTGGCCGCCCGTGCCGGCCGCGGCCTTGCCGCCGAGCAAGCTTTGCTCACTGTTGCCAACGCCGCCGGGGCGGCGACCGCATTCGACAGGGCCGCCCTCGAAGCCCTCCCCCAGGCCACGATCGCCACCATGACGCCGTTTACCGAGGGCATGTCGGACTTCGGCGGCCCGACCATGCAGGCCGTGCTGGAAGCCGCCAACGCCACCGCCGGCACGCAGCTCAGGCTGACGGCACTGAACGACTACACGGTCGACGTGCCGATGAGCGATCTCGCCGCCTACGGGCCGATCCTGGCGATGCGCCAGGACGGCAAGCTCCTGTCCGTCCGCAACAAGGGCCCGCTGTGGCTGATCTATCCGCTGTCGCAGCGGCCGGAGCTGAACGTGCCCAAGGTCCACGACCGGCTGATCTGGCAGGTGAAAACCGTGGCCGTAACCTGACAATGCCCCGGCGAAGCCGCTGGCTTTGGATCGCCACCACCGTCATCGCCGCGATCTATATCGCGGCGTCCACCTATGTGGTCGCCCGTCTCGTCGAGACGCGCCAGCTTATCGGCAACACCTACCGCACCGGAAGCTGGGCCGCAGTCCAGTTGCAACAGGAATACGACCGCCTGCTGGTGGCCGACCTGTGGGCCGAAATCGATCGCACGCCCGCGCGCTATGACGCGCTGGGCGAACGCTACGACATCTTCTGGAGCCGCCTGATCATCCTCGAGACCGGTGTCGATGCCGAAGGCGTGCGCCAGATCCCCGGCGTCACGGAAACCCTGAAGAAGCTGCGCGCCGCCCTCGAGGCGACGGACCGGCGGCTGGGCCTGGACGGGACGTCGACGCGGATGCCGGCCGATGCCCCGCAAATCATCCGCCAGTCGCTGGCCGGCGAAGAAAACGGCATTCGCGAACTGGTCCGCTACACCCAGATGCAGGACCAATACGTCTACAATCGCGGCGCCCTCGTTCAGATCGCCGCCGAAATGATCATCTACCTGTCGGCCCTGTTCGTGCTGGGCCTGTGCTTCATCGCGCTGGCGATGATCCAGGCGCGCCGGGCCAGCGGCCTCTATCGCGAAGCCAGGGCCGCGAAGGCGGATGCGAACCGGCTGAGCCTCGCCATCGCCGCCTCCAGCGACGCGATCGCGCTCACCGATCCCAACGGCTGCTTCACCGCCATGAATCGCGCCCATCTGGAGATGTTCGGCATCCCCTCGTCGCAGGCCGTCCTCGGCAAGGCCTGGACCACCCTGTACTCGCCGGCCGAGCACGAACGGCTGATGCAGGAAATCATGCCGGAACTGGAGGCGCGCAATCACTGGCACGGCCACGCCGTGGGTCAGACCCTGAACGGCGACACCATCGACCAGGATATGAGCGTCACCCTGCTCGACGACGGCGGCATGCTGTGCATCAGCCGTGATGTCACGCGCCAGCGTGCCGATGCGGAAACCCGGCGTCGGCTGGAAGAACGGCTCGTGGTGGCGCAGAAAATGGAGGCGATCGGACGCCTGGCCAGCGGCTTTGCCCATGATTTCAACAATGTCCTGGGCTCGATCCAGGGCTATGCCGAAATCATCGAGGACGCGGCCGGTGGGGAAGCATCGGCGCGGCGCTTCGCCGGCCAGATTCTGACGGGTGTCCGGCGGGGCCAGAACCTGGTGGATCGCATCATGGGCTTTGCACGCCCGCGCCGCGGCGGCGGCGCCGAGACCTGCAATCTTGCCGCGGCCGTCGACGAGGCGGCCGGCCTGCTGATCGGCGCCCTGCCCAAGGGCATGACCTTGTCGGTGACCGGGACGGCGTCGGACCTGAAGGTGGACATGCCGGCAGATCAATTGATCCAGGTGCTGATGAACCTGGGTGTGAACGCACGAGACGCCCTGGGCGGCGGCCGCGGGCAGATACGCATCCAGATCGCCGGCCCACAGGATTTTTCCACCGATGCGCCGGTTCGCCTGGGATCGCGCCAGGCCGATCGGCGCTACATCAGGCTGGTTGTCGAAGACGATGGCTGCGGCATCCCCGAGAGCCAGTTGGTCAAGATCTTCGAACCGCTGTTCACGACCAAGCCCGAAGGCTCGGGCACCGGCCTGGGCCTGGCGGTGGTCCACGGCATCGTCACCGCCCACGGCGGCGAGATCGCCGTCTGGAGCACGCCCGGCAAAGGCACCCGCTTCGAACTCCTGCTGCCGCTCGCCAAGGGCGAAGCAACCCAGCCGGCCGCGGCGCCCGAGGCCGAAACGGCACCGCAGGCGCTGCGTGTCCTGCTCGTCGACGACGACAAGTACCTGTCGGAGGCCGCGGGGGAGGCCCTGACGCGGGCCGGCCATCACGTCGAATTCGCCAACGACGGCGAGTCGGGCCTTGCCGTGCTGCGCAACCGGCCCGGCGCCATCGATGTCGTGCTGACCGACGACCTGATGCCCGGCATACGGGGGCCGGAACTGATCCGCCGCCTGCGCGAACAGGGAAATCTCGTCCCGATCGTCTTGTGGTCCGCCAATGCCGACAGCCAGACCCTGGACGAAGCGGGCATCGTCGGCCCGGCCGTGAACGTCGAATTCTGCAGCAAGCCCGTATCGACGACCGAGTTGCTGGCGACCTTGCAGCGGGCAGCGTCGCCGATCCTGCGGCAAGGCCTGCGCTCCCGCTGATCTGCCGACGGGCATGACGGCCGGGGCAAGCCGGGATTCGGCCTCCCTTGCGCTTTCGCAGACCTGTGGCCATAATGCCACAGGTCCGTTAGCGGGGGCAGACGGATCGGGGGCCAGCAGTGGCGATCTTGAGTTTTTGGGCGCGGCCGGCAAAGGCCCGCCCCTTCCCATGGCCTGGGCGATGCCAAGCGGCGCGCCGGGGGCCTTTCTCATGTCTTGTCCTCTCCAACCCGCGAGGCCTGAGCGATGAGCACTATCAACGGGACGGCAAATGCCGAAACCCTGAACGGGACGGCCGACGCCGATACGATCAGCGGCCTGGGCGGCGACGACACGCTGGTGGGCAATGCGGGGGCCGACAGTCTCGACGGCGGCACCGGCGCCGATCGCATGGTCGGCGGCGCGGGCAACGATACCTATTACCTCGACGACATCGGCGACACGGTTCGGGAAATCAGCAGCGACAGCACCGATGTCGACACGGTCGTCACCGGCCTCGCGGCCTATACCCTGGGCAGCTATGTCGAGAATTTGACCCTGACACTGGCGACGGGCGCCACCGGGACCGGCAATACCCTGGCCAACCTGCTTGTCGGTTCAGCGGGCGACGACCTGCTGGACGGCAAGGCCGGGGCCGATGCCATGCAGGGCGGTGCCGGCAACGACACCTATTTCCTCGACGATGCCGGGGACAGTGTCGTCGAAGCATCGGGCAAGGGCACCGACATCGTCATCACCAGCCTTTCGGCCTATGCGCTGGGCGCCAATGTCGAGAACCTGACCTTGACCCGCGCCGCCGGCGCTGCCGGCACCGGCAATACACTGGCCAATACGATCATCGGGGCCGCAGGGGCCGACACGCTGGCCGGGGGCGACGGCAACGACACGTTGGACGGCGGCTTTGGCGGCGACGCCATGCAGGGCGGCAGCGGCAACGACACCTACTACATCGACGACGCGGCCGACAGCGCCGTGGAGCTTGCGGGCGAAGGCACCGACAAGGTCGTCATCCTGTTTTACGAGCAGTTTCCCGTCATCACCCTCGGCGACAATATCGAAAACCTCGACCTGCCCTCGGGCGCTTCGGAATCCCCGATCGATGCCACCGGCAATAGCCTGAACAACCACATTACCGCCCAAGGCTCGTCGGGCCTGACCGTCCACGGACTGGCAGGCAACGACACGATCGAGTCGGTCGATGCCTTCATCGTCGAACTGCATGGCGACGACGGCAACGACACGCTGAGCGTGACAGGCATGGACGGCGGCATCCTCGACGGCGGCACCGGCCGCGACAAGATGTACGGCGGTGCCGGGAACTGCACCTACCATGTCGACAACATCGGCGATGTTGTAACGGCATCGATCTCCCAGGCCGCGAATGCCGCCGACACCGTCGTCACCGGCCTGGCCGCCTATACCCTGGGCGCCAACCTGGAAAACCTGGTGTTCGATTTCGCCGGCACGCCGGCCGACGCCACGGGTACGGGCAACGAGTTGGACAACCACATCACCGGCAGCGACGGCAACGACACGCTGGGCGGTCTCGACGGCAACGATACGCTGGACGGCGGGCTCGGCCACGACACGATGACGGGCGGCGGCGGCGATGATTCCTATATGGTCGACGATGCCGGCGACGTGGTGACGGAGGCCGCCGGCGGCGGCGTCGACACGGTCGCCACCAGCCTCGCCAACTATGTCCTCGGCGCCAATCTCGAGAACCTGTCCCTGACCCGCGCGGCCGGCGCGACGGGCACCGGCAACGCGCTCAACAATACGATCGTTGGCGGCGATGGTGCCGATACGCTGGACGGCGGCACCGGCGCCGATACCCTGCGGGGCTGGCTGGGCAACGACATATTCCATGTGGACAATCTGGGCGACGCGGTGATCGAACTGGCCGGCCAGGGTACCGACCTTGTCCAGACCAGCCTGGGCAGCTACACGCTGGGCGCCAATATCGAGAATCTGGCCCTGGAGAATGCCGCCGGGGCGAGCGGCTTTGGCAACAGCTTGAACAACCTGATCTTCGGTGCCTCGGGCAACGACACGCTGGACGGATCGAGCGGCGCCGACACGCTGCGGGGCGGCACCGGCAGCGACACCTACTATGTCGACAACACTGGCGATGTGATCAACGAGGACGCAAGCGGCGGCATCGACACGGTCCGCTCCTCCGTCAGCTACACGCTGTCGGCCAATGTCGAGACCCTGATCCTGACCGGCGCCTCGCCCCTCAACGGCACCGGGAGCGCCGATGCCAACACGCTGTTCGGCAATGCCGCCGCCAACACCCTGAACGGCGGGGCGGGACAGGACACGCTGGTGGGCGGTAGTGGCGACGATCACTATTTTGTCGACGACGCCGGCGATGTGGTGACCGAGGCTTCGGGCGGCGGCACCGACACGGTCAACAGCACGGCCGGCAGCTACACGCTCGGCGCCAATGTCGAGAACCTTGTCGTCAGCACGGCCGGCGGCGGTGCCGGCACGGGCAACACCCTGAACAACACGATCACCGGCGGGGTCGGCAATGACACGCTGGACGGGGGGGCCGGCGCCGACACCATGCAGGGCGGGGCGGGCAACGAGATATACCATGTCGACAACGGGGGCGATGTGGTCATCGAGTTCTCGGGCGGCGGCACCGACCTGGTGATGACGACGCTCGGCACCTACACGCTGGGCGCCAATGTCGAGAATCTGGCCCTGGAGAATGCGGGCGGGGCCAGCGGCTTCGGCAACAGCCTGGGCAACCTGATCTTCGGCACCTCGGGCAACGACACGCTGGACGGATCGACCGGCGCCGACACGCTGCGGGGTAGTGCCGGCAACGACACCTATTATGCCGATACCGCCGGCGACACGATCATCGAGGATGCCGGCGCCGGAACCGACACGGTCCGCTCGTCGGCGAGCTATACGCTGTCGGCCAATGTCGAGACTCTGGTCCTGACCGGCGGCGTGTCGATCAACGGCACCGGCAATGCTGATGCCAATACGCTGACGGGCAACAGCGCCGGCAATACGCTGTCGGGCCTGGGCGGCGACGACACGCTGAACGGCCTGGCCGGCGCCGACACCATGCGCGGCGGGGCGGGCAACGATACCTATTATGTCGACAACACGGGCGACGTGATCGTCGAGGATTCCGGCAACGGCACCGACCTTGCTCATTCGGCCGCCACCTACACGCTGTCCGCCCATGTCGAGAACCTGACCCTTGACGGCGCATCGGCCATCGACGCCACGGGGAACGGCGCCAACAACAGGCTGACCGGCAACAGCGGCGCCAATACCCTGTCCGGCCTGGGCGGGGACGACCGGCTGGCCGGCGGCGGCGGCAACGACAGCCTGTTGAGTGGCGCGGGCAACGACAATTTCGTCTTCGCCCCCGGCGGCGGCCATGACACCGCCGACTACAAGGACGGCCTCGACCAGATCAATGTCGTCGCCTACGGCTACCACGGCTTTGCCGAGATGCAGGCGGGTGGCGGCGGCATCGCCTCGATCAACGGTGGCGCCGATACGCGCGTAACCTTCAGCGCCGGCAATTTCGTCGACCTGATCGGCACGCCGCTGGGCGACATGGGCACGAGTTCATCCGACTTCATCTACGCCTCGTGAGAACGCAAGCCCGGTCGCGGCCGTGCAAGATGAAATAAGTATTGCCCCCGTGAAACCGTGGCGCTGGCCGAGCGCGGGCAGCCCTTCTTCAGTTTCGGATTGACAAGACCGAACCGGATCAAAAACATGCCGGGATCACAGGCCCGTCATCGATCGAAGTTGAAGCAGGGAATAAAGCATGTTGTTTGTGACGCATCACAAATGCGCCTCCACGCTCAGTGGCCGATACGTCAAGCAGCTCTGCCTCGACAACGACCTCACCTTCTATGGATCGCCGCGGGGCAACAGGCCGCCCTCGCCGGACCACGACGTGAATTTCCTCAGCAACGCCTCCTACCCGTTTTTGACCGAGCATGTCGCCCGGCGGGCCATCCACATCATTCGCAACCCGCTGAACGTCGCCCAATCGGCCTACTACTCGCACCTGCGCTCGCATCCCGTGAAGAAGACGCTGCCCATGCTGGTGGCCCAGCGCCGCGTCCTCGAGCAATGCTCGCCGGAAGAAGGCAAGATGCTGACCGTCGTCTTTTGCGAGCGGAATGACTTCTTTCATCTCACGCCCGGACCGCTCTGCGGGTTGCGGCAATGGGATTATGACGACAACCGGTTCGTGACCGTGCGCATGGAAGATTACGGCGACCGCATCGACCTCGCCTTGTCGCGCGCCGCGGCCGAGCAAGGGGCCGACCTGAAATGGCCGGACGCGAGCGCCTTCACCTTCAAGGCCATGTCCGGCGGCCGCGCGCCCGGCGTGGTCGACGAGAACTCGCCCTATCGCTCGGGCCACCCCGACGCCTGGCGCACCGAGCTGCCGCGCGGGGTGATCATCTATATCCGCGAGCATTTCAGGCCGCTACTCGAACGGTTCTACCCGGACTCGCTCGCGGACTAGCGCGTCTCGGGTTTAGTCGGAAGCATCACCCTCCGATTTGCCGCTGCGGTGTTTGAGGCGCCAAGAGACCGCCCCTCTTCGAGGTTAATGCATGATACTCCAGCCGTCATGACCGGGCTTGTCCAGGTCATCCACGTCGGGACGAGCCACATCCGTTGACGGCATAGGCAGCTTGCCGACGTGGATGGCCGGGACTTTGCCCACGGCTGTCCGGTTAAGGAAATCGGGTTGTTTCACGGCATATGCGTACCACTCTTAATCGTCATGACCGGGCTTGTCCCGGTCATCCACGTCGGGCCGAGCCACATCTGTTGACGGCATAGGTAGCTTGCCGACGTGGATGGCCGGGACTTCGCCCGGCCATGACGAGTTAGGGTGGTGAGGATGGAAGGAAAACCACCCGAAGGAAATGGCCTCCCACGCTCGTTTTCCTTAAACGGACAGCCGTGGGACAAGCCCGGCCATGACGAGTTACGGCGCGTGTCTTATAGAAGCGGCCAGACGCCTAGTTGATCGCGTTCAACTGACCCGCGGCCAGGCGCTGGCGCAGCATGTCCATGAAGCCGGTGTCGGCGCCGGCATTGGCCATGGTCTGGGCCAGATTGCGGGTGGCGATGGCCGAGGGGTCGGTCGTGCCGGTCAGCATGGCGAAGGCCTCGGCGCTCTTGCTCTGGGCCATCGAGGGGCCCCACTTCTGGACCAGCGCCTTCAGCCGCTCGGCATCCTTGGCCAGCGCGGCGGCGATGGCGAGGCGCAGCGCCAGGCGTTCGGTCCCGGCGCCGGGCGGCCCGCCGGCGGGTGGCGTTACATTGGCCAGCAGGCGGCCGAGGCTTTGCGCAGCGCCGGCCCAATCGCGGGCATTCCAGGCGATCTCGGCCCCCAGGCGCGCCGCATCCTCGCTGCTATCGCCGGCGAGCAGGGCCTTGGCCTCGGCGCCGCGGCCGAGATCGGCCAGGGCGCCGGCGCGCAGCAGGCGGCGCAGCCGGGCGGTGGCTTCGGGCAAGGTCGGCTGCTCGGTCCCGTCGAGCACGCCCAGTGCCTTGGCGGCTTCGTGATCCGCCAGGTGCAGCAAGGCGAGATTGGCGGCGACCTGGGCCTGGGCGATCCCCTGCAGGCGGTAGGTGACCTGGTGGGTGAGCAGCGTCTTGGCCTGGTCCAGCAACTCGACCTGGATCAGCCGGTCGGCCAGACGGCGGATCATCTCGTCGCCGTCGGCCCCCAGGGGGGTCAGGTCGCGGTAGTCGAAATAGAGCGCCACCGCCTGGACCGGCGGCAGGGCATCGGCCGCCCCCAGCAGGAACAGGCGGCGGAAGGCGGCGACCTGGGTTTCGGCCAGGGCATCGCGGCCGGGGTCATCGGGAAACAGCTTCATGGCAACGCGCAAGGTCTCCAGACCGTCACGCCAGCGCCCTTCGGCCAGTTGCAGGTCGGCCAGGCGGCGCAACACGGCCAGTTCCTTGGCGTCGCCGCGCCAGGCATAGCGCAGCCGGTCCAGCCGCTCGATCGCCTGGGGCCGCGTCATGGTGCCGTCGGCCAGGCCAAGTTCGATCAAGCCCAGTTCGGCATCGACCCGGGCGGTCCGTTCACCGCTGGCCAGGGCCGCCTCGAATTGCTCGCGGGCAGCCGGTACATCGGCGTTGCGCAGGGCGACGCGGCCGGCCAGGGCCTGCGCCTGGGCCTTGGTCGCGGCCGTGGCGGCCCGTTCGCCCAGCGCGCGGGAAAACTCGGCGGCAGCGGCCAAGTCGTCGGCGGCCAGGGCGGTATCGGTCATCGCCGCCAGCAGCCGCGTGGCGATATGGGCCGGGTAGTGGTCGACCGCCGCCGTCCCGGCGAAGACCCGGTGCGCCTGCGCCGTCTGCCCCTGGGCGGCCAGCGCATAGCCACGCCACAGCACCGCATCCGGGGAAAATTCCAGGGCCGGCAGGCTCAGGTCGGTCAAGGCTTCCGCCGGACGCTCCTGCATGGCCTGGGCGATGCCCCGCATCTGGCGAAAGCCCAGGTCATCGGCCAGGGCCGGATCGTCCTGCGCGATCAGCTTGGCGAGGCCGATCGCTTCGGCGCCCAGGCCCTGGGAGACCAGGTAGCGGGCAAAGCGCAAGCGGGCCTGCTGCCGGTTCGCCGGTTCGGCCGTCGATACCTCGCGGGCAAGCTGCGCCCGAAGGTCACCGACATTGCCCGGCAGCGCCCAGGTGCCGACATCGAGGCCGGCCTGGGCCGGTCCCCGGCCGTGGCCCGGCACCGCCGGCGGCGTTCCCGACAAGGTCAGCCCCCCTTGGGGCCCCGTGATCACCACGGCATTGGCGTCGACCAGCGTCTCCAGCCCGTCGGACAAGGGCAGGAAGGCGATGCCCTGGGTACTGGCGAGGAGGCTCAAGTCCGGCAATCTCGCCGCCGCCAGAATCCCTGCCCCGCCCTTGGTGACCGGCACCACCGTGATGGTGTCGCCGATATCGGGATCGATGAGGTTGAGTGCTGCATGGGCACCGGCCACCTTGATCGCCAGTTGCCGGTTGCCATGGGTGTCGGTGGCGATGCCGACGACCAGGGGCGTTGCCGGCGGCCGGGCATCGGGCGCGAACACCAGGCGCCAGCGATTGCCGTCGGCCGAAACCTCGGGCGGCAACTGGCGGCCGACGAGCCGGAAGCCCGAGGCGTGGGCCAGGTCCAGCGGCTCGATCCGGCCCAGCGTGCCGAGCGGGGTATCAGCCAGCGAAGCGGCATCGAAACCGGGACGGTCGAAGACCACCCAGACCGCATCCCCCGGGCGAAGACGACAGCCCCCGCGGGTGCCGGAAAGCCGGCTTCGACCTCGATACCGCCCAGGGCGGTCCGCACCTGCAGGCTGGTCTCGCCCACCGCCGGGGCCGGCTGGGCCGGCGTCGTCGCGGCGACGGGGCCGGGCGGCGCGACGGGCCGGGCCACGGCCGGGGCCGGCATCGCGGCGACGGGCGCGGGCGGCGGCGCGGGGGCGGCCGGTTCATGGGACGGCGGCGCCGCTTCGACCGCCGCGGCGGGAGCCGGTTCGACCGGGACCGCTTGCGCCGGCGGCTTGGCCTGAGCAGGCTTGGCGGGGGCGGGCTTGGTGGGGGCGGGCTTGGCGGGCACAGGCTTGGTGGGGGCAGTCGCCGGCCGCAGGTCCAGCACCAGCTTGCGCTGATAGGTTTCGGGCTTGAGGGTGACGGCCTGTTTCAGGGCCACGCGCAAGGTGCGCCCGTCATCGCTCAACTGGGCGACGCCGGCAAAGCGCGCCAGCTTGCCCAAGGCGGTCTTGGGATCGACGGTGACCGCCTCGGAAAAGGTGACGACGAGGAAATCGCCGTCGAGGCTGGCCTGGCCGCTGACGCCGGGCCCGAGGTCGAACACCAGGCGGCCATAGTCGCCGTGGTCCCAGCCGCGCGCGCCGATCGCCGTCGCCGCCCGGGACTGTACCCCGAGGGCAAGCACCAGCAGCCCGGCCAGGGCGCCGGCTTGCGCCCAGCGGCGCCAGCGCGGCGCCTCAGAGCGACGCGAAGAGACGGTCAATGTCATCCTGTGTCGCCGCCACGTCGGGCAACTGCGGCCCGTTCAAGAGGTCTTCCGGCTCGGGTTCGGCGGGCGCGGTCGCTGCCGCACGCGCCGCCTCGCCGGCAATGCGCACCAGCCGCGACAGCCGTTCCTCGATCACCACCAGCGTCGTCACCACCTTGGCGATGCGCTGGCCGGTAATGTCCTGGAAGTTCGAGGCCTCGTAGATGCGCGTGGTGATGCTCCGCAACCGCTCGGCCTCGCCCCCGCCCAGTTCCTCGGCCAGGTTCTCGAGTTCTTCCGCCGCATCGAGGAAGACCCCGGTTGCCTCCTCGGTCGCGCGCACGACCGAGCGCAACTGGTCGTTGGCGTGCGGGATGTGCTCGCCGGTCAACTCCGCCGGCTGGATGGCCGCGATGTCCTCCTGGGTCTGGCGGACATAGGCCAGCAGGTCGGCGAGTTCCTGGGCGGTGTCGGTGTCGATCGCCTGGGCTTGGCCTATCGCCTGGGTTTCGCTTTCGAAGCTCTGCATCAGGCCGGCGACCACCCGGCCGATTTCGGCCACCGGCACGCTGCCGCCGGTCTCCGTCGCCAGGGCCGCCAGGCGATCGTCGTAGGTCATGATCTTGGTATTGCGCATGGTCTCGCTCATGGGCCTGCTTCCCTTAGCCCGCCGTGCCGGCGGCGGCGGCCGGCGCTGGCGGGACTGGTACCTTCCTGGTGGCCAGGGCCACGGTCAATGCCTTGGCCGCCTGAGGATCCATCGCCGCGAGCACCGGCGCAATCTTGGCCTCCTTCATGCGGCTGGCGACCTGGAGCAGCACCGCAAAATCCAGCGTGTTGAAGATCCCGGCGGCTTCCGCCGGCTTCATCGTTTCATAGACCTTCACCAGGCGGGCCAATTGCGCATCCTCGGCCTGGGTCGCCGCCGCGTCGGCGGTGGCAATCTTCGCCTCCAGGGCCTTGAGCTCGGCCAGCTTCTGGTCGACGCGCGCCTCGGCCGCGGCGATCAGGGCTTCGCGCCCGTCGAGTTCGCGCGCCCGTGCCTCGATTTCCGCCCGCCGGCGACCGAGGTTCTGCAGCACGTCGACCTCGCCCGCGGTCAAGGTGTTGGGATCGAAACCCGTCGCCGGTGCCGGCGGCGGTGTTGGCGCAGCGGCGGTCGGTGCCGGCACCGCCGGTGTTGCATCGTGCGCCGGGGCATCGTGCGCCGGGGGGCCGGCTCGGCCGCGATCGCCTTCGCGGTGCCGGGCAGGAAGTCCCCGGCGGTGCTCAGGGTCTGGGGCAGGCGCACGGCGATCGCCAGCGCGGCCACGCCGGCCAGCACCGGCAGCAGGTAAAAGCGCCGGGCCATGATCTAGCGGACGTCACGCAGCGCGCGCAGCAGCGAGGGCTCGCCGCCGCCGTTGCCGCGCATCGACGGCTCCGCCGGGCGGGCGGGCGCGCCGACCTTGACCAGGCGGTCGGCCAGATTGTTGGCCGAGGCGACCAGCAGGGCCAGTTCGTCGGTCGACTGCCGGGCGACATCGACCTGGTTACCCAGGCGGGTGGCCGAGGCCTCGGCGGCCATGCGCAGTTCCATCAGCCCGGCCTGGGCGCGGCGGGTCGCCTCGTTCAGGCCCTCGACCAGCAGGCGCAATTCGTCGTGGCCGCCCTTGAGGCCCTGCAGCTTCTTGTGCAGGCGGACCGCCAGCACCACGGTCGCGATCAACAAGCCGGCAAGCACGAGATCAAGGATGAGACCGATCGTGGTCATGGCTTGGCCCCCTCTTTCCTGTTCTTCATCAGCGATTGGTCGACCCGGACCGAAATGGTCGAGCCGATGCGCCCCATGCGGCCACGCAGCATCGCGGTGCCGCCGCATTTGAGATCGACGGGCGAGTCCGGCGTGCAGTTCAGCATGATGGTCTGCCCGACCTTGAACTTCATGACCTCGCCCAGGTTCATGATCTGCTCGTCGAGCACGGCGTCGACCTGAACCTCGGTCTGCCACAACTCGGTCGCCAGGTGGCTTTCCCAGATGGTGTCGCGGCCGAACTTCTCGCCCATGAACATCTGGAGCAGGAGTTCGCGCACCGGCTCGATCGTGGCATAGGGCAGCACCAGTTCCAGGCGCCCGCCGCGGTCTTCCATGTCGACGCGCAGGCGCACCAGGATCGCCGCATTGGCATCGCGCGCGATGGTGGCGAAGCGCGGATTGACCTCCAGCCGCTCGAAGGTGAAATCGACCGGGGTCAAGGGCTCGAAGGCCGCCTTCATGTCCTTCAGCACGACCTGGATCATGCGTTCGACCAGGTTACGCTCGATCGTGGTATAGGGCCGGCCTTCGATGCGCATGGGCGTAGTGCCCTTGCGCCCGCCCAGGAGCACGTCGACGATCGAATAGATCAGGTTGGATTCGACCGTCAGCAGGCCGAAGTTGTCCCACTCGGGGGCCCGGAACACGGCCAGGATCGCCGGCAGCGGGATCGAATTCAGGTACTCGCCGAAGCGGATCGAGGTGATGTTGTCGAGCGTTACCTCGACATTGTCCGAGGTGAAATTGCGCATCGAGGTCGACAGCAGGCGCACCAGCCGGTCGAACACGATTTCCAGCATCGGCAGGCGGCCGTAGGAGACCAGCGAGGAATTGATGATCGAGCGGATGCCGGTCTGGCTGCCCGAGGAGTCGGTCGCGGCGTCGAAGCCCAGCAGGCTGTCGATCTCGTCCTGGCTCAGCGCCCGCCCGGTCTGGCCGGCCAGGGCATCGTCGCCCTCGGCGGCGGCGTCGCTGCCGTCGCCGGCATCCGCCATCGCGGCCCATTCGGCCGCCATCTTGTCGTCGTCGCTCAGGGTCTGATCGTCGGGCGCATCAGCCATCACTGCACCAGCATTTCCTTGAACAGGACGTCGTCGATGACGGCCGGCGCCATCAACTGATTGGCGCGGGCCAGCAGTTCCTCCTTCAGGCGCATCACCCCGGCCGACCCTTCGAGGTCGCTCAGGCGCAATTCCCGCAGGTAGATCTGGAAACTGTCGACCAGGCGCGGCTGCAATTTCTGCAGCACGGGCGTCACGGCCGGGTCGCTGAACTGCAAGGCCAGCTTGATCTTCAGGTAGGCGGCGCGGGTCCCCGTGGTCTGCAGGTTCACCAGCATGTCGGGCAGGTCGTAGAACACCGGATCGGGGGCGTGCTGTGCGGCCTCGGCCTCCGCAGCGGCGTGGGCCTCCTCCTCGCTCGATGCCCCCAGCAGCGAGTCGAGCATGCCCATGTACCAGGCCCCGCCGGCGCCCAGCAGCACGACCAGGAGCGGCACGACGATCAGCAACAGCTTCTTGCTGCCGCGCTTGCCGGCCGATCCCCCTCGCCGCCGCCTTCGGCCGGGCCGAGGCCGCTGACCAGTGCGTCGAGGTCGTCCTTGGTTGCCGCTTTGCTAGCCATGAGTGCGCCAAGCTCCGTAGGGCCGTGCCCCTGTTCTGGCGCCAAGCTACGGCGATCTTCGTTAACAAGCGGTTTTGATCGAGGCAACTTCTGGGCAGCTTCTGCCGGGCAAGGCTGGACCGGTCCGGGGCCTGCCCAGGCCCCTCGCCCACCCCTTGCCCCATGAAATCAAGGCGTTAGCGATTGGCACGCGGCATGCACCTGTTCCTGGCGAGCACATCATCGGCCTGTCGCCGGTGTCGCTGGAGAACGCAAACGGTGGAAAACGCGCTTTATGTCGGCCTGTCCCAGCAGATGGTGCTGGAGCGCCAGATGGAAATGGTGGCCAACAACATCGCGAATCTGAACACCACCGCCTTCAAGGGCGAACGGCCGGTGTTTCAGGAATACGTGATGCAGGCGGGCCAGAACAAGCCGGTCTCCTTCGTGCTGGATTACGGCGTTTCGCGCGACAGCCGCGCCGGCGTCCTCACCCCCACCGACAGCCCCTTCGACGTCGCCATGAACGGCGACGGCTGGTTTTCGGTCCAGACCCCCAACGGCGTCCGCTATACCCGCAACGGCCATTTCACCATGGACCCGGACGGCCGCATGGTGACGCGCGAAGGCTATGCCCTGCTCGACGACGGCGGCGGCGAGATCACCATCGACCAGCCCGAACTGGGCACCCCCGTGATCGGCCGCGACGGCACCGTGGCCCAGGGCACCAATCAGATCGGCCGGGTCGGCGTCTTCACCTTCGCCAACGACCAGCAACTGCGCGCCGCCGGCGACAGCCTGTACGAAGCCCCGGCGGGCGCCGCCCCGACCGCGGCCAACGACACCGCCCAGGTGGTCCAGGGCATGCTCGAAGGCTCGAACGTGCAGCCGGTGGTCGAGATGACCCGCATGATCGACCTGCAGCGCCGCTACCAGACCATGCAGAACCTGATGACCAGTGATCACGACCTGCAGCGCACCGCCATCCAGCGGCTGGGCAGGGTCAACCAGGCCTGACGAGGAGAATTCCCATGCGCAGTCTTTCCATCGGCGCGACCGGCATGCTGGCCCAGCAGCTCAACGTCGAAGTCATTTCCAACAACCTGGCCAACCTCTCGACCACCGGCTTCAAGCGCCAGCGGGCCGAGTTCCAGGACCTGCTCTACGAGAACCTGAAGCGCATGGGCACCAGCTCGTCCGACGCCGGCACGGTGATCCCGTCGGGCATCCAGCTCGGCACCGGCGTCAAGACCGGCTCGGTCTACCGCATCATCGGCCAGGGCAACATGACCATGACCGAGAACACCTACGACATGGCGGTCCAGGGCCGCGGCTATTTCCGGGTCGAGCTGCCCAGCGGCGACGAGGCCTATACCCGCGCCGGCTCGTTCCAGCTCAACGGCGACGGCCAGCTCGTCACCCAGGACGGCTATACGGTGCAGCCGGGCATCGTCATCCCCCAGGATGCGACGGAAGTCTCGATCTCCGCCTCGGGCGAGGTCGCGGTCAGCGTGCCCAACCAGGTAACGCCGCAGGTGGTGGGCCAGCTCGACCTGGCGACCTTCATCAATCCGGCGGGCCTGGAGGCGACCGGCAACAACCTGTTCCTGGAGACCCCGGCCTCGGGCACGCCGACCACCGGCATCCCGGGCGACGTCGGCTTCGGCACCCTGCTCCAGGGCTTCCTCGAATCCTCGAACGTCAACCCGGTGCAGGAGATCACCAACCTGATCTCGGCCCAGCGCGCCTACGAGCTCAATTCCAAGGTCATCACGGCATCCGACGAGATGCTGCAGACCGTCAGCCAGCTACGGTGAGGAGAGCGCCATGATCCGCTTGTGCTTCGGCATCCTGCTCTGGGCCCTGGCCTGGGGCCTGGCCATGCCCGTCCGCGCCGACGAGGCGGCCCCCATGGCCGTCCCAACCGTAACCATCCCCGTCCTGGCCCGCGACCTGGCCGCCGGCGAGGTGGTAACGGCCGACGACCTGGTCGACCTGCCCGTCCAGGGCCCGGTCGCCGGCAGCGTCGTGCAGCGCGAGCAGGACATCGTCGGCCTCGCCGCCCGCAAGCCCCTTCGCGCCGGCAAGCCCGTCGCGCTGAGCGAACTGCGCCAGCCGATCCTGGTCGCCAAGGGCAGCCTGGTAAACATCCGCGTCTCGATGCCGGGCATCGAGCTCTCGACCACCGCCAAGGCGATCGAACAGGGCGCCATGGGCGAGGTCGTGCGGGTCATGAACCTGACCTCCAACCGCATCGTCCAGGCCGTCGTCACCGGCCCCGGCGAGGCGCAAGTCCCCGTAACCGCCGCCCCGGCCGTCCCCCTCACGCCAGAAGGCTGACCATCATGACCAAGAAGATCGCCGCCCGCTTCGCCCTCGTCGCCCTCGCCGCCAGCCTGGGTGCCTGCTCGAGCCTCACCGAACGCCTGGACCGCATCGGCCGGGCCCCGGACCTGACCCCGATCGCCAACCCGACCACGGCCGCCGGCTACACCCCCGTCAGCCTGCCCATGCCCAACGACCCTCAGGGCCGCGCCGCCGGCGCCTCCTCGGCCAGCCTGTGGCAGACCGGCTCGCGTGCCTTCTTCAAGGACAACCGCGCCGCCCGCGTGGGCGACATCCTGACCGTCGCGATCGATATCGACGAACAGGCCAGCCTGTCGAACGAGACCAAGCGCAAGCGCGCCGCGACCGAGGGCATGGGCCTCAACGGCCTGCTGGGCCTCGAAGGCGCGGCCGGCCAGTTCCTGCCCGAGGGCTACAACCCCAGCGCCGCGGTCGACGTCGACTCCGACACCGCGACCAACGGCACCGGCTCGGTCGACCGCTCGGAAGCGGTGAAGCTGACCATCGCCGCGGTGGTGACCCAGGTCCTGCCCAACGGCAACCTGGTCATCCAGGGCAGCCAGGAAGTGCGCGTGAACTACGAAGTGCGCGAATTGCTGATCGCCGGCATCGTGCGCCCCTCGGACATTTCCGCCGCCAACACGATCAAGCACACCCAGATCGCCGAGGCCCGCATCTCCTACGGCGGCCGCGGCCAGATCACCGATGTCCAGCAGCCCCGCTACGGCCAGCAGCTCCTCGACGTGATCCTGCCGTTCTGACGGGCCCCTCAGGCGCCGGGCAGCAGCCCGGCGCCTGAGGGTTACGCCACCTGTCACAGACTATTCAAATTCCGCCCTGCGCCCTTGTGATACCAGTCCGCACACTGGGGAAATCATCTGAGGGGCACTTTTATGACCAACTTGACCATTACAGCCGGGACCACGCGCACGACGCGTCTCGACATGAACACGGCCGGTGTCAACGACCTGACGGTCGAGGCGACCGCCGCCATCTCGGTTTCCGCCAACGCCCAGGCGGTGCGCTTCACCGCCGCCACGACCGACGGCGTCATCACCAACAGCGGCACGATCGAGGACACCGCCGGCGCCGGGCGCGCGATCCGCATCGAGACGGGCGTCGGCAGCAGCTTCACCGCGACCTTCACCAACAATGCCGGCGGCATCATCCAGTCCGACGACGACGCCATCCAGGTCCAGTCGGCGATCACCAGCGGCACCATCGGGATCGAGAATGCCGGCCTGATCAAGTCGACGGTGGGCCAGGCGATCGACTTCGGCGCGGTCAACGGCGCCACCGTCACCCTGACCAACACCGGCGCCATCCAATCCGGCGCGAACGATGCCATCCGGACCGGCGCCAATGCCGAGGTCGTCAATTCCGGCACCATCAACGGCGGCACCACGGCCGGCTTTACCGCCTCGACCGACGGCGTCGACTTCCGCGCCTTCAGCGGCTCGCTCCACAACCTGACCGGCGGCGACATCTCCGCCGATCGCCACGGCGTCAACGCGGGCGACAACGACGTTGCCGGCACCATCATCGTGATCAACGAGGCCGGCGCCGCCATCACCGGGCGCAATGGCTCGGGCGTCGGCTCCGACGGCGGCGGCGGTGTCACCAACTACGGCACCATCACCGGGTCGTTCAGCAACGACATCGCCTCCGACGTGAACAGCGCCGGTGCGGGCGGCACGCCCGACGGTCAGGCTGACGGCGACGGCGACGGTGTCGACTTCGACTTCCAGGCGACCATCATCAACTACGGCACGATCCAGGGCACCGGCGCCGGCGGCCATGGTTCCGACGGCCTGGCCAACACCAGCGAAGGCATCGCGGCAGGCGGCGGCAGCATCACCAACCACGCCGGCGCCACCATCAGCGGCGCCGGCATCGGCATCCTGGTCGACGACAGCTCGCAGGGGAACGCCACGTTCCAGACCACGATCGTGAACGACGGCACGATCGAGGGCACCGCCCTGTTCGGCATCAAGCTGGTCAGCGCCCTGGCCGACACGATCGAGAACAACGGCACCATCACCAGCGGCAACGGCACCGCGATCCTGTTCGGCAGCGGCGACAACACGCTGACGCTGGGCAGCGGCTCCAGCATCGACGGCCAGAGCGACGGCGGCCTGGGCACCAACACGCTGGCCTATTCGGGCTGGACGACCCGGGTCATCGTCAACCTCGCCAGCGGCTATGCCAGCGGGGCCGACGGGGTCGCGAACTTCCAGAACGTCACCGGTTCCGGCGGGGCGGACCTGCTGCTGGGCGATGCGGGCGCCAATGTCCTCTCCGGCGGCGGCGGCAACGATCGTCTCTATGGCGATCTGGGCGATACCCTCAACGGCGACACCGGCACCGACACCATCACACTCTATGATGCGCCGGCGGATGTGGACGGCGGCGACGGCAGCGATACGCTGATCGTCGACGGCACGATCACCTTCGCCGCGGGCAGCATCGCCAATGTCGAACGGATCGTGGTCGAGGACGGCGCGCTCGCCGACTTCACCCTGCTGGCCGACGGCCTGACGCTGGCGGCGCGCAGCAGCGCCGGCGGCGGCGTCGAGATCATCGGCACCGCGGGTGCCGACCGCATCTCGGCGCGGCTGGGCAACGATACCCTGCAGGGCGGCGCGGGCGACGACCTGCTGATCGGCGGCAGCGGCGACGACACCTTCGCCTACGCTCGCGCCGGCTTTGGCAAAGACACCGTCACCCGCTTTGCCGACGGCCTCGACAAGGTCGAGATCAGCACCACCCTCGCCGCCGACTTCGGCGCCCTCACCATCGTCGACCAGGGCAGCCGGACGGTGATCGACTTTGGCGGCGGCGACATGATCGTCCTGCGCGGCGTCCATGCCACCGACGTCGACGCCAGCGACTTCCTCTTCGTCTGAAACGAAACGGGCGCCTTCCCACCGGAAGGCGCCCGATTCATTCAAGCGTCCCCGCTTCACTCAAGCGCCATTGAGGCGCCGCGAAGCTTCAGCGAAGCGAGCCAAGGCGGGCGGATGCCCGCCGCCCGGCGCCTGAGGGACGACGTCAGTCGTCTCTATAAGTTCTCTCCCGCCGCTCGTGCCGTTCCTGCGCTTCGATCGACAGGGTGGCGATCGGGCGGGCGTCGAGGCGGCGCAGGCTGATGGGGTCGCCCGTCTCTTCGCAATAGCCGTAGTTGCCATCTTCGATTCGCCGCAGCGCGGCATCGATCTTGCCGATCAGCTTGCGCTGGCGGTCGCGGGTTCTCAGTTCCAGGGCCCGCTCCGATTCGGCCGATGCGCGATCGGCCATATCGGGTTCCGCCACCGTGTCTTCCTGCAGGTGCTGGAGGGTTTCCTGGCTCTCCCGCAGGATTTCCTCACGCCACGCCAACAATTTGCGCCGGAAATACTCACGCTGGCGCGGGTTCATGAACTCTTCGTCTTCGCTCGGATAATAGTCCGGCGCCAACTCTGCTCCCATGCCATCCCTCATCCACGAACGTAGGCCGCAAGGCGGGCGGAGTATAGGCAGCGCCCGCCCTGTGTTCAAGAGCGCTTACGGGACAAAATATCGCGTATTTTCAGCCACTTACGCGCAAGACCCGCATCCGAGGATCAAAAGCCCAGTTTGGCCAGCTCCACTTCGGCCCGCAGTTCGATGTCGGCCAGCACCGAGATCAGGCGCGGATCGGAGAGTTTTTCCTGCCGGCTGCGCACCAGGTTGAGCAGGTCGTGCAGCTTCTCTTTGGGGACATGGCCGAACAGCAGGCCCATGCGCAGCTCCTCCAGCCGGTCCAGCACATCATGGCCGCGCCTGGCCGCGCGCCGCCGCTCGCCGTCGACATCGACCTCCTGCAAGGCGAACAGCGAGGCCACCCCGCCCATGGGCGCCGCCGCCCCGACCGAGACTGCGGGCCGCGCCTCATCGAGATCCGGCACGGAAAACTGACCGCCGCCACCGGTGCCACGCTTGGCGCCGGGGCCGCTGGGCCCGCCGATCCTGCCATTCCCGTCAATCTTCATACCGCCGCCACCCGTGGTGATGGCGCGATGATGCGGCGGGTAGGGTTAATGGGTGGTGAAGGGGTGGGGGCTTACATGGCGCCAAGCCCGTTTCCATCAGTTGTCCTTGATTGTCGTGTCTCACCCAAAGGGTGCAGTCCAAGGGGGTGCAGTCCACCAAATTCCTGGCACTTTTTTTGGACGTGCGCTTATATAAAGCTGTTTATCCGTCCGAGGCCGATGCCTCGGTCTATATCGTTGATACCTGCGTCGTAATGTAAAATTACGTTGTCGCGATCATGGTATCTTTTTGCTGGAGCAATAAAATGCTATTTGTGGTCTGCACGATAGCATTCATTATAGGGCCAGGAATCGACATCTTTCTTGGTGTATTTGTTGGATTTGCGAATATAATTTATAGTTTTGCTTTTTATATTTTGTTTTTGTTCAGCTCGTTTAAAAAAAACAGATTATACAAAACTATAATATTTTCCTTACCTTTAATCGCCGCGCCTTTTCCACACTACCTCCATATATGGAACGCGCCATATTACTACAAATTTCATCAATTTGTTTGGGAAACAGGAACATTCGACTACGAATTAAAGCGCGTTATACTACAATTTATAGGATTTTTGATCATTTACATTTTCTTGCGATTGAGGGAACGCAAAGAGGCGCGCATCCATGATTAGCATTAATAGGGCAAAAATAGTAGCAAAAATAGGGGACAGACCACGTTAAAACAAAAATAGGGTAACAAAAATAGGGGACAGACCACGTTTATCCACTGCCCGCCTCGCTCTCCGCCAGCCGCTTCGGCCGACCAGCCCGGCCGCGGGTGGCCCGCCGGCCCAGCGTGGCTTCGACTTCTGCGGCGAAGCGTGGCGTGCCGAGCGCATAGTTGCCGTTGGTCGCCTGCCTGATCTGCTCGACGAGATCGGCACTCAGCCGGCCGCGGAACAGCGCCCGATATTCCTTCGCGCAGGCAGCCTGATCGGCACCCAAGGCGCGATAGAGCGGATGCGCCGTCGCCAGGGCGGAGCCGTCCCCCTGCGCGTTGACGCGGTAGCTCGACCAGGGATAGTCACCGGGATGCGCCGTTATCCCCGCACGGACGGGATTGAGTTCGATATAGCGATGGCAGGCCAACACATAAGCCTCTTCCTGTAAGAGGCAGGAGCGGAACCGCCCCTCCCACAACGTCCCGCTGCGCCCATAGCGGCGATTGACATACTGTACATACCGCTGGCCCAGGCCCTTCATCAGATGCCCGGCATTCTCCGGCGCCGCTGGCGTCAACAGCAGATGGACATGATTGGTCATCAAGCACCAGGCATGAATGGCGCAGGCGTGCCGTTGTGCCTGCTCGGCCAGATGATCGAGATAGAAGCGGTAATCCGCCTCGGCGAAGAAGCAGGCCGAGCGATTATTGCCCCGCTGGATCAGGTGCAGCGAGGCACCGGGGAGGATGACGCGGGGACGCCGGGGCATGGCGCATGGCCCTCTCGGTCAGGATCGGGAGGAAATTAACATTGAAATCGTGGTCCGTCCCCTATTTTTGCGCGGGCGAATCAGCGACGTTCAAGGTCACTTCCTGCCGTGCCCGTCATCATGGCTCGTTGCGATAATCAGCAGTGATCCCCTTCCACACAGTCAAAAAAACGACGGACGTCAACGTTGACCCGGTCTGCAAACCGGACGGAGTGATCCAGGATTACAGGGATGCGGGAAACCAAACTGGGCGGAAAGTCCGCGATTTTTGCCGGCTGAAACGGAGCAGCGATAAATTCGTACTGATTTAGGTAGTCCCGGATCCTGTGGATATCGCTCCAATCAAATACAAATATCCCACGTTCTGGATAATATTCATACGTCGACTGGTAAATAATATCGCCGTCAGAACCAACAATACGCGGATATTTGAAAAAATCGCCGGTCACGTCGGGATCATTCCACTGCAACCTCAACACTTCGACTGGTATTGGTGCGCGACCAGCCGTGAAGAAAACACCGACCGATCCAAAGCTATCGGCGCAGAACCATTCCCAATCGATGTCCTCTGGATATGCCGGATGCAGCATTCTGTCGTATCCCCGATTGGCGCCACCCATTCACCGTCGCAGCCCGCTACGAACAATCATAGCGTGAACATCGCGGTTCAACCAACCCGCCGCATCGCGGACAGCGCCAGAATTGGGACGCTGTCGGCAAACGACCCGGCAGACACAGCCCCAATTCTGCCGATTGCCCGAATGCTGCATTGCGGTCATCGTGATGGGGTCATCCGCGTCCCCCGTGATGGAGTTCCCCCGTATGCCGCTTCGCCCGTTGGCCCGTCGCCTATCGCTCGCCGCTGTTGCCTGCCTGCTGCCCACGGTCGCTTTCGCCCATGGCGGGCATGGCGATGGCGGCGGCCTGGCCCAGGGCTTCGCCCATCCGATCGCCGGCCTCGACCACATCCTGGCCATGGTAACCGTCGGCATCTTCGCCTGGCAGATGGGCGGCCGCGCCCTGTGGCTGGTGCCGGCCAGCTTCGTCGGGATCATGGCGGTGGGCGGGGCGCTGGGCGTCGCGGGCGTCGAGGTGCCCCTTGTCGAACTGGGCATCGCCCTGTCGGTCATCGTGCTGGGCGCGGTCGTCGCGGCGGGCGTCGAGGCGCCGCCGGCCCTGGCCATGGGCCTCGTCGGCTTCTTCGCGGTCTTCCACGGCCATGCCCATGGCGCGGAGATGCCGCAAGACGCTTCGGCGTTCGGCTATGGTGCCGGCTTCATGGCCGCCACCGCCCTGCTGCACCTGGGCGGCATCGGGCTGGGCTTTGCCGTCGGCAAGGCCGGCGAGAAATACGGCGCGCTGGTCGTCCGCGCTGCCGGCGGCCTCATCGCCCTGGGTGGCCTGGGCCTGCTGGGCGGCGCGCTCTGAGCCCGGTGCGCAGGGCGGCAGAGATTGCCGCCCTCCTGGCAGGGCTTGCCGGGCCCGGGGCCGGGCATAGACGGCAAGGCGTTGATTTCATTTAGCTAATTCCTGGCATGGCTTTGGCATCGTCTCCCCCGAGCGGAAGAAATCCGCGCGTTCGGAAGGAAGCCGATGTCGAAGTACTTCGCCCCCCTCTTGGTCCTGCTGACCGCCCTGCTCGCCCCGGCGTGGGCGCAGGCCGTCGAATCGCGGATCAAGGACATCGCCAGCGTCCAGGGCGTGCGCGACAACATGCTGGTGGGCTATGGCCTGGTCGTCGGGCTGGACGGCTCGGGCGATTCCCTGCGCAACTCCCCCTTCACCAAGCAGAGCCTGGAGGCGATGCTGGAACGGCTGGGCGTCAACACCCGCGACAGCGACCTCAAGACCAAGAATGTCGCCGCGGTCATGGTTACCGCCGAACTGCCGCCCTTCGGCCGCGCCGGCAGCCGGATCGACGTCAACGTCTCGGCGCTGGGCGATGCCAAGAGCCTGCTGGGCGGCACCCTGCTGGTCACGCCCCTCCTGGGCGCCGACGGCGAGGTCTATGCCGTCGCCCAGGGCCAGGTCGCGGTCAGCGGCTTCAAGGCGCAAGGAGCGGCCACCACCGTGACCAAGGGCGTGCCCACCTCGGGCCGCATCGCCAACGGCGCGGTGGTGGAGCGCGAGGTGGCCTATGCCTTCGGCACCGAGCCCACCCTGCGCCTGGCCCTGCGCAACCCCGATTTCACCACCGCGCGGCGCATCGCCCAGGCGGTCAATGCCAAGCTGACCGGGGCGGCCCGGGCGCTCGATCCCTCGACCGTGGAAATCCAGATCCCGCCGGCGGCACGCGCCGATATCGTCGCCTTCGTCACCGGCATCGAACAGTTGCGTGTCACCCCCGACACGACCGCCCGCATCGTCATCGACGAAGCCTCAGGCACCATCGTCATCGGCGCCGATGTCCGGGTCTCGACCGTGGCGATCGCCCAGGGCAACCTCACCGTGCGCATCACCGAAACCCCGCAGGTCTCGCAGCCCGCCCCGTTCTCGGACGGCTCGACCGTGGTGGTGCCGCGCACCGACGTCCAGGTCGACGAAGGGGGCGAGCAGCGGGTCGTGGTCATGCGCTCGGGCGTCAGCCTGCAAGACCTGGTGAACGGCCTCAACGGGCTGGGGGTGGGCCCGCGCGACCTGATCTCGATCCTGCAGGCGATCAAGGCCGCGGGCGCCCTCCAGGCCGATATCGAGGTGATGTGATGAGCACCCTCGCCGATCCCGTCACCGTCGCCTATCCGGCCTACAAGGCCCTGCCCGCGGTCCCGGCGAAGCTCAAGGCGTCGGCCCAGGATTTCGAGGCCATGGTGCTGAGCGAGATGATGAGCCCGATGTTCGCGGGCCTGAAGACCGACGGCCCCTTCGGCGGCGGCCAGGGCGAGGAAGCCTTTCGCGGCTTCCTGACCCAGGAATACGGCAAGGCGATCGCCGCCCGCGGCGGCATCGGCGTCGCCGACATGCTGATCCGTTCCCTCATGGTGACCCAGGAGATCCCCCATGGCCAATGACGCGCCCCCACCTGACGCCCCCCTGCCCGCCCGCGAAGTGGCGATCCTCGCCAGCCTGACCGATCGCCTGACCCAGGCGGTGGAAAACGAGTGCGGCGCCATGGCCGACCGCCGCTTCGAGAAACTGCAGCCGCTGGTCGAGGCCAAGCTGCAGGTGGTCACCGCCTATGACGCGCAGCTGCACCGCCTGGGCGGGCCGGAAGCGGTCGCCCGCGACATCGGGGCCAGCGCCGCCCTGCGCGAGCCCACCGCCCGCCTGCGCGAGATCCTGGCCCTGCACACGGTCCAGATCGCGGCCGCCCGCACCGTGGCCGATCGCCTGATGCGCTCGATCGCCGACACCGTCGCCACCCAGGCCCGGCCGGTGCTGGGCTATGGCCCGGGGGCCGCGGTCCGCACCGCCAGCGCGGCGCCGGCGGCGATGGCCTTCCACGCCCAGGTCTAGGCGCCCGGACCTAGGTTTGGGCGTATTGCTGGGCCAGGCGCCAGAACCGCTCTGCCGGGGCGGTGGCGCCCTCGGCCCTGGTGAAGAAACTGAACGGCACGGGCGGCGAATCCTGCAACGGACGACGGGTGCGCTTGACCGATTTCGCCAGGCTCGAGCGGCCAAGGCCGAAATCGGTGACGATCAGGGGCGGCGTCTCGCGCTGGTCCGCCTCGGGCTCCTCGTGGAATTCCACGATCTGGACCAGTTGCGCGCCCGCCTGGGCCAGCGGCTTGAAGGCCACGTCGAACAATTGGGGATAGAGGCCGCGGGTGAACACCGCCACCCGCCGCCCGGCCAGGGCCGCGGCCGGCAGCGGCCCGGTCCCGGCCAGCGGATCGTCCGCAGCCAGCAGGAATTCGACCGCCAGGGTACAGATCGGCACCTGCCGCAACCCCTCGGGCTGCAGCCAGCCGATGCCGAAGGCGCCGTCCAGCGCCCCGCTCAGCACCCGCTCGAGCAGCAGGGGCGTCCAGCCGATCTCCAACTCCAGGCTGACATCGCCGTGCCGGGCCATGAAGTCCGAGACCAGTTTCGTGCGGACCGGGATGCGGGCGCTGTAGGGCGGCGCGCCGATGCGCAGGCGTGCCGGATCCGCGTGGCCCAAGGCGCGCGCGGCCTGGGCCAGGGCCGCGGCGGCCTGGGCCAGCGGGCGCGCGGCCGCCAGAAAGGCATGGCCTTTCTCGGTCAGCTCGATGCGCCTTGTGGTACGGGTGAACAGGGCAAAGCCCAGTTGCGCCTCGAGCAGCCTGATCCGCTGCGACAGCCAGGGCTGGGCCAGCCCCAGCTTGGCCGCGGCCCGGGTGAACGAGGCCTCCTCGGCCACCGCCACGAAATGCACCGCCGCCTTGATGTCGAAGTTCACGATCGCCGTGGCCCCTGCCTGCCACCGGGCAGGATAGAGGCGAAAGCGATGGCGATCGACGGCAAAAGGTGCCGGGCAGTCGTTGCCCAGCCGGCAAGTTTTGCCGGGTAAAACCCCTCGAGCCGGCAAATTTTGCCGAGCTGCCGGCGCGAAATTCCCAAATCGGCAAGATTTTCCGCCATTCCGGTTCTTTGGCACGGACCCTGCACTGATCCTGCCGAGGCTCAGAAGAGCTTCGAAACCAAGACCCAGAAGGATCAAGCAAATGGCCGATATCACCCTGACCGCCACCTCGCGGTCCAATCTTCTCTCGCTGAACCAGACCACCGACCTCGCCAACCGGACCCAGACCCGTCTGGCCACCGGCCTGAAGGTGTCCAGCGCCATCGACGACGCGGCGGCCTATTTCGCCTCCAAGACCCTGTCGGATCGCGCCAACGACTTCTCCGCCCGCAAGGACGAGATCAACCAGGGCATCTCGACCCTGAAGGCCGCGGTGAACGCCACCGAATCGGTCGACAAGCTGTTGAAGCAGATCAAGGGCGTCGCGATTTCGGCCAAGACCGCCGACGATGCCGGCAAGGCCGACCTGGGCGCCCAGTTCGCCGACCTGCTCGACCAGGTGAACAGCCTGCTCGGCGACGCCAGCTACCAGGGCACCAACCTCGTCAACTCGACGACCCAGTCCCTGACCGTCCGCTTCTCGGAAGTGACCACGGCGCAGCTCGACGTCAGCAGCCGTGACCTGCGCGCCGGTGCCCTGTTCACCGCTGCGGCCAATGCCTCGGACGTCGGTTCGGACATCGCCGCGGCCCTGATCGGCGGCAGCTCGTTCACCGCCATCGCGACCTCGGCGTTGATCACCACGATCAACGACATCACCTCGGCGGTCGACTCGGCGGTCTCCACGGTCCGCGCCACGGCCTCGAACCTCGGCTCGAACATCACCCTGCTGCAGACCCGCGCCGACTTCACCAGCAACTATGTGAACTCGCTGACGGAAGGCGCCGACAAGCTGCGCCTGGCCGACCTGAACGAAGAAGGCGCCAACCTGGTTGCCTTGCAGACCCGCCAGCAGCTTGCCCTGCAGGCCCTGAACTTCGCCGGCCAGAGCGAGCAGAACGTCCTGTCGCTGTTCCGCTGAGCGACAGCAAAAACAGGGTTGGTAACGGAAGGGCGGCCTTGGGCCGCCCTTCTGCTTTGAGGCAAGCGCCCGCGCGCTTTACCTCGAATTAACGAAACCGGGCCCAGAGTGACCTCCGTCGAGTGAGACGAGGAGGTTTCGGCGTGCCCCTGAAAATTACGCTAGCACCGGAAGAGAAGATCATCGTCAACGGCGTCGTCATCGCCAATGCCGGTGGGCCTGCGACTCTGTCGGTGCTCAATCGCGCCCAGATCCTGCGCGGCAAGGACATCCTGGCCGCGGAAGACGCCCAGACGCCGGCCACCCGTATCTATTACGTGCTTCAGTGCCTGTACCTGTTCCCCGACCGCGCCGCCGACTATCAGGCTGCCGCCAAGGGATTTCTTGCGGACTACGCCGCCGCGGCCCCCAGTGCCGCCGCCACCATCGCCGAGATCACCGAACAACTGGCGACCCGGCAGATCTATCCCGCGCTGAAGACGGCCAAGAAGCTATTGGCGCACGAGAAGGAGATTTTCGCCCATGTACCCGACCCAGCGCCGGCCCACCTATAGCCAGATCCCGCCCGAGGGCGATCCGCGGCGCACCGAGGGCTGGGCCCTGACGGAGTCCGCCCGCCGCCTGGCGGAGGCCCAGCGCAACCCGGCCGACAACGCCGCCTTCCTGGATGCCGTCCGGCGCAACTGGCGCCTGTGGACGATCTTCCAGGCCGGCGTGATGTCGCCCGACTCGCCCATGCCCAACGAGCTGAAGGCCAATGTCCTGTCGCTGTCGAACTTCATCGACCGCCACACGGTCGGCGTGCTCGCCGATCCCAGCCCCGGCAAGCTGGACATCCTGATCCGCATCAACCGCGAGATCGCCGCCGGCCTGCTGGCGACGCCCGCGACCGCGGCGGTGACAGCAACGGTTTCCGTGCCGGCCAAGCCCGCCGGCGGCTTCAGCCACTCGGTGTAACCTTGACCATTGCCAGCCTCGCCGCCGCCCCCGCGGCGCCCGCCACCAGCGCCGACCAGATGATCGCCCCGTTCCTGGGCGAGATCGTTGCCCTGCTCGACGCGGGCGAACGCGACCAGGCGATTGCCCGGGTCGAGGGCCGGCTGGAACAGGCGCCCGCCGATGCCGCGGCGCTGACCGCGATGGGCCACCTGGGCTTCCTGTCGAGCGATTTCGCCCTGGCCCTGGAGGCCCTGCGCGAAGCCCACGACCTGGCCCCGGCGAGCGCCGTGATCGCCGAGGCGCTGGCCATTCTCTTCGCCCTGGCCGGCGAACTGGCCGAGGCGACCTATTATGCCAAGCTGTCCAAGGCCAACGGCCTGGACGAGGCGACCCTGGCGCTGTTCCCGCGCGGCTGGCCGCGCTTCACCACCGCCTTCAGCACCATCGGCGAGCGCCCGTTCCTGGCCCGCGGCCTGGCCGCGCTGGCGCGGGGCGAGATCGACGAGGCCCGGAAGAACCTGGCCGTGCAGGCGGCTTTCAGCCCCAACGACGGGATGACCCAGCGGGCCCTGGCGGATGCCGAACTGGCCGCGGGGCAGCCGCGCCGCGCCGCCGATATCCTGGCCCGCTTCGCCGCCAACGGCACCGCCGACAGTTGGGACCTGTCGCGCCTGGGGCTGGCGCTGGCCTGCGCCGGCGAGGCACAGGCGGCCCACGGCATCTGTGCCGAGGCCGCCGCCGATCTTGCCCCGGGGGCCGAGGCCGACCTGGTGGCGACACGCCTGGTCGCCGCTTTGTTCGATCCCGCGACACCGCGTGACGGTGCGCCGCTCGCCGCCCTGGTGGCACAGGTCCAGGCACCGCTATGCGGTGCGGCCCCCATCGCCGGCCATGTCGCCGGCGTCGAGGCGCCGCGCCGGATCGGCGTCCTGGCCGCCGCGCTGACCCACCCGCGCGACCTTGAAACCATCGCCGTCCTGGGCCAGGGCCTGCGCGACGGCGGCGCGGCCGACCTGGTCGTGTTCGGCAGCGGCGCCCTGGCGGCGCCCCGCAACCGCCTGCTGCAGGGCCGCGTCGCCCGGCACATCGATGCCGCCGACTTCGACGGCGACACCCTCGCCTACACCATCGCCAGCGAGAACCTGAATATTCTGCTCGACGCCGGCGGCATCGGCGCGGCGCTCCATCTCTCCACCCTGGCCCAGCACCCCGCCGGCTGCGCCGCGGCCTGGCTCAACGGCGCCTTCGACGGCTTCGCGCCGGGGCTCGACCTGATGATCGGCGGCAATGCCCTCGACCCCGGCACCGGGCCCCTGCCTGTCGCCCCCTGCGCCGGCGGCCTGGTCGGCCGGCTGGAACGCAGCCCCCGCCTGGTCACCGGCAACGCCGTCCCCCTGCTGGGCGCCGATATCCTGCCCGGCCAGTTGCACGACGAGCTGTTGCAGGCCTGGGCGGCGATCCTCGCCCGCCTGCCGCAGGCCCGGCTGCTGCTGCGCGACCGCGAGATGAGCCATCCCGACAATGTCGCCTCCCTGATCGCCCGCGCCTCGGCCTTGGGGATCGCCGAGCGGATCGAGATCGTCGACGGGGCCGATCAGGCTTTCACCGCCGGCCTCGACCTGCTGCTGACACCCTTCGTCGCCACCGACGGCCACGACGTCGTCACCGCCGCGGCCGTGGCGACCCCTGCCGTTGCCCTGGCCGGTCCCGTCCGCCACCGCCGGTTCGCCGCCGCCGCCCTGTCCGCGCTGGGCCTCGGTGCCCAGGCCGCCCCGACGATCGATGGCTATGTCGAGATCGCCGTCGGCCTGGCCGGCGACCGCGAGGCCCGCCAGCGCACGGCCGATGCCGCCGCCGCCGCCCCCGCCTTCGCCCCGCAGCGCTTCGCCCAGGCGCTGCTCGATGCCCTGCGCGAGGCGGCACGATGACCGCCCCGGCGCCGGCGAACCCCGATTTCGCTGCGCGCTTTCCCGCGGCCGCCGCGGCCCTGCCCACGGGGCCGCTGCACACCAAGCTGATCCGGGACGCGGCCGGCCGCGCCATCGACATCGACCTGGGCCAGGGCCGTCTCTACACCGGCGACGGCAGCAAGATCGCCGCCGATCAGGTGGAACGCTTCGAGGCGCGCCCGCTGCGCTTCTTCCTCAACGACCTGGCCGGGGCCAACATCGGCAGCGCGGTTTCGGCGCGCCTGCGCGATCGCCTGCTGGGCAGCCTGCGCGAGATGGGCATCACCACGCTCACTGATAAGCCGGATTACGAAGGCACCTTCCTGGTCATCCTGGGGGTCGGCCTCGGCCACCACCTGGCCGGCCTGATCGAGACCACCAAGGCCCGCCACGTCCTGATCGTCGAGCCGGTGGCCGAGTTCATGGCCCACGCCATGGAGACGGTCGACTGGCCCGCCCTGTTCGAGCGGGCGCAAGCGCGGGGCCTGACCCTGGAGGTCAACCTGTCGGCCACGCCCGAGGCCATCGTCGACGCGGTCAAGGCGCTGATCGGCCGGGTGGGCGAGCCGTTCATCGACGGCGCCTATGTCTTCCTGCACTACCCGTCCTGGGCCCTGACCGAGACCCGCGACCGCCTGCAACTGGTGGTCGACCAGATCTTCATCTCCAAGGGGTTCTACGAAGACGAACTCCTGATGATGACCAATGCCGTCGGCAACATGGTGCATCACGATTATCGCGTGATCGACGCCAAGCCCAAGCTGGCCCGCAAGGAAACCGCGATCATCGTCGGCTCAGGCCCGTCGATCGACCGCTCGCTGGACGATCTCAAGCGCCTGCAACGCGACGGCATCGTCTTCTCGGCCGGGACCGGCCTGCGGGTCTGCCTGCGCAACGGCATCCGCCCCGACTTCCACTGCGAACTGGAGAATGGCGAGGCGACCTTCGAGGTGCTCTCGGCGCTGGCGCGGGAATTCGACCTGTCGGGCATCAAGCTGATCGCCTCGATGACGGTCGATCCCCGGGTGCCCGCCCTGTTCGCGGAAAAATACTTCTTCTTCCGCGACTCGGTCAGCTCGACCCGGATCCTGGCGCCGCCGCGCCACGAGTTGCGCGGGGCCGCCCCGACCTGCGTCAACACGGCCGTGCGCCTCGCCGCGGCCCTGGGCTTCACCGAGCTGGTGCTGTTCGGCACCGACTGCGGCACCAAGCTGGGCCAGGCCAAGCATTCGAAAGATTCGATCTACGGCACCGAGCAGAAGTTCAAGGCGGTCGACGCCAAGATCCAGTTCAACCAGACCCTGCCCGGCAATTTCGGCGGCGCGGTCGAGACCCATTGGATCTTGTCGCTGTGCGCCCGCATGATCGGCGACGCCGCCGCCCACCTGCGCCTCAATGTGCTCAACACCGCCGACGGCGCCCGCCTGCACGCCACCACGCCGCGCCTGTCGTCGACCATCCGGCGCCTGTCGCATCTGGCCGACCGCAGCCGGCTGAACGCCGATCTCGCCCGCATCACCACCCCTTCGCCCCGGCGCCTTCCTGGCGCGCTGGCCGCGCGGCGTCCTGCTCGGCGCGGCCGAGGCCTTCTTTGCCGAATTGCTGACCCTGGTCGACGAGACGATCGCCGAGGATGGCGACCTGGTCAGCTTCTGGCGGCGCTTAGGACCCTTCATGGCGACCCTGGAGGGCAACTATGCCGGCACCCACAGCGTGGCCATCGGGTCCATCCGCTCGATGCCCAAGATCGGCATGTTCTTTGCTCATCGAATTACCGATCGGGCCAAGCGCCAGCGGCTGATCGCCGACTTCTTCGAGGAGTATCGGGCGATCGTCTGCTTCATGCGCGACGGCACCGTCGAACTTCTGCGCCGGCTCGAGGAAAACCTCGACGAGGCGGCGCCGCTGACGGAGGAAATGCGCGCATGACCTCGCTCCTCGGCCTTTCGGCCACCCAGCAGAAGGCGCAGATCAGCGCGGCGCTCGACCGCACCTATCTGCTGATCAAGGCCGGCGTGGAAGCCCGCCACCAGCAGCAACTGGCGACGATCCAGAACCGCTTCAACCAGTCGAGCGCGCTGACCACGCTGCAACAGGACATCAATCGCCTCTCGGAAGTGAAGTCGGCCGCCGACGATGCGGTGAGCGCGCTGAAATCGGCCGGCGAGACCTCGCAATCCGTGCTGCTGCGCCTCAACGAGGCGCTGGCCGCGGCCAAGAACGGCAATGCCAATGGCTTCGACACGGCCATCAACCGGCTGAATATCGCGGTCGGCAGCCGCGGTGCCGGCCTCGACGAGCTGGTGGGCAATGTCGCCGCCGGGCAGAACGGCGCGCGGTCCGAGTTCATCGACGCGGGATCGAGCCAGATCCTGCTGTCGCTGCGCGCGCTGGGCAGCCGCTTCGCCCTGGTCGAGCAGGGCACCGGCAGGCAGTTCGAGCCCAACTTCATCGACCAGACCCTGAGCGTCGGCGACAAGCGGGTCGCCGTCGCCGACCTGTCGCTGATCTCGCGCGATGGCGACACCTTGACCTTCACCGACGGCACCGACACCTGGACCGCCGACTTCAAGTCGGGCGGCCTGCCGGTCGGCTCGGCCTGGACTTACGGCGGGCTGACCGGCGACGGCCAGGCCAAGGCAATCGAAGACATCACCGCCGCCATGAAACTGGTGCGCAAGGCGACCGACGATCTCAGCAATGGCGGCCTACAGGCCGAGGTGGGAACCAGCATGTTGCAAAGCCGGCTCGATGCCATGGGTGACGAGGCCCTGCGCCTGAACGACGCCCAGTTCGACGAAATGTCGGCCGCCAAGGCGGCCGCGACCACGCGCTATGAGATGACCCTGCGCGGCCTCGCCTTCGCGGCGCAGGCCCAGCGCGAGGTGATCGGCGCGATGATCCAGCCCGACCCGGTTTCCAGCAAGAGCGTCTTCTCGATCCTGGGCGGGAGCTGAAAAAGGTAAATCCCCTCGCCCCGCTTGCGGGGAGAGGGTCAGGGTGAGGGGTGTCGATGCCTCGCCCTGACCCGGCCGGCCCCTCACCCCAGCCCTCTCCCCGCAAGCGGGGCGAGGGAGTTACAAGGTTACGCCGCCTGGGCGTCCCTGGCCAGGATCATTTCCGACATGTTCAGGTTCAGCTTGATCAGCGTATCGAGCAGGTTGTCATCCATTTCGGTGCGCACCGCCGCGGCGACCTTGGCGACGAAGGCCGAGGTCTTGTGGATGAACTCGATGGTTTCCAGCGGCAGCTTGCCGTGGGCGGCGAGCGCGTCGTCGGTCAGCTTCAGCCACATCTCGGCATTCTTGCCCAGGGCCTTGTCGAGCACGGCCCAGGCGGCCCGCGCCTGATCGAGTTGCACGGCATGTTGCAGAAAGGGAAAAGCTGTTTCTTCCACCGGATTCAATTTCTCGTCTTCGCTCATGGCATTCGAGCCTCCCGCTGTTGAGGCTGATCATGGAAGCTTTTAAGTAAAAGATTGGTGAAGTCCGTCGCCTCGAGGATCGAAACGATGCGCTGTGCGGCGTGGCCGTCACCGAAGATCGAGGCCTTGCCGCCGCGCTTGTGGCGCATGGCCTTGCCGATCGCGGCCTTGATCTTGCCGACATCGGCCGGGCAATCGAACACCCCGGGGCTGCGCAGACGGCCAGCCTGCCGCGCCCCGATATTGACGCAAGGCGTATCCAGGGCCGGCGCCTCGATCACGCCCGAGGATGAATTGCCGATCACCAGCGCCGCCAGCGCCACGGCGGACAGATAGGCCTGCCGCCCCAGCGACGGGATCAGGACCGTGCGGCCGGGCCGGGCTGCGACATAGGCCTCCAGCCGCTCGCGGACGGCCAGGCCGCCCGGGTCGGCATTGGGCGCCGTCGCCAGCAGGGCCAGCTTCGGGAAGGCATCGAGCGCGGCCAGCAACACATCGAGTTCCGCGAGGCTGGCCGCCTCGCCCGCCACGGTCGCCGGGTGATAGGTCAGCAGGGCAAAGCCCGGCGCAAGATCGATCCCCGCCCGGGCTTCCAACTGCGCCAGCGACAGGCGCGGCAGGGCCATGATGTTGTCGACCGCCAGCGACCCGACCACATGGATCCGCGCCGGCGCCTCGCCCATCTGGGCGATCCGCGCGGCATAGTCGGCATGGGCGGTGAAATGCAGGTGGCTGAGCTTGGTCAAGGCATGGCGGACGGAATCGTCGATCGCGCCTTGGGTGACGTGGCCGCCCTCCAGGTGAACGATGGGCAGGCGCAGCACGGTGGCCGCGGTCGCCACGGTCAGCAGTTCGAAGCGGTCGCCCAGCAGCACCACGGCATCGGGCTTCTGCCGGGCGAAGGCGCGGCCGAACCCCTCCAGGCCCTTGGCCAAGGCCCGCACCTGGTGGACGCCCGCGCCGCCGATCGGCATCTCGACGGCGGCATCGATCTTCCAGCCGTCGGCCTTGATCTCGCCGATCGTGTGGCCGTGCGCCGGGTCGAGATGGGTGCCGCTGACCACGAGCTGAAGGTCGAGCCTGGGCGAGGCGGCAATGGCACGCAGCAGGGGCACCAGCAGGCCGTATTCCGCGCGGGTGGTGGTGACGACGCAGATCCTGCTCATGGCGCCAGGGCCTCGGCCAGTTGCCAGTCCAGCGCCGTGTCGATGTCGATCGAGCGTTCGAACGGCATCTCGAAGGCGACGGTCCCCGGCGGCGCGAAATCGCGAGCCTGCCGCAGCACGTCGACGCGAATGGCATAGAGCGCGCCGTTGATCAGGCGGATCTCGTCACCCCCCTCGACCTCGACCGGGGTAACCTTGTCCCCTGCCCCGAGGCGGACATGATAGCCCAGCGGCTTGAACGGCGTGGTCACGCCGATGACGGCCGGGGCCGCGCCATCGGCCAGGCGGCGCAGGGCAGCGTCGATATCCTGGGCCTGGCGCAAGGGCGAGGTCGGTTGCAGCAGCAGGAGGATCCGGGCGGGATCGCCCAGGGCATCCAGGGCATGGAGGGCGACATCGACCGAACCGGCACCGTCGCCGGCCAGCGCCGGCGGGCGGCGAAACGGCACTTCCGCCCCGGCCGCGAGCGCTGCAGCGACGATCGCATCGTCGTCGGTCGAAACCACGAGGCGGTCGACCGCCGCGGCCGCCAGGGCGGCCTCGATGCTCCAGGCGATCAGGGGGCGACCGCGAAAGGGCCTTACATTCTTGCCCGGCAAGCGCTTGGAGCCGCCGCGGGCGGGAATGAGGGCGAGTACACGCTGGCCGTCGATCATGCCCAAAACTCGCCCAACAGCCTGAAGAGTTCCTTAACGATCCCGTGACAGCATGGACATGGTTAACAGCGGGCTGCAACCCGCGCATGGAAATGGTCATGGCGGCTAAGATCCTGGTCACCGGTGCCGACGGCTTCATCGGCTCGCATCTCGTCGAGGCCCTGGTGCGCCAGGGTTTCGACACCCGCGCCTTCGTCTTCTACAACTCGTTCAATTCCTGGGGCTGGCTGGACAATGCCGCGCCCGACGTGCGCGGCAAGTTCGAGGTCTTCGCCGGCGACATCCGCGACCCCCACGGCGTGCGCGAAGCGATGCGCGGCATCGACACGGTGCTGCACCTGGCCGCGCTGATCGCCATCCCGTTCAGCTATCACTCGCCCGCCTCCTATGTGGATACCAACATCACCGGCACCCTGAACGTGGTGCAGGCCGCCCGCGACCTGGGCGTGCGCCGGGTGGTCCATACCTCGACCAGCGAAGTCTACGGCACCGCCCGCTTCGTGCCGATCACCGAGGACCACCCGTTACAGGGCCAATCGCCCTATTCCGCCACCAAGATCGGCGCCGACCAGATCGCCCTCTCCTTCCATGCCGCCTTCGGCTTGGGGCTGACGGTGGCACGGCCGTTCAATACCTATGGCCCGCGCCAATCGGCCCGGGCGGTGATCCCCACGGTCATCACCCAGTTGCTGGCGGGTACGCGGCGGATCAAGCTGGGCGCCGTCCACCCCACCCGCGACTTCAACTATGTCGACGACACGGTGGCCGGCTTCATCGCCCTGGCCCAGAGCGAGATTGCCGGCGAAGTGATCAACTTCGGCAGCGACTTCGAGATTTCGATCGGCGACACCGCCCGCCTGATCGCGCAGGTGATCGGCTGCGACCTCGACATCGAGTCCGACGACCAGCGCCTGCGCCCCGCCGCCAGCGAGGTCGAACGCCTGTGGGCATCAAACGACAAGGCCCGGCGCCTGCTGGGCTGGCGCCCGGCCCATGGCGGCCGTGACGGCCTCGCGCGCGGCCTGGCCAAGACCGTCGACTGGTTCCGCGACCCCGCCAACCTCGCCCGCTACAAGGCGGGGCAGTACAATATTTGAGGAGACCGGGATGGCAGCGCCGATGTGCGTCCTTCGACAGGCTCGGGATGAGGAGGGTCTTTGTGGCAAAAAGATTGTCCTCATGGTGAGCCTGTCGAACCACGCAACCCCGTCGATCCCAAGTAGCCCTCTCCGCCCTTCAGGGGGGAGAGGGTGGGGTGAGGTGGGTCGGCGGCATAGAGCACGTTCTTGCCCGACCACCACCTCACCCTCCCCATCGCTGACGCGACGGGTCCCCTCCCTCTCCCCCGCGCGCGGCGGAGAGGGCCTTATCGAGATGAATCAGTGATGCACCCCCTCTCCGATCGCCTGCGCCGGATCATCCGCGACGACCTGTGCCTCGAGGGCCAGGTGCCCCTGCACACCCCGGTGTTCCGGGGTCGCGAATGGGACTATGTGAAGGACTGCCTCGATACCGGCTGGGTCTCCTCCGTCGGCGCCTATGTCGATCGTTTCGAAGCGGCGATGGCGGCACGGGCCGGGACCCGGTTCGCGGTCGCCACCGTGAACGGCACCGCGGCCCTGCATGCCAGCCTGCACGCCCTGGGCGTGGGGCCTGGCGATCTGGTCGTCTGCCCGACCCTGACTTTTGTGGCCAGCGCCAACGCCATCGCCTATTGCGGTGCCACCCCCCTGCTGGCCGACAGCGAGCCGACGACCCTGGGCCTCGATGCCGCCGCTCTCGACGATTTCCTGCGCACCAGGGCGGTGCGGCGGCCGGACGGCCTGTTCCTGGAGGGCCGGCGCATCGCGGCGGTGCTGCCCGTGCATATTTTCGGCCATGCGGCGGACCTGACCGCGCTCGCCGAGCTGTGCCTGCGCTGGGACCTGCCGATGGTCGAGGATGCCAGCGAAGCCCTGGGTACCCTGCATCGCGGGCGTCCCTGCGGCGGGGTGGGCCGCATCGGCACCTTCTCGTTCAACGGCAACAAGATCGTCACCACCGGCGGCGGCGGCATGATCGTGACCGACGACGAAGCCCTGGCACGCCGGCTGAAACACCTGACCACCACCGCCCGGGTCAAGCACGACTGGCAGTTCCTGCATGACGAGGTCGGCTTCAACTATCGCCTGCCCAACCTGAACGCCGCCTTAGGCCTGGCCCAGGTCGAGGCCCTGGATGAATTGATCACGGCCAAGCGGCGGGTCGCGGCCTGGTACCGGCGCGCGCTGGCCGGCCTCGACGGGGTGACCTTCCTCGACGAGCCCCAGGGCGACCGCAGCATTTTCTGGCTGAACGCAGCCCTGGTCGAGGATCAGGCTGCGCGCGACGCCGTGCTGGCCCAATCCAACGCCATGGGAATCGACACCCGCCCGGCCTGGGTGCCGATGCACGAACTGCCCGCCTTCAACGCGGCGCCGCGCACCGGCTCCCTGTCCGTCGCGCTGGATATCATCGCCCGACTGGTGAACCTGCCGTCCAGCGCCTGGCTGGCCGACCATCTGCCGGTGGCCAACGATCTTTTAACCTTGTCCAGCGTTTAATGAGCCCCGTGATAGCTAAGGGAACGGGTATCGCATGGCCGATTGGCGACAGATGCTGGTGCGTCCCGACTGGCCGCTGAAGCGGGCAGTCGAGACCCTCAACGCGGCACCGGTGAAGATTTGCCTGGTCGCCGACGAAGACAATCGCCTGGTCGGCACCGTGACCGACGGTGACGTCCGCCGGGCGATCCTGGCCGGCACCTCGTTCGAGGCCCCGATCGAGAAGATCATGAACGCGAGGCCCCTGGCCAAGCGTGCCGGCGTGTCGACGGCCGAGCTGTTCGCACTCTATTCCCGCTGCCGCCAGCACCACATCCGGCAGTTGCCCCAGCTCGACGCGCTGGGCCGCATCACCGGCATCGAAACCCTGGACGGCACGGCCATCGTCGAGGGGCGCAAGGACGGCTGGGTCATGCTGATGGCCGGCGGCTTCGGCAAGCGCCTGGCGCCGCTGACCAACGACACCCCCAAGCCCATGCTGACGGTGGGCGACCGGCCGATCCTGCAGACGATCATGGAATCCTTCCTGCGCCACGGCTATTCCCGCTTCTTCATCTCGGTCCACTACCAGGCCCAGAAGATCAAAGATTATTTCGGCGACGGCAGCCGCTTCGGCGCCGAGATCCGCTATATCGAGGAAGACCGCCCCTTGGGCACCGCCGGCGCCTTGGGCCTGGTGCGCGACGCCGTGATCGAGCCGATCGTGGTCGCCAATGGCGACCTGCTCACCAATGTCGACTACGACGAGTTGCTGAACTATCACCGCAGCCAGCGCGCCGACGTAACCCTGTGCGTGCGCGAATACCGGGTGCAGGTGCCGTACGGCACCGTCGACCTGGCCGGGCGCCTGGTCGCCCGCATCACCGAAAAGCCGGAACTGCGCTTCATGGTCAATGCCGCCGTCTATGTCCTCTCGCCCGAAGCCTTGCAGGAAATCGACCAGGGCGAGCCGATCGACATGCCCACCCTGATCGACCGGGTGGTCGATTCCGGTGGCAAGGTGGTGGCCTTCCCCATGCACGAATACTGGCTGGACGTCGGCCAGAAGGCGGAATTCGCCCAGGCCAATGCCGACTATCGCACCGTCTTCGGCGCGGTCCCGGGAGGGCTGGGCCGGTGAGCGAGCGTCCGCTGCTGATCTTTGGCGCCGGCGGCCTGGCGCGCGAGGCTGCCTTCCTGGCACAGCGCCTGGGGCGCCGTGTCACCGCTTTCGTCGATCGCGCCCCCGGCACGCTGGGCGGCCATCCGGTGGTAACCCTCGACGGCGCCGTCGCGCGCTGGCCCGGGGCCGAGGTTTCGATCGCCGTCGGCGACAGTGCCCTGCGCCGCCATCTGGCCGCGGCAGCGGCGGCGGCCGGGCTTGCCGCCACCTCCCTGATCGACCCCGCGACCCCCATCGCCGACGATACGGTGATCGGCGCCGGTGCCATCATCCTGCCGGGGGTCAGCCTGACGGTGAACATCCGCCTCGGCGCCCATGTCCTGATCAATCCGGGTGTGACCATCGCCCATGACGTGGTGATGGGCGATTTCGTCAGCCTGGCGCCCGGCGTCCATGTCGCCGGCAATGCCGCGATTCACGACGATGCGTTCTTAGGGATCGGCGCTGTGGTCAGCAACGGCCGGCCGGACCGGCCGATCGTGATCGGCCGCGGTGCCCGTGTCGGCGCCGGCGCGGTGGTGACCAATGATGTCTCCGCCGGCTTCACCGTGATCGGGGTGCCGGCCAGGCCCATGCGCGGCCGGGACGTCGCCTGATGGGCGCCTTTCACATCGGCCCCCGCCCGATCGGCGGCGATGCCTCCTGCTTCATCATCGCCGAGGCCGGGGTCAACCATAACGGCGACCCGGCCCTGGCCCGTGCCCTGATCGACGCGGCCGCTGCGGCCGGCGCCGATGCGGTGAAATTCCAGACCTGGCGCACCCAGGCCCTGACCCGGGCCGATGCCCCCAAGGCCGCCTATCAGGAAGCAACCACCGGCAGCGACGGCACCCAGGCCGACCTGCTGCGCGCCCTGGAACTGCCCTTCGAGGTCTTCCGCGACCTGGCCGATTACGCCAGGTCCCGCGGCATCCTGTTCCTCTCGACCCCCTTCGACGAGGAGAGCCTGGCCTTCCTGGTCTCGCTGGGCATGCCCATGATCAAGGTGCCGTCGGGCGAGGTGCGCAACCACCTGCATCTCAGCGCGGTCGGCCACACCGGCCTGCCGGTGATCCTGTCGACCGGCATGGCTTCGCTGACGGAAGTCGAGGCGGCACTCGGCGTGCTGGCCCGGGCCGGCAGCGGCCCGGTCGCGGTCCTGCAATGCACCTCGAACTACCCGGCCGATCCAAGGGATGCCAACTTGCGCGCGATGGCGACCATGGCGGCGCGTTTCGATGTCGTCACCGGCTATTCCGATCACACCCTGGGCAACGAGACGGCCTTTGCCGCCCGCGCCCTGGGGGCCGCCATCATCGAAAAACATGTAACGCTCGACCAGTCCCTGCCCGGGCCCGATCACCGCACCTCGGCCACGCCGGAATCGCTGGGCGCCCTGGTGCGCGGCATCCGCCTGATCGAGCGGGCGCTGGGCAACGGGGTGAAGGCGCCGGCAGCCAGCGAAGGCAATGTCGCGGCCGTGGCCAAGCGCAGCCTGTGCGCAAAGCGCGATCTCGCCGCCGGCATCCGCCTGGATCTCGACAGCCTGGTGGCCCTGCGCCCCGGCGACGGGATTTCACCCGACCAGCTCGACAAGGTGGCGGGGCGCATCCTGCTGCGCCCGGTCGCCGCCAATCATGCCCTGAACTGGGCCGATCTCGGATAGTCGAGTGGGATCGACCTGATTGCGTGGTTCGACAGGCTCACCATGAGGTGAATCTTTTTGCCACAAAAATTCCCCTCATCCTGAGCTTGTCGAAGGACGCAGGGTGTCCGTGCAAGGTCTCTGCCCGGAATACTCGAGCGACAAGCGGCCGAAACACTCAGGGTTCCGGCCGCCATCGCCTGTTCATGCCGGCCTCAGTGCGTGCTGAGGATGGTTTCCGACATGTTCAGGTTCATGTGGATCATCATGTCGATGACCTTTTCGTCGCGCTGGTGACGCAGGGTGCGGGCCGCTTCGACCATGAAGCGGCTGGCCCGGTCGAAGAACGCCGTGGTGGTCGCCGGCAGGCTGTTGGCCCGGCCGGTGGCGCGGTTGGCGACGGTCATCCAGCGCGCCGCGTTGACATCGAGGGCATCGGCCAGCGGCAGGGCGTCGCCGCCCTTGCGCGCATGATCGAGCAGCACCGCGCATTCGAGGAAGGGATAGGCGGCTTCTTCACGGGCCGACAGGGCGGCTTTGGTGTTGGTCATTGGTCAATCTCCACGTGTCTGGGTGTTGCGATTACTGGAAGAGCTGCAGGACGGCCTTTTCGTTCTGGCCGGCGAACTGCAACGCCTGAAGTGCCAACTGCTGGCGGGTCTGCAGGGCCACCAGGTTGGCGCCCTCCTCGTTCAGGTCGGCCAGCCGCAGCTTGTCCGAGCCTTCCGTCAGGGTGTTGATGTAGTTCTTCGAGAAATCGAGGCGGGTCTGGAGCAGGGTGATGTTCGAGCCCAGATTGGCCGCCGCCGCGCGCACGGTCGAAACCGCACCGTCGACGGTGTTCGCCAGATCGTTGATGGTGGTGACCAGCGCCGAGGCGGCGATGGCGGTGAAGGACGAGCCGCCGACCAGCGCGGCAAAAATGTCCGAGCCGGTATCGGAGGCGTTGGCGGCTGCGGTGAACAGGGCGCCCGCCCGCAGGTCGCGGCCGTTGATCTGCAGCTCGGAGGTGGTCGCCTCGCTGAAGCGGATGGTCAGATCCTGCACCGTCGAGTTCACCAGATTGGTGCCCTGGAACGAGGCATCGCCGAACAGGCTGTTCAACTGGTCCAGCAGGTCGGTGAACTGGGCCGAGAGGTCAGCCTTGGTGGTATCGTCGGCGGTCTTGGCCGAGATCGCGATACCCTTGAGCTGCTTCAGGATCTTGTCGCCGGCTTCGGTCGCGTTGACCGCCGCCTTCAGGGACGAGATGCCCTGGTCGATGTCGTTCTTGCGGTCGGTGAAGTCCGCCGCCCGATCGCTCAGCCCCTTCGACTGGAAATAGGCCACCGCGTCGTCGAGCGCGCTGGCGACCTTCAGGCCGGTCGAAAGCCGCCCCTGGGTACGGTTGGCGAGATCGGTCGTCTGCTGCAACGACAGCAGGTTGGACCGGGTGGTCGAGGTGAGTGCAATATCAGCCATTGGTTTGTCCCTTCTAGGTGTGGCGGCCGCCTCGTTCTGTCGCGGCGGTTCGCTGGGGACATTTCAAGCACCGTGCCAAGTGTCAAATAACGGTCAACTAATTGATTCACAACGTATATTCTCCCGCAGTCAAAACTGGCCCCAGCCCCGGCCGGCAGATTCTGCCAGCCTGACGGGGCGGCCTGCGACAGATAGGCAAAATCTCCCTGCCCGCTTGACTCTCACCGAATTGGGGATAAAAATACCCACAAGCGCGCAAAGGATGTTGGGCAACTTTGAGGCGCTTTTCAGGTGGCTGGCGCCACCCTGCCCAATGGGCCTTTCGATCATGGTGACGAGCCTCGGCATCGGTGGTGCGCAATCCCCTCTCCCCCGGCGGTGGCATCGGCCGGGGTCGCTGCCGTGCAGGCTGGTTCGGCGACCCAGGCGCAAAGCGCGCAGCCGGTAAGCCCGGCCGCACCGACCTACTTCAATCCGCGATTTTCGTTCGATCGTGAATTGGGCTTGATGATCATGCAGGTTCGCGACGATGCCACCGGCGAGGTGGTCACCCAGTTCCCCAGCGAGACGATCGTGCGGGAATATCGCCGTCAGCAGACGCACCAAACCAGGCAGCCGGCCGGCGAAAAGACGACAGCCCCGGCAGTCACCGTCCGCTCCGGCGGTAACAGGCAGTCGTCGGGTGTCGAGATCGAGGCCTGACGGCCCCCGGTCAGTGCTATTCCGACCGGCGCTATGCCGGTCAGAGGTATTTCAACAACGAGGTCTGGGTGAGCGCGGCGGTGGCCTTGTAGGTCGCCTCCAATTGCGCCTGCACCTGGGTCAGCTTCACGGCAACCTCGGTCTTGTCGACATTGACGATATTGCTGTGCTCGTCCTGCATCAGGTTGATCATCGCCGTGTTGGCCTCGCGGCTGTCGGCGATCGACTTGAGGTCGGTCGAGACGTCGGCGCGCAGGGCGCGCAGGCCGTTGCGGCTGGACGACAACTCATCGATCGACTGCTGGCGAAAGCTGTCGAAGGCGGCTTCGGCCGCTGCCGGCGTCGCCGCGGCCTGTGCCGCCTCCACGCCGCTCTTGGCCAGGCGCAGGGCGTAAACCAGGCGCTGGATCGCCGGCTCGTTGGCGACTTGGCCGTACTGGACGGTCCTGCCGGTCTCGGGCGAAAACACCGCCTTGGTCCAGGCCGCCTGATCGGTGCCGGGCGCGCCGGCGTGATAGTCCGGCAAGGTGTAGTCGCCGGCCGCCGGATCACCGACGGCGACGAAGGGATCGGCGGCGGCCAGGGTCGGCAGCGTCGTCAGGTCCGTGACCGGCAGGGTGTCGCTGTTGCGCCCGCCCCAGACATTCTGGCCCGCCACGCGCTCGTTCAGCAGGCTGGTCAGGTCGCGCAGGACGTTGTCGATCTGCGTGCCCAACTGGGCGACATTGTCGGCATCATAACTGTCCTGCCCGCCCAGGGCCTTCTCGGCCAGGGTGGCCAGGTCTTCCATCCGGCCGAACTGAAGGTCATAGGCCTTGAGTTGCGGCTCGACGATGTCGATCCCCTTGTTGTAGGCCGTCCGCCGCGCCACCTCCTGGTGGGAGTCGAGAATGCGCTGCGCATCGGTGCCGCCGTAGGCCGACAGATCGGCCGATTTCACGCCGGTGGCGAGCTGCTGCGACAGGGTGTCGAAATCCGCCTGGTTGCGCTTCATGCTCGCCAGCGCCAGAAGCTGCGAGCCGTAGGACGAGACTGCGAGCATGGCCGTTACCTCATGATCCCGAAGAGATCGTCATAGAGCTGGTTGACCACCTGCATCACCCGGGCCGAGGCGGCATAGGCATTCTGCAGCACCTGCAGATTGGCCAGTTCCTCGTCCATGTTGACGCCGACCGCGGCAGCGAAGCGGGTTTGTGCCTCGCCGCGTGTCGCTTCCGACAAGGTGGCCTTCGCCGTGACGGTGCCGACATCGCGGGCGAGCGCCGCCGTGATCGCACCGGCGATGCCTGAATAATCCTCGCCCGTCAGGCTGATGCCGGTGGCGGCAAAGCCGCGCGTGGCATCGGTCATGGCGGTGCTGGCGGCGGCGATGCCCGATTGCTTGACCGTCGCCGTGCCGTCCAGCAGCGCGGGGTTGACGGCGAGCCCGCTGCCGGTCGCCACGAAGAAGCCCGAGGCCAGTTCGCCCGCCGCAACCGGCGTGGCGCCGTCATAGGCAGCGGCGAAGCTGCCAGCCGCGGTATCGGTGAACAGGCCGGCAAATCCGGCAAGCTGATCGCGCAACTCGTCGATCACGCCCCTGCCCGCCTCGGCGCTGGGGCCGTCGGCCCGCAGGGCCAGCAGCCCGGCCAGCCGGCCGGACCGGATCGTGCCGGTCAGCGGCTGGGCATCGCCGGCCCGGGTGACATCGGTGCCGTCATAGGTGAGCCTGGCGGCCGACTGATCGACCAGGGTGGTGCCGCCGGCGGTATAGACCGCCAGGCCACCGTCCGACCGGGGATGGTCTTGACGTCGATCAGGTTCGAGAGCCTGAGCACCAGGGCATCGCGCTGATCCTCGAGCTCGACCGTGTCGCCGGCCTCGCGTCGCCCGGCGGTGATGCGGTCGTTCAGGCTGTCGATATCGGTCAGAATCCCGTTGATATCGTCGACGGCGGCTCCGGTATCGGCTTGAACCTGGGCGTCGACCTTGTCGACCCCCTCGGCCAGGCGATTGACCGTATCGACCAGCGCCGCGGCCTTGGCCACGACATCCGCCTGGGCCTCGACACTGTCGGGGCTGGCCTGCAGCACCGCCCAGGCCGAGGTGAAGTCTTCGGTCGCGGTCGCCAGGTCGGCATTGCCGTTGGCGCTGCCGAACAGGCTCGACAATTGCTTCATGTAACTCGCCTGGGCGCCGGTCTGCCCGGCCAGGGCGGTATAGGCGACAAGGTCCTGGGCCAGGGCGGCATCGGTCGCCCGGGTGACCGCGATCGTGGTCACCCCTTGCCCGGGATTGTCCTGCGCCTGCACCGTCACGGACTTGCGGGTATAAGCCGCGGTCTGCGCATTCGAGACATTGCTGCTGACGATCTGGAGCGCGCGCTGATGGGCGTTGAGGCCCGACAGGGCGGCACTCATGGCTCCGTTCAGGCTCATGACACGTCTCCCGCTTCAGCCGGCCCTCAACGCTTCACGTTGAGGATTTCCTGCAGCATTTCGTCGACCGTGGTCAGCACCTTGGCGTTGGCCGAATAGGCGCGCTGGGTGGTGATCAGGTCGGTGAATTCCTTGCCGATGTCGACGTTCGAGGATTCGACCGCCGATCCGGTCAGCTTGCCCAGCCCGGATTCGCCCGGCTTGCCGACCAGGGCGGCACCCGAATTGCCGGTGGCGAGGAAGGCGCTGCCCTCGACGGTCTGCAGGTTCTGCGGGGCGTTGAAGCGGGCCAGAGCCAGTTGGAAGCCGACGCTGCTCTCGCCGTTGTCGTAGTTGAGCGACACCCGGCCGGTCGAATCGATGGTCGCATCGCGGAAGCCGCCGCTGGGAAGCCGTCGGACGCCAGGTTGACCAGGTCGATCGTGGTGCCGGAATACTGGGTCGTGCCGCTGGCCGAGCCGATCGCGCCCAGGTCGATCGCAATCGTCTGGGGGGTGGCGCCGGGGAAGGTCACATCGATGCTGACCGGCGACGGCGTCACCGAGGCGAGCAGGCCGTCGCCGTCGAAGGTGACGGCAAAGGGGCCGGCGGTGGCCGTGCCGTCAGGGGCCGCGAGGTCGAGGGTCCAGGCCCCGGCGGCAGCGCCCTTGGTCCAGGTCAGGTCCAGCGAATGGGCGCTGCCCAGCGAATCGAAGACATCGACCGACGAGGGGGGCTGCGCGCCGGCCGCGGCATCGGCCGGCAGGTCGGCGCGATAGGTGACGCCGGTGCTGGCCTTGGGCGGCATGATCTGCTCGGTGACCTGAACCTGGCCGATGGAGCCGGTGGTCAGGCCCGTGGCGGGATCGATCGTGAAGCCCTGGGCGTAGTAACCCGAGCCATTGACCAGGTAACCGTTGTCGTCGATCTGGAAATCGCCGGCCCGGGTGAAATAGTCCTGGGCCCCGAAGGAGACCGTGGAACCGCTGACATCCGTCGGCTTGGAGACGACGAAGAAGCCGTTGCCGGTGATCGCCAGGTTGGTCGTGGTGCCGGTGGTCTCGACCACCCCGGGCGCGCTATTGACGTAGAGCGGTGAGGCGACCACGCCGCCGGGCTGGTAGTGGCTCTGGCTGGCCTGGGTCACCAGATCCTCGAACCGAGTATCTACCCGGCGATAGCCGACCGTCTGTGAATTCGCGATATTGTTGGAAATCGCCCCCAGCGCCTGGGCCTGGGCATTGAGGCCCGAGAGGGAAGTGGAGAAGAAGCCGACGAAGCTCATGGCGTTTTCCTTGAAATTTGGACGGCGCCCGATCATCGGCAGCCTTCATGGCCGGTATGTGCAAGGGGCGGACCAATCGCGAAAACCCAGGAAATCCAAGGGCTTTCAAATGGCATCGGGTGGCGCTTGCGGGCAAAATCTGCCGGTCGTGACGCAGGTCACAGCGCCTGACCGTGCAAAACGCTCCTATCTGGTCTAGAGTTTCACGACAGCGTTAAGGGGGATCCAAATCATGCTGGCGACAGCCGCCCAAAAGAAACGCCGCTTGCCCGCGTTGCTGGCCGTGAGCCTGCTCCTGGGGCCGAGCCTTGCGGCCTGCGTGCCCGACAGTTCCGCCCCCGGCGGCCAGATCGCCGCCAACGATCCGTGCAGCAGCCAGCGCGGCCAGCTCACGGCCATCGGCGACTATTTCAACCAGGCGATGATCGAAGGCGCGATCGGTGGTGCCGTCCTGGGTGGCCTGACCGGCCTCCTCATCGGCGGCGATGCGCAGAGTGCCGCCATCGGTGCCGGTGTCGGCGCCGTCGCGGGGGCCGCCGCCGGCTACTACACCGCCAAGGCCGAAGCCAATACCGACCGCACCGTCCTGGTCCAGGGCGTCTACAAGGATCTCGCGACCGAGAATAGCCAGATCGACCGCACCACATCGGCCTTCCGCGCGGTACGGGCCTGCCGCACCGCCGAAGCCCAGCGGATTCGCGCCGACTACAAGGCCGGCCGTATCAACGCCGACCAGGCGCGGGCCAAGCTGGCCGACGTGAAGACCAAGTTCGAGTGGGAAGTCAGCTACGCCGAGAGCGTCAGCACCAAGATGGAAGAGCGGGGCAGCGAATACACCTACGCCGCGACCGAAATCTCCTCGTTCGACCCCCGCGCCCGTGCCCCGGCCCCCGTCACCTCCAGCTATCAGGTCACCGGCCCGATTCGCCAACTGGTGGCCAGCAAATCGACCCGCGTGCGCGAACTGCCCAGCACGAGCTCGCGCCAGATCGGCGGCCTGAAGGCCGGCGAAGTGGTCGAAGCGCGTGAGGTTACCGGCGTTTCGGGCGGCTGGATGCGTGTGCGCCTGGCCGACGGCACCCCCGGCTTCGTTTCCGCCAGCCTGCTCGTCACCCAGGACAAGTACCGGGGCGACACCCAGGCCGTCGCCTCGCGGGCCGAGCCGGTCGCGGCAGCGCCGCCGGCGCAAAGCGCCAGCGGCGTGGTGCAACTGGCCGAGACCAATGCGATCAAGCAGCGCGCCCTGGCGGACGACGCGGCCGAATCGCGCACCATGCTGAGCAGCACGACCTTCGAGCTCGAGCAGCCGATCACCATGGACCCGGCCCTGATCACCAGACCGGCGGCATGACCCCAACGCCTTACAGGCGCCTCACCCTCGCGGCCGCGGCGATCATCGCCGCGGCCGTCGCCGTCTCGACTCCGGTGCTGGTCCAAGCCCAGTCATCGCCGAGGCCCAGTTCCAGCTTCACCGTGGTGCCGCAGCCCGAGGTGGAAACGGGCATGCACGGCGCCGCGATCAATGCCATGGCCGTGGTCAAGGGCGGCCAGCTCGCCACGGTATCCGACGACAAGACCGTCCGCCTGTGGTCGCTCGATTCCGGCAGGCTGAACGCCACCCTGCGGGTGCCCGTGGCCAGCGGCCCGGAAGGCGCCCTGCACGCCATCGCTGTCTCCCCCTCCGGCGGCTTCATCGCGGTCGCGGGCAATACCGGCTTTTCGACCGACGGCACCGCCAGCATCTATTTCTTCAGCGTCGACAAGCAGGCCTGGGCCGGGCGCATCGCCCTGTCGGAGCCGCCCGCCGACACCATCAACGACCTGGCCTTCTCGCCCGATACCGACCCCAAGAAGCTGCGCCTCGCCGTGGCCGTGAACGATGCCAAGGGCCTGCGCATCGTCGACATGGCCGGCCAGCGCGCCACCCTGGCCGATGCCGACTACAAGGATGCGATCACTCGGGTTGTCTTTGCGCCCGACGGGCGGCTGGCGGCGGCCTCGCTCGACGGCACCGTCCGCCTCTACAGCCCCGATTTGAAGCGGGTCGGCATCTATTCCGCCCCCAGCGACGTGAAGCCCTTCGATGTCGCCTTCTCGCCCGACGGCAGCAAGCTGGCGGTCAGCTTCCTCAATGGCGACAAGATCGCCATCCTGGACGGGCGGAGCCTGAAGCTGGAACGTTTCCTGGAAGGCGACGGCGCCCGCACCGGCCATCTCTCGACCGTGGTCTGGTCGGCCGACGGCAAGGCCGTGCTGGCCGCCGGCACCTATGGCGCGACCAACAGCGCCAAGATGGTGCGGCGCTGGCCGCTGGCCGGCGGCACGCCGACCGATGTGCCCGTCTCGCTGGACACGGTGCTGGCCTTGACCCCCCTGCCCGATGGCGGCATCGCCTTCGGCGCGGCCGATCCGGCCTGGGGCACCCTGGATGCGGCCGGCACCCCCGGCCTGAAGCTGGACCGCGCCACCGCCGATTTCCGCGACCAGGTGGACGGCAGCTTCGTGGTGGCACCGGACGGCGCGACCGTGCGCTTCGGCCTGTCGCGCGGCGGCAACCGGCCGGTGGTCTTCGACCTGATCTCGGGCGAGTTCAAGTCGGCCGACGGCCTGCCCCGGCCGCCCGCGCCGGCCGGCCTGGACCGCCTGGCCGACTGGCGCAACAGCGCCGCGCCCAAGCTGGACGGCAAGCCCATCCCGATGAAGCCCAACGAGCTTGCCCGCAGCGCGGTCTTCACCGCCAGCGGCAAGCGCCTGGCCCTGGGCACCGATTTTGGCCTGCGCCTGTTCGAGGGCGGCAAGCTACTGTGGAAGGCCGACCTGGCCAGCCCGGTCTGGGCGGTGTCGGTCGCCGAGCAGGCCGGCTGGGTGGTCGCCGGGCTGGGCGACGGCACGATCCGCTGGTTCGACCTCGAGACCGGCCGCCAGGCCCTGAGCTTCTTCCCCCATGCCGACGGCAAGCGCTGGGTCAGCACCACGGTCGAGGGGTTCTTCGACCATTCGACCGGGGGCGAGAAACTGTTCGGCTATGTCGTCAACGTGGTCGCCGACGGCAAGCCCAAGGGCGCCGAATGGGTTTCGGTCGACCAGGTCTATTCCGTGTTCTACCGGCGCGACCTGGTCGTCGCCAAGCTGCGCCGGTCGGGCGAGAGCGAGATTGCCTCGACCGCGGCCAAGATCGGCGGCGTCGTCGCGGTCATGGACCGCGGCCTGCCGCCCTCGATCGCCATCACCGAAATCTGCGAGGTGAAGGCCGGCGCGGCCGAGAAATGCCGCCCGGCGCCGGGCGACCGCGGCCGTTCGGGCGATGCCCTGATCATCACGACCGAGCAGGTCCGCCTGAAATTCAAGGCGGCCGACCAGGGCGGCGGCATCGGCCGGGTGGTGGTGCGCCTGAACGGCGCCGTGGTCGAGGGCGGCGCCGGCTCGACCGCCACGGTGGGCGGCGAGCAGAGCGGCGAGCGTGTCGTCTCGCTGGGCCAGGGGCCCAACGAATTGCGCCTGTCGGCCTTCAACGGCGTCGGCGAGATCGAGGTCGACCAGTCCAAGCAGCCCGTCGTGACCCTGACCTATGAGCGCGAGGCCCCGCCGCCCACCGGCCCGGTGGCCGGGGGTGAGACCACCCCGCCGCCGACCGGCGGGACCCTGGGCGGCGGCCTGGGTGGCGGGCTGGGCGGCACCACGACGACGCCGCCGACCACGGATCCGACCCCGCCGACCGGCACCGGCCCCGCCCCCGGCACCGGGACGAGCGCCGCAAGCGCCGCCGATCCGGCGGTCGCCGGCGGCCGGGTCTTTGTCGTGTCGATCGGGGTCAACCGCTTCCGCTCGCCGGAAATTCCGCCCCTTACCAATGCCGTGGCCGATGCCGAGGGCATGGCCGCCGCCCTGGGCGGCAGCGCCAGCCAGGTCACCCTGCTGACCGACGAGCGGGCGACCAAGGCCGAAGTCCTCAAGGCCCTGGACGCCCTGGCGGCCCAGGCCGGACCTGACGATACCGCGGTGATCTTCCTGGCCGGCCACGGCGTGCCGATCGACGGCCGCTATTACTTCCTGCCCTACGACATCTCGGTCAAATCGCGCGAGGCGATCCAGGCCGAGGGGGTCAGCCAGGACGAGATCATCGGCATGCTGTCCAAGCTGCGGGCCTGGCGTGCGGCGGTGGTGCTCGACACCTGCTTCGCCGGCCTGCTGGCGGTCGAGGATTCGGTCATCCGCGACACCGCCAACGACACCACGGGCCGGCAACTGGTGCGCGCCTCGGGCCGCTTCATCCTGGCCGGCGCCGCCTCGCGCGAGGAAGCGCTGGACGGCATCAACGGCCACGGCGTCTTCACCGGCGCCTTGATGAACGGCCTGGGCGGCGAGGCCGACACCCAGGCCCGGGGCAACCGCGACGGCATCGTCGACATCTTCGAAATCGGCGAATATGCCAAGGTGAAAGTGCCCGACCTGGCGCGCCAGGTGGGCAACGGCCACCGGCAGAGCCCGCGCTGGTTCTTCACCGGCTCGGACCTTTTCCCGCTGACCAGGCTCGCCGGCAGCGGCGGCTGACGCGACGGAAAACGGCTGCATCTTGCTTGCTCATTTAAAACGGCCTCTATTTCCGTGACTGAACCGTCATCGATTGAAGACCCATCAAACAGGACACGCCTTCCATGAAGTTCACCGGTACCGAGTCCTACGTCGCAACCGAGGATCTGATGGTCGCGGTCAATGCGGCGATCACCTTGCAACGCCCGCTCCTGATCAAGGGCGAGCCTGGGACCGGCAAGACCGTGCTGGCGCAGGAAGTGGCGACCTCGCTGAACCGCGAATTGATCCAGTGGCACATCAAGTCGACCACCAAGGCCCAGCAGGGCCTCTACGAGTACGACGCCGTCAGCCGCCTGCGCGACAGCCAGTTGGGCGACGAGAAGGTCCACGACATCGGCAACTACATCGTCAAGGGCAAGCTGTGGGAGGCCTTCACCGCCGCCCCCGCCCCGGTGCTGCTGATCGACGAGATCGACAAGGCCGATATCGAGTTCCCCAACGACCTGTTGCAGGAACTCGACCGCATGGAATTCTACGTCTACGAGACGCGCGAGACCATCAAGGCGGCCCAGCGCCCGATCGTCATGATCACCTCGAACAACGAGAAGGAACTGCCGGACGCCTTCCTGCGCCGCTGCTTCTTCCACTACATCAAGTTCCCCGACAAGGAGACGATGCAGCGGATCATCGACGTACACTATCCCCATATCCAGCACGAGCTGGTGCGCGAAGCCCTGGGGATTTTCTACGAAATCCGCGAAGTGCCGGGCCTGAAGAAGAAGCCGTCGACCTCGGAACTGCTCGACTGGCTGAAGCTCCTGATGGCGGAATCGCTGACGCCTGAGATTCTGCGCGAGCGCGACCCCAAGAAGCTGATCCCGCCGATGCACGGCGCCCTGCTGAAGAACGAGCAGGACGTGCACCTGTTCGAGCGCCTGGCCTTCCTCGCCCGGCGCGGCGACCGCACGAACTGAGGCCACAAGATGACCGCGCCCCGCGTGGCTTCTCGGAATGGGGAGGGTCTTCATGCCAAAAAAACCCTCCTCATCCTGAGGAGGCCCGCAGGGCCGTCTCGAAGGACGCAGGCTGCCGTTGCCAGCCTTCTCCTGCTGGCCGCGATCGCATCGCCGGCCCAGGCCGTCACGCCGACCGATCCGCTGATCAGCAAGAACGGCGATGTCTTCCAGCTTGTCGGCGACGGCATCCGTCACCGCCAGAGCCGCGTCGTTTGCCCACGGTCGCTAAAGGAGTTTCCCCTCACCCGTCTGATTGTTTATCCAGGGACAAAGTCGACGGGTACGGATGTCTCCTGTGGTTACGGAAATTATCCAGGCGGTGCGGTAACGCTTTACATGGTTAAACCCAGCGACTCTGTCAGACCAACCGGCTATCGAGACTATGCCGAAGCAGCCAGGATGGAAGTCTTGCGCGCGCACCCAGCCGCCGGTGTTGTACGCCCTCCTGCGGCCCCAAGCATCGCTTCGATCGATGGTACTACTCACTCACCAACTATTGATGCTTGGACGTTTCCCGATCAGGAGATCAAGCTCTATTCCTTGCTGTATCTATCTGATGCTAATCCATGGGTCATCATGGTTCGGGCAAGTGGCCCGACCAGAATCAAAGAGAATTTGTCTGCCGCCGGCAGCGAAGCATGGCTCGCCGCCGCGCGCACCATCGGCCAATAGCGAGGAAGCGATGTTCATCAACTTCTTCTACGAGCTCAAGAAGGCCAAGATACCGGTCACGTTGCGCGAGTACCTGACCCTGATCGAGGCCGTGAAGGCGGGCGTTGCCAGTTACAAGGTCGAGGATTTCTACTTCCTGTCGCGCGCCGCCCTGGTCAAGGACGAGCGCAACCTGGACAAGTTCGACAAGGTCTTCGGTGCGGTCTTCAAGGGCATCGAGTCGATCGCCGAGGACGGCACCGCCGAGATCCCCGAGGAATGGCTGCGCAAGCTGGCCGAGAAGACTCTGACCGAGGAGGAAAAGGCCGCGATCGAGGCCCTGGGCGGCTTCGACAAGCTGATGGAGACGCTGAAAAAGCGCCTGGAGGAGCAGAAGGAGCGCCACCAGGGCGGCAACAAGTGGATCGGCACCGCCGGCACCTCGCCCTTCGGCGCCCATGGTTACAATCCGGAAGGGGTGCGTATCGGCCAGGACAAGGGCCGTCACGGCCGCGCGGTCAAGGTATGGGACAAGCGCGAGTATCAGAACCTGGACGATTCCGTGGAACTGGGCACGCGCAACATCAAGGTCGCCCTGCGCCGCCTGCGCAAATTCGCCCGCGAGGGCGCCGATGTCGAACTCGACATGCCCGGCACGATCCGCGCCACGGCCAACAATGCCGGCTGGCTGGACCTGAAAATGGTGCCCGAGCGGCACAACAAGGTGAAGGTCCTGCTGTTCCTCGACGTCGGCGGTTCGATGGACAGCTATATCCGCCTGTGCGAGGAGCTGTTCTCGGCCGCGCGCAGCGAGTTCAAGCACCTGGAATATTTCTATTTCCACAACTGCATGTACGAGCGGGTGTGGAAGGACAACAAGCGCCGCCACACCGAAACCATCCCGACCTGGCAGGTGCTGCACACCTATGCCCACGACTACAAGGTGATCTTCGTCGGCGATGCCTCGATGAGCCCCTATGAGATCGTCTATCCCGGCGGCTCGGTCGAGCATTGGAACGAGGAATCGGGCGAAGTCTGGATGCGCCGGCTGCTGGACATCTACAGCCACGCCGTCTGGCTCAACCCGATCCCGGAAAAGCACTGGGAACATACCGGCTCGATCAACGTCATGCGCCAGTTGATGGAAGGCCGGATGTTCCCGCTCACCCTCGGCGGCCTCGACGCCGCGGCCCGCGAACTGCGCCGCTGACCGCCGGCGGGCCTATCCCCAATCGTCATTCCGGCGAAGGCCGGAATCCATTCTGGGGCAGCGCGCGACGTCTCAATGGATTCCGGCCTTCGCCGGAATGACGAATCTGGGGCGGTGGGAAAACCCTCTTACATCCGCCGCATTTCTTCCCTAATGGAAACGCCTGTGCCGCCGCGAGGCGGTGATGTCAGGAGATTCGCGATGAAGTTCCGTACCGCCCTTGCCCTGTCCTTTGCCTTGTGGGCGGTGCCGGCGGTGGCGTCGGCCGATGCCAAGCTGGAAGGCACCTGGAACCTGGACGTGCCGGCCACGGTCAAGCTGATGACCGCCAAGCAGCCGCTGCCGCCCGACCAGCTCAAGGCCATGACCGACGAGATGGGCAAGATGAGCCAGCAGTTCTCGCTGAAATTCGTCGGCAAGCAGCTCGAGGCCAACACCGGCGAAGACGTCACGAAATGCGACTGGTCCTGGGGCAAGGACGACGAGGTCGTGACCAAGAATTGCCTGAACAGCAAGGGCAAGCCCAACGACCTGGACCCCGAGCGGGAAGCCATCCAGTTGAAGGGCGGCGCCCTGTACCTGATCAACAAGGCGGAAGGCAACGCGATCGTTTTCCGCCGCAAATAGTCCGGCAAGCGGCGGCACCGCCCCGCGCGTCGGGCTGGCGATCGGGCGGAGCCCGTGTGACACTGGCTCATTGCCTAAGATGAAGGTCTACCATGCTGCTCCGTCGCTCCCTCCTCGCCCTCCTGGTCCCGGCCGCGCTCGCCGCCGCCCCCGCCTGGGCCGAACCCGAAATCGCCGGGCGCTGGGCCGTCGACAAGGAAACCAGCCTGGTCAGCCTGACGGCGTCCAAGACCATAAGCCCCAAGGAGGCCGCCGATATCCTGGCCTCGTTCGGCGACTCGGCGGTGGTGTTCGAGGGCGGCAAGATGAAGGTGCTGATGGGGCCGCAATCGATCACCTGCGACTGGACCTGGGGGACGGCGCAGGAAATCAAATACACCGCCTGCCTCGACGAGAAGCAGCAGCCCGCCCCCGGCGGCCCGGCGAAGATCGAGGTGGGCACGGACGGCCTGTTACGCTTCGTCGAGTCCGACGGCTCGGCCATGACCTTCAAGCGGGCGATGTAGGCAAGCGGGCGATGTAGGGGCCGGCTGGCCCTTTTCTTGCACTGCAATATGAGCGACGGGATCGCGGCGGGCACGGCCCACCATGGTCCCATGCGTTCGTATTCACGGCGGAAAGGGGCGCGTCCTTGGCCTATTCCATCTTCCTCGACGGCACGAACTGGGTCTTTGCCGACCTGCGCGACCTGTTGGCCAAGGCCACGCCGCGCCGGTCGGGCGATGAGCTGGCAGGCCTTGCCGCCGGCAGCGCGGTGCACCGAATTGCGGCACAGATGGCGCTTGCCGAGGCACCGCTTGCCGATTTTCTGACCCAGACCTTCGTGCCTTACGAGATCGACGAGGTCACACGCCTGATCGTCGACAGCCATGACCGGTACGCCTTCGCCCCCATCGCCTCGATGACCGTGGGCGAATTCCGCGAATGGCTGCTCTCCCCGCTGGCGACGCCGGCCGCCCTCACCGCCCTGGCACCCGGCCTGACGCCCGAAATGGTCGCGGCGGTGTCCAAGATCATGCGCCTCCAGGACATGGTGCTGGTCGCCGCCAAGTGCACCGTGGTCACCGCGTTGCGCAGCACCATCGGCCTGCCCGGCCGCCTGGCCACCCGATTGCAGCCCAACCATCCGACCGACGACAGCCGCGGCATTGCCGCCAGCCTGATCGACGGCCTGCTGCTGGGCGCCGGCGATGCCGTGATCGGCGTCAACCCGGCGACCGACGGCGTGCAGGATTACAGCCGCGTCGTCGGCCTGCTGGACGATGTCCGCCAGCGCCTGGGCGTGCCGACCCAGACCTGCTGCCTGGGCCATGTCACCACCGCGATCAAGGCGATCGAAAAGGGCGCGCCGGTCGACCTGGTCTTCCAGTCGGTCGCCGGCAGCCAGGCGGCCAATGCCGGCTTCGGCGTCGATCTCGCGGTGCTGGGCGAAGCACAGGATGCCGCCCTGTCGCTGGGCCGCGGCACGGTCGGGCGCAACGTCATGTATTTCGAGACCGGCCAGGGCAGCGCCCTGTCGGCCAATGCCCACCACGGCGTCGACCAGCAGACCATGGAAGTGCGGGCCTATGCCGTCGCCCGCCGCTTCGAGCCCTTGCTGGTGAACACGGTCGTGGGCTTCATCGGCCCCGAATACCTCTACAACGGCAAGGAGATCACCCGCGCCGGGCTCGAGGATCACTTCTGCGGCAAGCTGCTGGGCCTGCCGATGGGGGTCGACGTCTGTTACACCAACCATTGCGACGCCGACCAGGACGACATGGACGGCCTGCTCCTGCTGCTGGTCAATGCCGGGGTCAATTTCGTCATCACCGTGCCGGGCGCCGACGATGTGATGCTGAACTACCAGAGCCTGTCCTACCACGACGCCCTGTGCGCCCGTGAGGTCACGGGCCGCCGCCGGGCCCCGGAATTCGAGGCCTGGCTGGCGCAGGTGGGCCTGACCGACGCCGCCGGCGGCCTGAAGCCGGCGCCGGTGGCCATTGGCCCCGCACTGGCCGCCCTGTCCAGCCGGCTGGAGGCGGCGGAGTGAGCGACGACCTGCCGACCGCGATCATCCCGGCCACGCCCTCGCTCGAATACCTGCGCCGCTTCACCGCCGCCCGGGTGGCCCTGGGCCGCGCCGGCGCCGGCCTGCCGACCAAGGCGCACCTGCAATTCACCCTGGACCATGCCCGCGCCCGCGACGCCGTCTGGTCGGCGGTCGACATGGCCGCCCTGGAAGCCGCCGTGCGCGACCGCGGCCTGGCAGCGGCCCGGGTGCGCAGCCGGGCCGGCGACCGGGCCACCTATGTCCGCCGGCCGGACCTGGGGCGGGAACTGGCCCCCGACGACCTTGCCGGGCTGCGAGCCCTGGGCACCGCCAAAATCGCCGTCATCATCGCCGACGGCCTGTCGGCCGCCGCGGTCGAGGCCAATGCCCTGGCCGTGATCGATGCCCTGCGGTCAAGCCTCGCGATCGATGCAGTGGTCCTGGCCGAACAGGGCCGCGTCGCCATCGGCGATCCCATCGGCAGCGCCTTAGGTGCCGACCTGGTGATCGTGCTGATCGGCGAACGGCCGGGCCTTTCGGCGGCCGACTCCTTGGGCTGCTACATCACCTACAAGCCCCGGCCGGGCACCCCGGATTCAAGGCGCAACTGCGTCTCGAACATCCGCCGCGGCGGCCTCGAGATCGCCGATGCCGCCTACAAGATCGCCTGGCTCGCCCGCGAGGCGTTACAGCGGGAATTAACGGGCATCGAGCTGAAGGAAGAGTCGGGCGCAGCCCTCGAGGCGGAAACCCGCGCCTTGCTCATCGACGAGCCCTGACCCACCTCCCTCGGCGTCATCCCGGCGAAGGCCGGGATCCATTGAGACGTCGCGCGCTGCCCCAGAATGGATTCCGGCCTTCGCCGGAATGACGCTGTGTGTTTGCGTGTATTGCCCTACCGCGCGGTCCAGCCGCCGTCGATCGAGATCGAGGTGCCGGTGATCGACTGGGCGAGGTCGCCCGACAGGAACACCGCCAGGGCGGCGATTTCCTCGACTTCGACGAAGCGCTTGTTGGGCTGCGAGGCCAGGATGATGTCGCGGATGACATTCTCCTTGGGCATGTTGTTGGCCTTGGCCTGATCGTCGATCTGCGCCTCGACCAGGGGCGTGCGGACGAAGCCGGGGCAGATCGCGTTGCAGGTGATGCCGGTCTCGGCCACTTCCAGGGCCACGGTCTTGGTCATGCCGACGACGCCGTGCTTGGCCGCGACATAGGCCGACTTGAAGGGCGAGGCCACCAGGCCGTGGGCCGAGGCGATGTTGATGATACGCCCGAAGTTGCGCTTCTTCATGCCCGGCAGGGCGGCGCGGATCGCATGGAAATTGCTGACCATGTTGATGGCGATGATCTGGTCGAACTTCTCGATCGGGAATTCGTCGATCGGCTTGACGAGTTGAATGCCCGCATTGTTCACCAGGATGTCGACCGAGCCCAGCTTGGCCTCGGCTTCCGTCACCATGCCGGCGATATCGGCGGGCTTGGTCATGTCGGCGGGGGAATAGATCGCGGTGACGCCGAATTCCGTCTCGAGCTTTGCCCGCTCCGCCTCGATGTCTTCCGGCTTGCCGAAGCCGTTGATGACGATGTTCACCCCGGCGGCCGCCAGGCCCCGGGCAATCCCTAGGCCAATGCCGCTGGTCGAACCGGTAACGATCGCACTACGCCCTTTGAGCATGACTGAACTCCTTGAAAGACTGCCCTACGCCGTTGCAGCATGACTCCGCGTCATGGCGTTTTCGAGACCGGATCGACAAGACCTTGGTCGAGCAGCCGGTCCAGCGCCGCCTCGTCCTCGAAGACAAAGGCGATATCGACCACCTCGACCCTGTCGCGAAGGGCTGACGGCAGCCTGACCGCGTCCTTGGCCGTGGTGACCGGCACCGCACCCGCCGCGCCGGCAGCGGCGAGGACCGCCTCGATTTCCGGCACCGTGTAAGGGTGATGGTCGGGAAAATTCCGCGTTCCAGCGATGCGGGCGCCCATGGCGCGCAGGGTGTCGTAGAATTTGGCCGGCCGGCCGATCCCGGCAAAGGCGAATACCGGCCTGGTCGCGAATGCCCGGGGCTGTAATGGCTGCACCCGCCCGAACAACAGCGGGACGGCCCCGTTGTCGGGCACCGGGGCATTGCCGGTGCCGTTGATGATCACCGCGTCGGCCCGGCCCAGGGCATCGGCCCAGGGCTCGCGCAGGGGCCCGGCCGGGATCACCCGGCCGTTGCCCAGGCCGGCGCCGGCATCGATCACCAGCACGGCCAGGCTCTTGGCCAGGCCGGGGTTCTGAAAACCGTCGTCCATGATGATGACGTCCGCCCCGGCCGCGGCGATCGCCCGGGCCCCGGCCACCCGGTCGCGCGCGATCCAGGCCGGCGCCACGCCGGCCAGCAGCAGCGGCTCGTCACCCACCGCCGCCGCGTCATGGCCGTCGCCGACCCGCAGCGGCCCGGCCTGGGACCCGCCATAGCCGCGCGAGAGGAAATGCGGGTTGAGCCCGCGCGCGATCAGGCGCCGGGCGACCGCCTGGGCCACCGGTGTCTTGCCGGTGCCGCCGGCGGTCACATTGCCGATGCAGATGACCGGGATGCCGCAATCGAAGGGCTGGGCCCGTGCCAGCCGGCGCCGCGTCACCGCGGTCCACAGCCGCGACAAGGGCGACAACAGCCAAGCGCGCCAGCCGCCGTCGCCGGGGCCGGCCCAGAAATCAGGGGCGCGCACGAGACGCCGCCTCGTCGACCAGCGGCTTCAGCGCGGCCAGCACGCGGTCCAGCACGCCGTCGCCTTGCAGGGCCACGGCCCTGGCGGCGGCGGCGAGTGCGGCGACCCGGTCCTCGTCGGACAGCAGGGCTTCGACGGCCGCGGCGAGGCCGGCCTCGTCCGGCACTTCGACCACGGCACCGCCGGCCTTCAACAGGCCCAGGGTTTCGCTGAAGTTGCCCATGTGCGGGCCGGTGACGATGGCATTGCCCAGCCGCGCCGGCTCCAGCGGATTCTGCCCGCCATGCGGCACCAGGCTGCCGCCGATGAAACTGATCGCGCAGAGCCGGTAGAACAGGCCCAGCTCGCCCAGCGTATCGGCCAGGTAGATGTCGGTATCACCGGTGATCACATCGCCGGACCGGCGGCGGGCCACGGTAAGGCCCAGCGCAGCCAGGCTATCGGCGACTTCCTCGCCACGCTCCGGGTGGCGCGGCACCACGATCGTCAGCAGGCCCGGCACGCGGGCTTTCAGGGCCGCGTGAACGCGGCCGGCGGCAAGCTCCTCGCCCGCGTGGGTCGAGGCGGCCAGCCAGCGGGGCCGCTCGTCCATGCTGGCGGCGAGTTGCGCCAGGGCTGCCGGATCGGCGGTCAGGGCCGGGGCATCGAATTTCAGGTTGCCCAGGGTGCGAACGTCGCCGGCGCCCAGGGCGGTGAAATGCGCGGCGTCCACATTCGATTGCGGCAGCACGAAGCGGAAGCAGTCCAGCATCGGCCGGATCAGGCCCGGCCGCTTGCGCCAACCCTCGAAACTGGCCTGCGACATGCGGCCGTTGATCAGGGCCATGGGTACGCCGCGCCGGTTGGTGTCGAGCACCAGGTTGGGCCACAGCTCGCTCTCCACCCACAGAGCGAGGTCGGGGCGCCAGTGATCGAGGAAGCGCCTGACCGCCTGGGGCTGGTCGACCGGGACATACTGGTGGAAGGCGCCGGCAGCCAGGCGCGACGCCATCAGGCTGGCCGAGGTCACCGTCCCCGTGGTCATCAGCACCGATACCGCCGGCGTGCCACCGGCAAGCCGGCGAATCAGGCCCAGCACGGATTGCGCCTCGCCGACGCTGGCGCCGTGGATCCAGACCAGCGGCCCCGCCGGCCGGGGCAGGCCGGCGTAGCCCAAGCGTTCAGGCAGGCGGGCCGCGTCTTCCTTGCCACGGCGGCGGCGGCGTTCCAGCAGCGGCCGGACGAACGGCGTCGCCACCCAGGTCAGCAGGCGATACAGCGCCGGCGTCACGTGCGGCGGCGCCTGGCCGGGGCGGGCTCGACCAGGTCGCGCCCCATGCGCCGGTCGGCTTCTGCCGTCAGCGTGTTGAGCGCGCGCTCCAATGCCACCCGATGGGTCTCGAACTGGTCGTCATCGAGATCGGGCGGCACGTCGAGGCGTTCGCCCACGATATAGAGGCCGCGGTTGAACGGGGTCGCCAGGAGGAAACGGTCCCAGCTATCGAGCATGGGGCCCCGCCTGGTCGACACGGCGATGGGATAGATCGGGATGCCGCCCATCGAGGCGGCGCTGATGGCGCCGCCTTGCGCCCGCATGCGCGGGCCGATCGGCCCGTCAGGCGTGAAGGCGGCACTGTCGCCCCTGCCGATCAGCTCGACCAGGCCGCGCATGGCGGCATAGCCGCCACGCTTGGACGACCCGCGCACCGTGCTGAAGCCCAGGCCCTCGATCGAACGGGCGATCAACTCGCCGTCGGAATGGGTCGAGATCAGGACATGGATCATGCGCAGGTTACGGTTGCGCATCCGCGCCATCATCATCAGCCGCCCATGCCAGAAGCACAGCACGAAGGGCTGATGCCCGTGCCAGCGCCCCAGCATCTCGGCCAGGCCAGGTCCCTCCTCGGTGAAGCGGCTGGTTGCGCGCACGAAGCGGATATAGAGGCCGATCAGGTGCGGCAGCAGCCATTGGACGAAACGGGATTTGGCCAGCCGCTTGCCCAGCGGCATGCCCCTATTCCGCTTCGGCTTGGGCATAGAGCCGTGCATAGAGGCCGCCCTTCGCGATCAGTTCGTCGTGACTGCCGCTTTCCGCGATGCGGCCGGCTTCGACCACATGAATACAGTCCGCATCGACGATCGTCGACAGCCGATGGGCGATCACCAGCGTGGTGCGGCCCTTCATCAGGCCGCGCAAGGTCGCCTGGATCTGGCGCTCGGATTCGGTGTCGAGGGCCGAGGTCGCCTCGTCCAGCAGCAGGATCGGGGCATCGCGCAAAAAGGCGCGGGCAATGCAGATACGCTGGCGCTGCCCGCCCGACAGCTTGACCCCGGATTCGCCGACCACGGTCTCGAAGCCCAGCGGCAGATTGACGATGAAGTCAAAGGCCGCCGCCGCCCGCGCCGCCGCCTCGATCTCCTCGCGCGCGGCGCCGGGCCGGCCATAGGCGATGTTGCTGGCGATGGTATCGTCGAACAGGGTCGCTTCCTGGGCCACCAGAGCCATGGCGCGGCGCACCGAGTCGATGGTAACCGCCTTGATATCGATACCGTCGACCAGGATGCGGCCGCCGGCCGGATCGTAGAAGCGCGGGATCAGGTTGATGGTGGTCGACTTGCCGCCGCCCGACGGGCCGACCAGCGCCACCGTCTTGCCGGCGGGCACGTCGAAGGTAACCCCCTTCAACGCGGCCGTACCGTCGCTATAGGAGAAGCGGACATCCTCGAAGGTGATATCGCCGCGCGTCACCTTGATCGGCAGGGCGCCGGGCGCATCGACCACCTTGGGCTCGACATCCAGCATGGCGAAGACACGGTCGGCCGCGGCCAGGCCTTCCTGCAGGCTGACATGCAGGTTGGAGAGGCTGCGCAACGGCTGATAGGCCATGATCATCGCGGCGATGAAGCTGGTGAAGGCGCCGAAGCTCATCTCCGAGGTCTGCATCGCCACGCCGGCATAAAGGATGGCGCCGGCGATGGCGACCGACCCGATCAGATCATTGAGCGGCACGGTCGCCGACTTGGTGCGCACGGCCTTCATCAGGTGCTTCAGGCGGCGTTCGACCGATCCGGTCACGGTCCTGAGCTCGTCGGCCTCGCGGCCGTAGGCCTTGACCAGGCGCGTGCCGTCGAAGCGTTCGGTCAGCAGCGAGGCCAGGGTGCCGGTTTCGGCCTGGGCCTTGGTCGAGACCTTGCGCGTCTTGCGCCCAGCCCTGCGCATCACCAGCATGGCGACGGGAAAGCCGATCGAGGCGACCAGCGCGAGTTGCCAGTTCTGGAAGTACATGACGCCGGTGAGCAGGATCACCGAGGCGCCGTCGCGCAGCAGGCCGACCACGGTCTTGGAAACCGAGTCTGAGAGCAGGCTGGCATCGTAGAGAAAGGCCGAGATCAGGCGGCCGGAATGAATGTCGTGGATCCAGGCCAGGTCGGCCCGCATGAAGCGGTCGAACAGCTTGAGCTGGGTGTCGGCGACGATGCGCTGGCCGACATAGGACATCTGCACGCTCTGGACATAGTCGGCGCCCGACTTGATCAGCGATGCGACGACCACCGCCAGGGGGATCATCCACAGCGCCGTGGGATCACGCTTGACGAAAATATCGTCGATCGCCGGCGACAGCAGATAGGCCAGGGCGGCTGTCATGCCGGCCACGATCGCCATCATCACCCCGGCAACGGCAAGGCGCCTGGCGTGCGGGCGAACCGCACTTTTGAGCAAGCGACGGACCGCCGAGGGCTTCGCCTCGGCGCTGGCGGCCAATGGTGCTGATGTCGTGGTCAATCTTGATTTACCTCTGCGGGGCCGGAAACTAGCACGACTGTTCGCTCACGCAAAACCGGGCCGGGTTGCCGCGGCCCGGTCCCATCGCTATATGGGGTTCCGGCCAGGGATTTAAGGACAGGCATTTGTTCAAGCGACAGACCCGCAAGGTGGGCAACCAGATTCGCCTCGCCCGAGGCGATGCCTCCACCCCCTGGGGCCGGATCGTCGGCTGGTTCGAGGTCCTGTTCATCGACCACGGTATCCTGCGCCTGCTCTTCTGGAACAAGCGGCGGGTTTCGCCCCGGATGTGGCGCGGCGCCCAGCCCTCGAGCTGGCAGGTGCGCGGCCTGGCCCGCCAGGGCATCAAGACCATCGTGAACCTGCGCGGCGAGCGCGACTGCGCCACCTATCTCTATGAAAAAGAGGCGGCGGAAGGGTCAGGCATCAAGCTGGTCAATTTCACCGCCACCTCGCGCGAACCGCCCTCGCCCGCCGTTCTGCGCGGCGCCAGGCAGCTCTTCGAGACGATCGAGTATCCCGCCCTGATGCACTGCAAGTCGGGTGCCGACCGGGCCGGCATCATGTCGGCGCTCTATCTCTTCCTGCACGAGGGCAAGTCCCTGGAGGAGGCCAAGGGCCAGCTCTCCTTACGCTACGGCCATATCAAACAAGGCAAAACCGGCGTTCTCGACCGCTTTTTCGACGCTTACGCCGAGGCCCGGGCCGCGACCGGCATCGAATTCTGGCACTGGGTCGACACGGTCTACGACCCCATCGCCATGAAGCGCGACTTTCACGCCGGCCTGATCGGCAACCTTATCGTCGATCGGATTCTGGGCCGCGAGTAAGGGGGCCGGGCGCAAAGGCCGCGGTCAGCACCGAGAGCTTGTCCGGGTTCCGGACCATCATGATGCGGCCGACGCTGCCCTCCTGAACATCAGGCACCAAGGCGAACCAGATTTCGCCCTCGGCAATCGCGACCAGCCCGGGGGCACCGTTCAGCAAGGTCCGCTCGAAGCGGACCTCGACCTTGATCTTGCGCGCGATGCCGGCAAAGAAGCGCAGGATCTTGTCGGCGCCATAGATCGGATTGAGCGCCGCGCTGCGCTTGCCGCCGCCGTCGGTCAGCAGGATCGCGTCCTGGTGCATGATCCCAGCCAGGGCGGCGCCGTCGGCGTTGATCAGGGCATCGATGAAGCGGTTGGCGATGGCGTCTCGCGCCGCCTTGGGCACGTGAATATCGGGCCGTGCGGCTTTCAGCCGCGCCCGCCCCCGGCTGACCAGCTGGCGTACCGCCGCCGGGCTTTTGCCCAAGATCGTGGCGACACTGTCATGGTCGTGGCCGAAGGCATCATGCAACAGGAAGGCCGCCCGTTCGGCCGGCGGCAGATTGTCCATCACCATCAGGAAGGCCAGCGACAGGTCGTCGGCCAGTTCGATGCGCGCCGCCGCCCGGCCCTCGTCGCCCACCCGATCCCCGGGCTCGTCCAGGATCGGCTCGGGCAGCCACGGCCCGACATAGCGGGCGCGCTCGTTCTTACGGGCGCGCAGATGGTCGATAGCCAGCCGGGTCAAGGTGGTGGTCAGCCAGGCGGCCGGGCTGCGGATCTCCGCGGCCGAAGTGCCGTGCCAGCGCAGGTAGGTCTCCTGCACCAGGTCCTCGGCCTCGGCCATGGTGCCGGTCATGCGGTAGGCCAGGCGGATCAGCCTGGCCCGTTCCGCCTCGAAGGCCGCGGCGGTCATGCCGCCTGCCTGACCTTCACCTGGACCAGGTGACAGGCCGTGGCGTGGCCCAGCGCCCGCTTCAGGGCCGGAAATATCCGCGCCGTGGCGATGGAAATGGCCAGGTCGGCCATGGCCTTGGGGCCGATCGCCGCCTCCAGTTCCAGGCGCATCTCCTCGGCTGCCGGATCGTTGGCGGACACCGCCTTGCCGAAGGCCAGGGCCAGGGCTTCGAGCGGGGCCAGATCCTGCACCCGCCCCGCGACGACAGCGCGCAGGGTCTCCGGCGACACGCCGGCATCGGCGGCCATGTCGACGGCGATCTGGGTGCAGGGGCCGCAGTCTTCCGCCATGTCGGCGCCGATATGGGCGAGGTGCCACAATTCCTTGGCCGCATGGGCCCGGTGGCGCGACAGGGGCATGAACAGGGCGAATTTCCAGAAGCCCGACGAACTCGACTTCAGGATATCGCGCAGGAATTCGGCACTCTGCCCGGTCTGGCGCTCGCCGCCGTCGATCAGTTTGCCACAGAGCCACTTCATCATGATGCCTTCCTCCTCAGGGCGACGATGGCGAGGAGCAGGATGAGCAGGCTGGGGATATGCACCGGCCCGATGTCGGCGATCGCCTGGGCCGGCGAACACCGCCCGGCGGCCGCATCCATCAGGTGCACCCAGGAATGAAGCAGGTGAAAGATCGCCGCCACCATGGCACCCCCGGCCGCCAGCCGCGGCCACAGGGCCCCGCCGATCAGCCCCAGGCTGGTCGCCAGGTAGGCGCCGCCGATATCGCCGATGAAGTGGCGGTTGGGCGGCCCGGTATCGACCACGCCCGGCACGGCGATGTACCAGCCCATCGGGTCCGCCAGCATGAACAGGCCGTTGGCGGCCAGGCCAAGGCCCAGCACCAGGGCCAGAAGTCTCCACCAGCGGGGTAGCGCCATCGTCGTCTGCTCCATTGTCTCTTCTCCTCGTCTTAAGTTTGACGAGGGGGACCGGCAGATTGTGACATGACCCGAATGGGGCGGCGATGACCGCCGGGGTAAGTGCCCTCAGGCGACGCTGCGCGCCGCCCCCCGATCCGCGGCCAGCGCGAAATCCACCGCCGCGCGGGCATGGATGGCGGTCGAGTCGAAGCCCTGGACCGGCAGTGCGTCGGGATCGAGCAGCAGGCAGATCTCGGTGCAGCCCAGGATCACCGAATCGGCGCCGGCCGCGATGCCCCGGGCGACGATTTCCATCAGGCGGGCCCGCGAGCTTTCGCGCACGATGCCCTGGCAAAGCTCCTCGAAGATGATCGAATGCACCGCGGCCCGGTCGATCTCGTTGGGCACCAGTGCCTCGATCCCGCCCTGGCGGCCCAGCCGCTGGGTATAGAAACCGTGCTCCATGGTATAGCGCGTGGCCAGCAGCAGCGGCCGCCGGCGACCGGAAGCGGCAATCACCCGGCCCGTCTCGTCGATGATATTGATCAGCGGCACGCCCGCCTGCGCGCCCACCTGGTCGGCGACCAAGTGCATGGTATTGGTGCAGATCAGGACGCAATCGGCCCCGGCACGGACCAGGCCCGCCGCCGCATCGCCCAGCATGGCGCCCGCCTCGTCCCAGCTATCGGCCCGTTGCAGCTTCACCACCTGCTCGAAATCGACCGAGCGCAGGATGATGTCGGCCGAATGCAGCGAGCCCAGGCGCTGGCGCATCGCCTCGTTGATCTGGCGATAGTAGACCGCTGTGCTTTCCCAGCTCATGCCGCCGATCAGGCCGATCATCTTCATGCCATGCACTCCCCGAATTTCCATGCCGCAAGGATGCCCCAGGTTGAACGAAAATGGCGCGCGTCCTTTCCCCTTGTTGTCGGTTTTAGCGCCTGAAATTTGCGCCTATTCGGAAAATCATGCAAAATCGATCAATGCTCGACGATCGCGACCGCAAAATCCTCGCCCTGCTCCAGGCCGATGCCGACCTGGCCGTCACCGACATCGCCGAACAGGTCGCCCTGTCAGTCTCCGCCTGTTCGCGGCGGATCGCCAAGCTCAAGGATGACGGCTTCGTCGAACGGGTGGTGGCCCGGCTCGACCGGCGGCGCATGAACCTGCCGACCACGGTCTTCGTCATCGTGAAGACCAGCCATCATGCCGCCGACTGGCTGGACGGCTTCCGCCGCGCCCTGGCGGACATCCCCGAGATCGTCGAGGTTCACCGCCTGACCGGCAATTTCGACTACATCCTGAAGGTCGTGCTGCCCAACGTCGAACACTACGACGTGATCTACAAACGCCTGGTGCAGCGGGTCGAACTGTTCGACGTCTCCGCCTACATCTCGATGGAAACCCTCAAACGCGAGATCGCCCTGCCGACCAGTTATGTGTGAGGTCCTTTGAACTCCCTCTCCGCCGCTTGCGGGGGAGAGGGAGGGGACCCGTCGCGTCAGCGATGGGGAGGGTGAGGTGGTGGCCGGGAGAGATCGGACCTTACGCCTGACATCCCTCCTCACCCAACCCTCTCCTCCGAGGAGGAGAGGGCTTTTGCTCAACCGATCAACCGCTCGGCGACGTCCGGCGGGGGTTGAATTCGGTCAGTTTTTCCAGCAGGCGGGCGTGCAGCGCCGGGCCGGCGGAGATGATGTTGCGGTGGCGGGTCGAGACACGGTTGTAGGTGAAGCGCTCGCCGGCATGGGTCGAGGCGATGCCGCCCGCCTCGTGCACGATCAGGTCGGCCGCTGCCAGGTCCCAGTCGCTCTTGCCGGTCAGGCTGACCGAGCCGTCATGAGTGCCGCCGGCGACCAGGCACAGGGCATAGGCGATCGAGGTCGAGCCGGCGATGGCGATCGCCGGCCACGGCGTCGGCCACAGGCGCGAGCGATACATGTCCTCGGGCCCGACCATGCGGGCGCCCTCGATGCCGGCCTGGTCGCTGACCTTGATCGTGGCAGCGTTCATGGTGGCGCCGCCGCCCAAATGAGCGGCATAGAGTTCGTCCAGGGCCGGGTTGAAGACCACGGCCGCCTGCGGCCGGCCACCAGCCACCACGGCGATCGAGACGGCAAAATGCGGACGCCCCTTGACGAAGGCCCGGGTGCCGTCGATCGGATCGACCACGAACAGATGGTCGGCCGAGAGACGCGCCGGGTTATCCGCGGTCTCCTCCGACAGCCAGCCATAGGTCGGCCGCGCCTGGCCCAGCCTCTCCTTCAGCAGGGCATCCACGGCCAGGTCGGCATCGGTGACCGGGCCGTGGCCTTCCTTTTCCCAGGTGCGGAAGCCCTTAGCGCGGTAGTCGAGCGCCAGCGCGCCGGCGGCGCGGGCCGCGGCGATCAGCAGGTCGAGATCGGCGCGCAGGTCGATCGTCATGTGCCCGCGATGGTCATGCCGTCGATCCGCACCGTCGGCGCATTGGTGCCATAGCGGAAGACGAGGTCGTTGGCCGGAACCAGGTTCAGGAACATGTCCTTGAGATTGCCCGCGATGGTGATTTCGCTCACCGCATAGGCGAGCTCGCCCTGCTCGATCCAGAAGCCCGCGGCGCCACGGCTGTAATCACCCGTGATGCCGTTGACGCCCGAGCCGATGAGTTCGGTGACGTAGAAGCCCTCGGCGATGTCGGCCATCAGTGCCGCCGGGCTGAGCGCGCCCGGTTCCAGGTGGACATTGGCGGCGGAGGGTGTCGGCGGGCCCGAGGTGCCGCGCGCGGCGTGCCCGGTCGAGGCCAGGCCCAGTTGACGGGCGGCCGAGGTATCCATCAGCCAGGTGGTCAGGTGGCCGTCGTCGATGAGCTTGCGCGTGGTGCCGCGCACGCCCTCGCCGTCGAAGGGGCGCGAGCGCAGGCCGCGCGGGCGATAGGGGTCGTCGATGATGGTGATGCCGGGGGCGAAGATCGCCTGGCCCATCTTCTCCTTCAGGAACGAGGTGCCGCGGGCCACCGCCGCGCCGTTGATCGAGCCCAGCAGGTGGCCGACGATCGAGCCCGCGACGCGGGGATCGAACACCACCGGCACCCGGGCCGTCTTGGCCTTGCGCGGGTGGAGGCGGCGTACGGCCTTCTCGCCCGCCCGCCGGCCGATGGTTTCGGCATCCTCGAGGTCGGCGATGAAACGGGCCGAGGCATGGTCATAGTCGCGCTCCATGCCGGTGCCGCTGCCCGCCAGGACCGAGACGGAGACGCCGTGGAGCGAGTTGCGGTATTCCCCGGCAAAGCCGCCCGTGGTCGCCAGCGCCACCCGGTTGGCGCCCCAACTGGCCCCGCCCCTTCGGAATTGGTGACGCCGTCGACGGCCAGCGCCGCGGCTTCCGCCCGGGCAGCGCGGTCGAGCAGGGCCTGGGGTTCGGGCTCGCCGTCCTCGCACAGGTCGAGCGCGCGCGGCGCCCGTTCGATCAGTGCCGGGTCGGCCAGGCTGGCAAAGCGGTCGGGCGGCGCCACCTTGGCCATGCCCACCGCCCGCTCGACCAGGCGGTCGAGGGCGCTCGAGTCGATTTCGCTGGACGAGACCGTCGCCTGGGCCTGGCCGACGAAGACGCGCAGGCCCAGGTCGCGGGTTTCGGAGCGTTCGAGATCTTCGAGCTTGCCCAGGCGCCAGTTGACGCCCACGGAGATCGCCTCGAAGTACATGGCGTCGGCGTCATCGGCCCCGGCGCGCTTGGCGCGGGTCAGGAGGTCGTCGAGCAGGGCAAGCGGTTCAGCCATTCGTCCACCATTCAGAATGCGGGCCGCATCCTAGAGGTAACGAATGGCTCAAGTCAGCCTTTTTGCTCAACCCCGCCGCGCGATGCGGGCAGGGCCGGTCCCGGTCGACTGGCTGATCGCCGTCGCCGCGCGTTCGCCGGCGGCGAGATAGAACAGCCGCTTCAACTCCTGGCGGCCGCGGGTGACGTTGTCCTGGATGATCCCGGTCATCAGCGACAGCACGCTGAGCATGATCGCCCCCACCGACACGATCAGGGTCGGGAAGCGGGGCACCAGGCCGGTCGCCACATAGTCGATGAAGATCGGCACGAACAGCCCGATCGAGACCAGAGCGAAAACGCCGGCAAAGGCGCCGAACAGGGCCAGCGGCTTTTCCAGCATCAGCAGGCGCAGGATCAGCTTCAGGATGCGGGCGCCGTCGCGATAGGTGTTCAGCTTGGACTGGCTGCCGGCGACCCGGGTCGAATAGCGGGTCGGGATCTCGGCCGTGGCCAGGCGCAGTTCCAGGGTGTGGACGGTGATTTCGGTCTCGGTTTCGAAGCCGCTCGACAGGGCCGGGAAGGCCTTGACGAAGCGGCGCGAGAAGACCCGGTAGCCGGTCAGCATGTCGGTGAAGGTGCGGCCGAACAGCTTGGTGACCAGGGTGGTGAGCAGCCAGTTGCCGAAGCGATGGCCCTTGCGATAGGCCTCCGGATCGTCGTCGACGCGGGTGCCCACGACCATGTCGAGATTGTCCTCGATCAGGCGGCGCACCATGGTGGGGGCGGCGGCCGGGTCGTAGGTGCCGTCGCCGTCGACCATGATGTAGATGTCGGCATCGATGTCGCCGAACATCCGGCGCACCACATTGCCCTTGCCGCGATGGCTGACCTGGCGGACCACGGCGCCGGCGGCCTTGGCCACGGCGATCGTGTCGTCGGTCGACATGTTGTCGTAGACATACACCGTCGCCTCGGGCAGCACCTGTTGGAAGCCCCGGACCACCTGGCCGATCGCGGCGGCCTCGTTCAGGCAGGGCACGATCACCGCGATCTCGCGGCCGGCCGTTACACCACCGACATTCCAGTCCATGTCACCATCCTCGTTCGGCCGGGCCTCGGGTCAGGCTGGCCCATTCACGTCACATAACACGAAGCTGCCCCAGTTCGTTCCCGGCTGCTCCAAATGGTGGCGGACCGGCCGGCAGGCGCCGATCGTCAAGGCGGGGTCGAAGGCTTTCAGGGCGTCCGTCACCCGGGCCACCTCCCCCGGCTCGAACAGGATCGAGACCGCCCCGCCCGCCTGCGCGACGGCGCGGCGGATCTCCCGGGCGTAGCCGGCCTCACGCTCGGGCGGGTCGATCCAGAAGCCGTCGAAGCGCAGGAAACGGACGGTCGGCGGGAAAGACGGGATGACGAAGGCCGACGGCGTCAGCCCCGCCATCAGCACCACCGCCCGCTCAGGCGTGGCGATCGGCGGCACCTCGACGCCGGTCAGATCAGGACCGAAGGCGACACGTTCCGCCGGCGGCGGCCGGGTGACGGCGACGACGGCGATCAGCACGACAGCCGCCGCCACGCCGGCGGCCCGGCGCCAGGGGATCAGCCGCAGCAGGGCGAGCGTGACCAGGATCGGCCCCAGCATCTCGACGGCAAGAACGTAACGATAGATGGCAAAGACGATCGACCACGGCACCAGCGTCGCCACCACGACCAGGCACAGGCGGAAGCCCGCCGTGGCCCGCTGTTCCCGGCTGACCAGCCCGGCCGCCAGCAGCGCCAGCGCGCCGGCATAGCCCAGCGGGATGCGCCAGTCGGTGAAGCTCGCCTCGGCGCTGACGTGATCGACAATCCCTGCCAGGAACGGCAATTGGACCCGGGGCCAGGGCAGGCCGGCGGTGAAGCCGGGATCGGAATAGGTGTGGGCCGGCACGTAGGGTGCCGCGAAGACATCGTTGAAATAGGGCATCAGGGGATTGCCGAATTCGGCGTAGAGCCGTGCCATCCAAAAGCCCCCGGTGAGCACGGTGCCGGCGATCCCGGCCAGCGCGAAAACCAGCAGCGCCCGCCCGCCCCCGGCCCGGAAGGTATGAAACGCCAGTACCGCCACGGTCAGGCCGATGATGAAGGGGGCCAGCACCGGCTTCAGCCCGAACCCTGCCCCTGCCAGCAGGCCGGCCAGGGCCAGCGCCTTCAACCCCCGCGCCTCGACCGCCAGGAAGGCGGCGATCGCGCCCAGGGCAAACAGCGACAGGATATTGTCGCCCGCCGTCGCCCCCAGCAGCGAGATTTTCATGGCCCCGGCAAGCCCGATGACCGCCAGCAATGCCGCCATGGGCCTGCCGACCTGCGGCAGCACGCGGCGGGCGATGACATAGAGCGGCAGGGCATTGGCGCCGTGCACCAGCCCCAGGCCCAGCGAGGCCCACAGCGGCCCCAGCGCCTTTGCCGCCAGGTAGAACGGCACGTCGACCAGCGGGTTGTGGAAGGTCGGCCCCATGAAGGCGGGCAGCACGTCGACGCCCAGCCGCCCGTTCAGCAGGGCGAAGGGCACATACCAATGATAGTTGCGCAGGTCCCAGCCGCCGTCCTGGCCCATGACGGCAACCGCCGCGGCACAGGCCAGCATGCCGAGCAGCAGGATGGCGCCGGCGAGAAAACTTTCGCCCTCGCCCGGGTGTTGAAGTCGCAATACGGGATTCATGCGGCGCCTTTCCTGTAACTCTCGCCCGGCGGCAGGCGAACTACACCCTGGAACCGCTGAGTACAGGGTCGGTTCCCGTTGCCAGATGAACTGGTGGCGATGGAAAACACAACGTTTCAACGTTCCATTCCCAGGGGGATGACATGAGCAAATCCGGTTTCGCGCTTGCCGCCGCTGCGGCCGCCTTGTTCTCGGCCGGCACCATCGCGCTGGCGCCGATGGCCGCGCAGGCTGCCGACGTTCACTGCACGGGCGGCAACGCCTGCAAAGGCCAGAGTGCGTGTAAGAGCGCCACGAATGCCTGCAAGGGCCAGAACGCCTGCAAGGGCCAGGGCTTCACCATGGCCCCGGACGAGGCTGCCTGCACCGCCGCCGGCGGCAAGGTCGGCTGATCAGCCTGGTCTTACGGCTCGGGGCCGGCACTGCCGGCCCCGCACGCCTTGACACCGACGATGGCCGACAGGACCCTGCCACGATGATCGAAGGTTTCGGCCTGGGTCTTCGGACCGAGCACTATCACGACATGGACCAGGACGGTGTCGCCGTCGACTGGCTCGAAATCATTTCCGAGAACTTCATGGTGCCCGGCGGCCGGCCGCTCGACTGGCTGGACCGGCTGCGCGCCCGCTATCCCATGGTGATGCATGGCGTCTCGATGTCGATCGGCGGCAGCGACCCGCTCGATCACGCCTATCTCGACGACCTCGTGGCGCTGGCCGACCGGGTGCAGCCCGCCTGGATCTCCGATCACCTGTGCTGGGCCGGCATCGACGGCATCAACCTGCACGACCTGATGCCCCTGCCCTATACCGACGAGGTGCTGGCCCATGTCGCCGGCCGCATCGGCCGGGTGCAGGACCGCCTGCGCCGCCCGCTGGTGATCGAGAATGTCTCGACCTATGTAACCTATAATGTATCCGACCTGTCGGAGCCCCAATTCCTGGCCGCGCTGATCGCCCGCTCGGGCTGCGAACTGCTGCTCGACGTGAACAACATCTATGTCTCGGCCTTCAATCACGGCTTCGATCCGCTCGCCTATCTCGACCTGCTGCCGGCGGCGGCGATCCGCCAGGTCCATCTGGCCGGCCACAGCATGATGGGCAGCCACATCATCGATACCCATGACGCGCCGATCATCGGCCCGGTGTTCGAACTCTATGCCCAGGCGGTGCGCCGCTTCGGCGCCGTGCCGACGATGATCGAGCGTGACGACAACATCCCGCCGCTGGCCGAATTGCTGGACGAATTGGACCAGGTCCGCCGCCATGCCGCCGAAGGCCTGGCCGTGCGCGAGGCCGCCCAATGACCGCCCTGGCGCAATTGCAGCGCGGCTTCGCGCGCGACGTCCTGGGGGCACCCGGCACGATCAGCCCGCAGATATGCGACAGTGCCCGCACCGATCGCGAGACCCTGCTCGGGGTCTATCGCTTTGCCTACGGCGCCCGGCTGGTTGAGGCCCTGGGCAAGGATTTTCCCGCCACCGCCGCGCTGATGGGATCCGACGCGTTCGAGGGCGCGGCACGGGCCTATATCGCCGCGCATCCCTCCCACCGCCCGTCGATCCGCTGGCTGGGCGCCGATTTCGCCGGGCACCTGGCGCGGCAGGGCCAGGCCATGGCAGCCGACCTCGCCGCCTTCGAATGGGCCCTGGGCCTGGCCTTCGACGGCGGCGATGGCGACACCGTCGGTCCCGAGGCGCTGGCCGCCCTGGCGCCGGCGGCATGGGAACGGCTGCGCGCCCGCTTTCATCCGACGGTGCAGGGCCTGGACCTCGCCCACGCCGTCCACGACGTGTGGCGCATGTGGCGCGAGACGGGGGAGATTACGCCGGCACCGGCCGGCCCGGCCGCCCTGCTGATCTGGCGCCGCAACCTCGAAGTGCAATACCGCGCGATGGCGGCGGGCGAGGCGATGCTGTTCCACCGCCTGCGCGACGGCCTGCGCTTTGCCGCGGCACTGGACGATATCGAGCCGAACCAGGCCGTTGCCTGGCTGGCCGGGTGGTGCGCCGGCGGCCTGGTCGGCGGCCTCGAGACCGCCGCTCCCTCGCCGCCCGCCGCCTAGCCCCTGCGGGAACCGATCGCCGATCCCGGCATTACCAAGCTGTGCAAGCTTGTGTGCGAGGAGATCTGTGATGGCGCCCGCCGGCAACAGAATTGCCCTGATCGACGGTCTGCGGGGCTATTTTCTCGTCCTGATGATGTCCAGCCACCTGGCTTTCCAGGGCGGCGCCTGGGCGCTCAAGCTTCACCACAGCCAGTTTGCCTTCGTCGAGGATGCCCAGGGCTTCGTCTTCCTGTCCGGCCTCGTCGTCGGCCTTACCTATGCGCGCATCCTGGCCAAGCGCGGCCCCGATGTCCTGTGGGACAAGGCCAGCGCCCGGGTGGGCGAACTCTACCGCATGGTCCTGCTGACCCTGGCCGTGGTCATGACCATGCTGTTCCTGGTGCCCGACGCCGCCAGAATCTGGGGCTGGCAACTGGGCAAGCTGGCGCAATCGCCGGCCGACAACCTGGGCGCGGCGGCCGCCATGCTCTACCAGCCCGCCTATCTCGATATTCTGCCGCAATACATGATCTACCTGCTGGCGGCGCCGTTCATCGTGCGCGCCACAGCCAGCGGCCATGGCCTGCGCGTCATGGCGATCAGCGGCGCCATCTGGTTCATGGCCCAGATCGGCCTGCAGATGCCCCTGGTCGAGGCTGCCGAGGCGGGCCTCGCCTCTGTTGTTCCCGGCGGCACGCTGCGCGCCTTCTTCAACCCGATGGCCTGGCAGTTGCTGTTCGTCTCGGGCCTCGTCCTGGGCGCCGCGGCCGCCAGCGGGCGGCTCAGCGCCGATGCGATCTTAGGCCCCAAGCATCGCGACCTGGCCTTGATCGCCCTGGGTGTGGTCGCCCTGTTCGCCGGCCTGCGCATCGTCCATGGCGAGGGCGCCCTGGACGGCGCCCTGGGCGAGCGCTTCTACAAGCTGCTGCGGCGCGAAGACCTGAGCCTGTCCTATGTCGTGAATTTCGCGGCCCTGGGCTACGGCGTGGCCTGGATCCTGCACAATGCCCAGGAAGCGACCACGCCGCGGGCGGTTGCCCTGCTGGGCCGCGGCCTGCGCCGTTTCTTCGCCCTGCCCTTCCTGGTCTTCCTGGGCAGGCATTCGCTGCAGGTCTACGCCTTCCACGTCATCGTGGCCTACGGCGTCGGCGCCATCGATTGGCACTTCGGCCCGTTCGACGAGCCGAGCAAGACGGCGATCATCATCGCCGCGGTCGCCAGCCTAGGCATCCCCGCCGCCTGGCACGCCGCCAACCAGCGGCGCGACCTGGCAGCACGTCAGGTGAAGGTGGCCTGAGAGATTTTTCTCGTCATCCCGGACGAAGCGCAGCGCAGATCCGGGATCTTTCGACCAGTGTTTCCGGCACCTGAGCGTCACAAGATCCCGGCTCAAGGCCGGGATGACGAGTTTTGAAACACACTCTAAGCCTCCACCCCCTCCACAACGCCGCGGAAATAGCGGCTGGGGGATTGGCCCAGCAGGCGGCGGAACATGGTGGTGAAGGCGGCGACGCTGTCGTAGCCCAGGTCCAGGGCAACCGTGGTCACCGCCTCGCCCCCGCCCAGCCTGGGCAGGGCGGCAAAGAGGCAGGCGCGCTGGCGCCACAGGGCAAAACTCAATCCCGTCTCGCGCTTGAACAGGCGGGTGAAGCTGCGCCGGCTCATGCCCAGTTGCGCGCACCAGTCGTCGATCCGGGCATGGGGGTCGGGGGCCATGACGAAGTGCTGGCACAGGGCATTGAGCCGGGCATCGGCCGGCAGCGGCAGGCCCACCGGCAGGGCCGGCAGGGCGCCCAATTCGTGCAGCAGCAGGCTCATGATCAGCCCGGCCCGGCCGTCGGCCTCGTATTCCACCGGCAGATCCACCGCCTCGAGGATCAGCGCCCGGATCAAGGGCGAGATCTGCACCATCCGGCAGATATCGGGCAGATCGGCGATGGCGCCCGGCTCGATCAGGACGCTGCGCACGCCTAAGGGTGCGCCGGTCGAGCGGACGCCGTGGACCATGCCCGGCGGGATCCAGATCGCCCGGTCCGGCGGCACCAGCCAGGTGCCCTCCGCCGTGCCCACCATCATGATGCCCGACAGGGCATAAAGCAGTTGCGCCCGGCGATGGACGTGGGGCTTGGTCTCGTGGCCGGCCGGATAATCGTTGCCGATCGCCAGCACCGCCCGGGGGACGGCTTCGTAATCTGCAACCCTGACATTCCGGACCATGGCCCACTCGCGAAAGAGAAAGACCCGACTGCGTAAGTAGGTCGCCACCAGCCTACTATGATGCAGCACGACTGACAGTGGCCAAGTCGACAAAGGCCGCCTTGGGAGAAGCAGACGTGAGCGACACCACGGCCGATGCCGCCGCCCCCGCCATCACCGCCGCCCGGGCCCTGCCCGCCGAGGGGGCGACCTATGGCATCCTGCTCGCGGTCAGCTTCTGTCACTTCCTGAACGACCTGATGCAGTCGCTGCTGCCGGCGATCTATCCCATGCTGAAATCGAATTTCGCGCTCGATTTCGGCCAGATCGGCCTGGTCACCTTCACCTTCCAGATCACCGGCTCGCTGCTGCAGCCCCTGGTCGGCTTCTATACCGATCGCCATCCCAAGCCCTATTCACTGGCAGTGGGCATGGGCTTTACCTTGAGCGGGCTGGCCGTGATTTCGATGGCGGGCAGCTATGGCCTGCTGTTGCTGGGCGCCGGCCTGCTGGGCACCGGCTCGTCGATTTTCCACCCGGAATCGTCGCGCATCGCCCGCATGGCCTCGGGCGGGCGCCATGGCCTGGCCCAGTCGCTGTTTCAGGTGGGGGGCAATTTCGGCTCCTCCGCCGGGCCGCTGGTCGCCGCCTTCTTCATCCTGCCCCATGGCCAGGGCGGTGTTGCCTGGTTCACCCTGGCGGCCCTGCTGGGCATCGTCATCCTGTGGCAGGTCGGCACCTGGTACGGCGCGCGCCGCGCCATGCTGGCCAAGCCCAAGGCCCGGGCCAGCAGCGGCGGCGTCACCCTGTCGCGCCGGCAGGTGGGCTTTGCCATCGCCATCCTGATCGCGCTGATGTTCTCGAAGTTCATCTACACCTCGAGCTTCACCAGCTACTACACCTTCTACCTGATCGACCGCTTCGGGCTGACCATCGAAGATGCCCAGGTGCACCTGTTCATCTTTCTGGGCGCCGTCGCCGTCGGCACCATCGCCGGCGGGCCGATCGGCGACCGGATCGGCCGCAAATACGTGATCTGGGGCTCGATCCTGGGCGTGCTGCCCTTCACCCTGGCCCTTCCTCACGCCAACCTGTTCTGGACGGCGGCGCTCAGCGTGGTCATCGGCCTGGTGCTGTCCTCGGCCTTCTCGGCGATCCTGGTCTATGCCCAGGAACTGATGCCCGGCCGGGTGGGCATGGTGGCGGGCCTGTTCTTCGGCCTGGCCTTCGGCCTCGCCGGGATCGGCGCCGCGGCCCTGGGCGAGCTCGCGGATGCGACCAGCATCGAGACAGTCTACCGCCTGTGCGCCTTCCTGCCGGTCCTGGGCGTGCTGACCGTGTTCCTGCCCTCGATGAAGGAAGCCAAGGGCACTTAGGCCGCAGGGCAGCTACCCCACGAACCTGGCAAAGCCCGCCAGCATCTGCCGCACCTGCTCCTCGGCCGCCTTGTCGGTCAACTGCCCCCGGGCGTCGAAGGCCTGGTGCGCCCGCGACAGCAGCACCCGCCCGCCGAACCAGTGCCTGGTGCCCAGGGAGCGCAGCACGCCCAACCAGGCATCCTGGGACAGGACGGTGCCGAAGCCGCCGGGCGAGGCGCCCATGATCGCCACCGGCTTGTCCTTGAACACGCCGGGCTGGCCGGGCGGGCGCGACAGCCAGTCGACCGCGTTCTTGAACACGCCGGGCATCGAGCCGTTGTATTCGGGCGTCACCAGCACCACGCCATCGGCCGCCGCGATCTGCGCCTTCAAAGTGACCACCGCCTCGGGCAGGCCGCCGGCCTCCTCGACGTCGCCGTCATAGAGCGGAATGCCGGTAATCGTCCCGGTCTCCAGCGTAACCCCATCAGGCACCAGGCCCACCGCGGCACGCAGCAGCACGGTGTTCAGCGAGGCGCGGCGCAGGCTTCCCGAAATGCCCAGGAGTTTCATTTCAGCACCGTGGCAATGGTCATCGACCGCTTCAGGGTCTTGGTGACCGGCGTCTTCTCGCAGATTTCCGCAAGTTTCACCTTCGCCTCGTCGGGCAGCGGGGCGCCGATGGTCACGTCCCGTACCACCCGCTCGGTCCCGTCGGCATCGCGAACGAAACGGGCATGGATGCCGATCGTCCCCAGGTCCCATTTCTTGCGGTCGGCGTACATGCGCAGGGTGGCCGAGGTGCAGGCGGCGAGTGCCGCCATCAGCAATTCATAAGGCGCCGGGCCGGTATCGGTGCCGCCGTTGCTCGGCGGCTCGTCGGCGGTCAGCACATGGGTGCGGGCGCGGATCGACTGGGCCAGGCCCTTCTCGCTGGTCAGATGCACCGAAGCCATGAAATCCTCCTTATGCTGCCCATTGCCCGGCGGCGATGGCGACGAACACGATTGCGCCCAGGCGGGCATTGGACTTGAACTTGGCCAGGCAGTCGGCGCCATTGTCGAAATCGCTCGCCGCCGCCTGACGGCCCAGGTGCAGTGCCGCCAGTCCCAAGACGATCCAGAACGGCCAGGCGAGGCCGGTCAGGACGCCGGCCGCGCCGATCAGGGCCACGGTCAGGCCGTAAACCAGCCACAGGAACGGCCGGGTCCGCTCGCCCAGTTTCAGCGCGGTCGACTTCACGCCGACCACCGCGTCGTCTTCCTTATCCTGGTGGGCATAGATCGTGTCGTAGCCCAGCGTCCAGGCGATGCCGGCCAGATAGAGCAGGATCGCCGGCCAGCCCAGATCGCCCCTCACCGCCGTCCAGCCGATCAAGGCGCCCCAATTGAAGGCGATGCCCAGCACCGCCTGCGGCCAGTAGGTGATCCGCTTCATGAAGGGATAGACCGCCACCGGCAGCAGCGAGGCCAGGCCCAGCCAGACCGAGAACGTGTTGAGCGACAGGAGCACGCCCAGGCCGATCAGGGCCTGAAGCCCCATGAACACGGCCGCGGCCTTGGTGGACACGGCGCCCGACGGCAGGGGCCGGCCCCGGGTGCGCGCCACCTGGGCATCGATGTCACGGTCGACGATGTCGTTCAGGGTACAGCCGGCGCCGCGCATCACGGCCGAGCCGACGAAGAACAGCAGCAGCAGGCGCCAATCGGGCAGGCTGCCCGCGGGGGCAGCCAGGGCCGTCGACCACCAGCAGGGAAACATCAGCAGCCAGACG